>JBHJGR010000057.1:0-11187 GCA_050331615.1 Elainellaceae cyanobacterium
CCAGGCTGACTGGCTCGGCTTTCTGCTCCACGGCCAGCTCGGCGTCAGCGATTACCACAACAGCCTGAAGCTGGGTTACGACGTGGGCAAGCTGCGCTATCCCGACTGGATGGCCCATATCCCCACAGAAATGATTTTGCACAGGGTGGTAGCTCCCGGTACGCCCGTGGGCAAGGTGCAGGGGGCGATCGCCACCCAATACCACCTGCCCAGCGACTGCCTGGTCTGCGCTGGCACCACCGACAGCATTGCCGCTTTCCTCGCCAGTGGAGCCGAACAGCCGGGCACCGCCGTCACCTCCCTCGGCTCGACGCTAGTGCTAAAGCTGCTGAGCACCACCCGCGTCGATGACCACCGCTGCGGCATCTACAGCCACCGGCTGGGGGATCTCTGGCTGGTGGGCGGCGCTTCCAATACGGGCGGTGCGGTGCTGAAGCAGTTTTTCCGCGAAGATGAGCTGGCGACCCTCAGCCAGCAGATTCCTGCCCAGGAAAGTCCGCTCGACTACTATCCCCTGACGCAGCCGGGGGAGCGCTTTCCCATCAACGACCCAGCGCTACTGCCCCGTTTGGAGCCGCGCCCTGAAGATCCCGTCGCTTTCCTCCACGGTCTGCTGGAAAGCATGGCTCGCATCGAGGTCCAGGGCTATGGTCGCCTCCAGGAACTGGGCGCGACACCGCTGCAAATCGTACTGACGGCAGGGGGAGGGGCGCAGAATGAAGCCTGGTCGGCAATCAGGCAGCGGCAGTTGGGGGTGGCAGTGGAGCGATCGCCCCACACAGAAGCCGCCTATGGCAGCGCCCGACTGGCCCAGCGAGGCATCGCCCATTTTGAGAAATCAGCTTAAGCCCGGTGTGAACTAGAATTCAGGGCTGTGTTCGGCGTCCCAGCACTGCCCCCCTTCCCAGACCCGGCCCTGCTCGCGGCAGACCTGCTTATCCTTAATCCAGGGCAGCGAGGTGGGATGGGGGTCGTACATCTGAGAGACGGTGAGCTGGAAGGCGATCGCCCGAAAGCCAACATAGGTCAGGCCGAGGAGTGTGCCGACGCCAACAACCAGGCTGGCCGATTTCCAGAAAGCACTTCGCTGGGGCTGAATGCGGGTGGCAGTACGCCGTTCCTCGCCCGCTAGCAGCACCAGGTACATCCCCCGTTTACCCAAGCCGGGAATGCTCAGCCGCACATCAATGGGATGCTTGCGGGGATTAAGCTTAGCGCACGCCTGCTTGAGGATATCAATCTGCTCTGGCGTGAAGGTTGCTTTTTCGGAAAGGGTCAGATTATTGAACAGGCGATCGAATACGAAGTTACGGTCCCCCTCGCCCTGAAGGAGGGACGATTGGGTTTGAGCGGATCGAGCCTGGTCAGTCGTAGTTCCCATAGGTCTCCCGTCGAATTTCTTGTCTGTCGATACGCCTTGATGAGTGCAGCATTGATGGCGCTCAGAAGCGAGGCACTTCCTACTTCGTAGCCATAGTCTAGACAAGTTGACGGCTGAAGAGCCTCAGCGATTTGGCCGAATATGGAAGCTATCGGGGGAAAAAGCCAGCAATTTCAGGTAGAAACGTCTGAATCACTCCTATTCGACCCGCTGGAGGGGCGTGATTTTGGGATCGACAATCTTCTGGCCCAGGCCGGGAAACTTGATGGCGAGGCAGATCTTGTTGCCCGCGCCAAAAATATGGGTAACCCGACCTTCCCCAAAGGCTTTGTGAATGACGGAATCGCCCACCGTCCAGTCATCCTCGTGGGTGCCGGGGCGATCGCCTCCCTCTTTCTTAATCTCCCGAATGGGGGTGGTCATGCGGGTGGGAATGGCTCGGGCCGTATTGCTCAGCAGCATTTCCCGGGGCAGCTCGCCCAAAAACAGGGAGGGGCTGGCGGGTTCGCGGGAGCCATAGAGGCGGCGGGCGCAGGCGTAGGTGAGGAAGAGCCGCTCCTGGGCGCGGGTGATGCCCACATAGCAAAGGCGGCGCTCCTCCTCAATGGCCGCCGGATCTTCCAGGGAGCGATAGTTGGGGAACAGCCCCTGCTCCAGCCCCACGAGGAACACCACAGGGAACTCCAGCCCCTTGGAGGAGTGCAGGGTCATCAGGGAGACCTTGTCGGTGTCTTCCTTCAGGTCGTCCAGATCCGATGCCAGGGAGGCGTTGGCCAGGAAGAGGGGCAGGGTGGCGTCTTCGTTCTCCTCCTCGAACTGCAGCACGGCGTTATAAAGCTCATGCACGTTGTTCAGGCGGTCCTCGGCTTCATCCGTGCTCTGCGCCTTCAGGTCGGCCACATAGCCGGAATCGTCAAGCACTCCCTGGACGATTTGGGAGGCGGGGAGGGTATCGATTTTTTCCCGCCAGGTTTGAACGATCTGGGCAAAACCAATCACCCCCTTAGCCGATCGCCCCACCAGGGTTTTCACCGAAGTTTCATCCTGCAAAATCTCCCAGAGGGGCATACCCAACTGGGTGGCGGCCTGGTCCAGCTTCTCCAGGGTGGTTTTGCCGATGCCGCGACGGGGAGTGTTGATAACGCGCTTGAGGCTGACGGTGTCGAAGGGGTTGGCGATCGCCCGCAGATAGGCCAGCACGTCTTTGATCTCTTTGCGATCGTAGAACCGCAGGCCGCCCACCACCGTGTAGGGCGTCCCCGACCGCACCAGCACCTCCTCCAGGGCGCGGGACTGGGCGTTGGTGCGGTAGAGGATGGCAAAGTCGCCCCAGGAGAGGTTGGGGTCGTTGAGGGCCATGCTGCGAATTTGCCCGACGACGTACTGGGCCTCGGCAATTTCATCATCGGCGCGATAGCAGTAGACCGACTCCCCCTGCCCCCGCGTGGGCCGCAGCACCTTGTCGATGCGCTCGGTGTTGTTTTCAATCAGATGGTTGGCCAGCTCCAGGATGTTTTCGGTAGAGCGGTAGTTTTCCTCCAGCTTGACCATGGTGCGGGTGTCCAGGTCAGCCAGACCGTCGCCAAAGTCGCCCTGAAAGTCCATCAAAATTGTGAAATCCGCCGCCCGGAAGGAGTAGATGGAGTTGTGCACCAGCATTCCTTCTGCCAGGTAGCTGTGGCTCCCGTCAACCTCCAGGTCGTAAACAGCGCCATCGTAATCTTCCTGCCAAACCTCAGTAATTTCTTGCTCGGCGAGCTGCCCGTCTACGTTCAATAGAACTCGCATGCCGGGATGCAGGTGGGATAGCGGCAGCAGGTTGTAGACTTCGCTCTCGATAATGGCCCGACGCCGAATTTCTAAGCCGCCTGCTTCTGCGATCGCTTTTACAGTCGCAACCGCTTCCGGGTAAGACGCTCTGGCCGTTTCGTAGCGGTAGGTTCCCGGCAGCTTACCGGGGCGCAAGGAATATCCGGCGCGGGTTAAGTTAGCCGCAATATCCGCTCGATTGGACGACCACTGAATGCGGTGATCGGATCTGGGTTGGGGCCTGTCTTTTCTGACATTTCCGAACATTGTCAGGTTGATCGTCTGCCGCCGCAGGCCATTTTGGGGGCGATAGTGGGGAAACTCTGGGTGTAGCCAGAGATCCCGCATCAGCGTTTCAGCTCTGGTGAAGGTGTCAATCTCGGTGAAGAGTTTAAAGATCGTTTCGTCTGAGATGCTGAGCTTGCGACCCCTACCGTGGAAAACCATTGTAGGTAAACCATATTTGGCGGCAAAGTAAGCCTCGTAGTAGACGGCTTCTTCGTAGCGATTAGTTGCCTTGAGAACCCACAGCTTATCGGCATTCTCCTGGGCGACCCGCACCTTGAAGCCAATCTCTTTCCTGCCGTAATCATTGGAGCGCTGCCCGGTCGTAATACCAATGCGGTAGCCCCGGTCCTCCCTGAACATGAGATAGACGTAATACCGCTCAGGACATGGCACCATGCGAGCCATCAAAACGTGGTAGGGCGTGCCCTTGAGGAGGCGATCGCCCACCCGCACGCACCACAGGGTGCCCTGGAAATGTCCTTGCTTGACGTGGGTAATTTTTGCTGGATGTAAAGTTGTGCTCCCCAGGGTTGAGAGCACTTCATCACCAACCTGGAGCGAATGGATGGGAACCGTCCCGTGGGGCGTCAGAATTGAGGTGTCCGGCGGCAAGCACTGGTCTGCGTCGCCCACCACAAAAATGGAGCGGTGATTCCAGTCGTTAAACTCCTGAGAGTTGGCTCCATTGGTCACCAGCAGGCGAATCAGGTCGTACTGGGTGCGGTTGGTGTCCTGATACTCGTCCACCAGAATGTGGCGGAAGCGCTGGTGCCAGTAGGTCAGCACCGGCTCGTTCTGCTGAAAGAGCTGCACCGGCACCCGGATCAGGTCATCAAAGTCCAGGGCGTTGTTTTCCGCCAGGGCAGACTGGTAGTGGCGGTAGACGTCGGCGATTACCCGGCCCCGATAGTTGGGCTGCTCCCGCTCAAAGTCGTCAGCGGACTGGCCCTGGTTTTTGGCGTTGCTGATGGTGTAGCGCACCGATCGTGGGTCGAACTTCTTGTCGTCCAAATTGAGCTTGACGGTGACGATCTGCTTAATCAGGCTCTGCACATCCGACTCGTCAAAGATGGAGAAATTGCGCGTCCACTTGCGGCCCTGCTCGTCCTCAAATTTCTCAATATCAAAGCGCAGGATGCGGGCGCAGAGGGCATGAAAGGTGCCAATCCATAGCTCTTTGGTGAGGGTTTTATAGACGTGCGATCGCACCTTCACCTGCTGGTAGGCTTCCAGGGCTTCCAGGGACTTGCCGTGTTTGATCTGGGACTCCTGCTCGGCAAACAGCTTCTCAATCCGCTCCTTCATTTCCCGCGCCGCCTTGTTGGTGAAGGTAACCGCCAGGATGTTTTGCGGATCGACCCGATGGGTGAGCACCAGGTTAGCGATGCGGTAAGTGAGTGCCCGCGTCTTTCCCGATCCGGCCCCCGCGACTACCAGAAGGGGACCGCAGTGGTGCTCGACGGCCTGACGCTGGGAAGGATTGAGCTGGCTGAGGAAGTCAACGGTGGCAGTCATGGGAATCGGTTGAGCGGGGGTGGGCAATGGAGGGGGCGATCGCACAGCGCCGCGAATAGCAGGCCCATTCGCACCCATTGAAAACGGGTCTCTCTCATGATTAGGATACTCGGTTTACGTCCGGGCGTGTTTGCCGTGAACCATTAGTCCCAGAATCGGTCGCAAGACGGTAGACAACTGCTACAATCGCATAAATCTTCAGCAGTCTGAACGAAGTTAGCGCCAAAGCACTTCTCAACGAGAGCCCATGCCAGCAAAAGGTAAGATTGAAATTCGCATCCGGTTTAGCGGCGTTCCCCTATCAGACCCCTACCGTAAGGGCATTACCCGCGTCGAGGTGGATGGCGGTGGCTATGCCGTCTTTGCTGATATCAAAACAAAAACGTTTAAGCGGTTTCTGGAAAGCGCCCGTGAATTTGACTACTGGGAAGGTGCCCTGAGCGGCACGCTAGACCGCATTCATGGTTACCAAATCATGCTATCTGACGCAGGTCTGCAGTGCTACGAGAAGAAGCCCAGTAGCGGTTCCCAAAGTTTCTAACGCCCAAAACCCTATATCGTATGGGCTAGAACAAGGTAAACGAATCCTGCTCAATAAAGTCGGCTTCCGCTATATTATTTGCTCCCCGACCTCGAACGGTAGCCAGCAATTCGCCAGTGCTGGTCAAGCTAATTTCGGTGATTCTGCCGGTGGTGGCGATCGCCAGCTGGTCAAACGTCAGGCCATCCACCAGCAGCAGGGCATCCCGTCCCCGGCCAAAGTCGTTGATCGTGTCAGAGCCGTCGCCAATGCGGAGAATGAAGCGATCGCTCCCCGATCCGCCAATGAGGCGATCGCCACCCAGCCCACCATCTAGGAAATCCCGTCCGCCCTGGCCCCGCAGAGAGTCTTCTCCCGAACCGCCCGCCAGCCGATCGGACTGCTGGTTGCCCTTGACCACATCATCGCCCTCGCCTCCCGACACGATATCGGCCCCTCGATTGCCTACGACCCGATCGTTGCCTGCGCCGCCCAGCACCGCATCCTCGCCCCGATGCCCTTTGAGCACGTCGTCCCCATCGCCCCCCAGCAGAGTATCGTCTCCGGCCCGACCGCCCAGCAGGTCATCCCCAGCCAGCCCTTCAATTTGGTCATCCTCCCTGGAACCGATGAGCCGATTATCGCCGATGCCGCCAGTGACCACATTGAGTTCAGCAGTGGGAGCCGTGTCGCCGAAGACAACGAAGGCGTTTCCGGGCGGCAAGTCTAGTCCCGGCGTAAAGGGTGCCTCCGGCGCACCCAGCACCACATCGGCCAGGTCATCGCCATCGAGGTCGCTCAATGCCAGCGCCATACCAGAGGAGCCAATGCCGCCGCTGTCGCCAACAATGGCAAAACCATTCTCCCCGTCCAGCGCGGTCAGGTCGAAACGCCCTGTCTCCCCTAGGTCGGCGTCGCCGTAGATGATGTAAGTGAGGCTACTGGGAAGTCTGCTGGGATTGCTGACAATCAGGTCAGCCAATCCGTCCCCGTTGATATCCCGCCCCCCGTTTACGGCCAGCCCCAAATCGCTGAAGCCAATACTGTCAGAGCTGACAACGTTGTCAATGACAAAGCCATCGTCACCGTCCAGATCGGCCAGACTGATCTCCCCCGCTGACCCAACATTGGGGCCACCAAAGATGACATAGGCCGCTCCGACCCCCAGTCCCGTAGCCGCTGGATTGGCCTGGGGTGCGCCGATAATTAGGTCGTTGAATCCGTCGTCATTCACGTCGCCAGCATTGCTAACTGAAGCACCGGCAAGGTCATTAAATTCCTCAGTTGCTTCCAGAAAGAATTGCGCTACTTCGCCATTGATAATGAAGCCATCTTCCCCATCTAGTTCAGACAGGTTGATGCTGCCGTCAAGCCCTAGGGTGCGGCTACCGAACACAACATAGGCCCGACTGGATATCCCCGGTGACTCTTCGATGCTGGTGGGCGCACCGATGATGACATCATCCAAATTGTCGCCATTGATGTCTCCCAACCCACTGACGGAGAAGCCGGTCAGGTCATCAGCCTCGTCTCCGATTAGCTCCACTCCCGTTAGTTCGTTCAGGGCTGTGAGGTCGAGGGTATCGCCGAAGGTCGTTGTATTGCCCCGCCCAAACACCAGGTAGGCACGGCCCGCCCGTCCCGGAGGATCGGTCGTGAACAGGAATGGGGTGCCTGCGTCTCCAATGATGAGATCGTCTAAGCCGTCGCCGTTTACGTCCCCAGCGTCGCTAACGGCTGAAATCACGGCTGAGGATTCTCCCTGGAAGGCAAAGCCCTGCTGAAGCGGGAGGTCATCCACCTCCAGTCTGCCGGTGCGCCCGATTTGGCTACCGCCCAAGAGCACAAAGCCATCAGCGGTGCCCGCGACGGTTTCGGTGGTGCTGGGGCGGCTGATAATGAGATCGCTAATGCCGTCACCGCTGAAGTCGCCAGCGCTGCTGACCGAGGCTCCCAGCAGGCCACCGGGAATAGACGTATCGATGATAAACCCGTCTTGACCGTCGAGGGTGGCCAGGTCAAAGGGGGTGCGATCGCCAATGTCTTCATCCCCAAACACAACGTAGGCGGCCCCAAAAAAGTCGGCTGGAATGGGGTCGTCCTGTGGAGGAATATCGTCTGTGGGATCGCCTGCTAGCAGAGGGTCAACGCCGATCGCGCCGATAATTAAATCTTCGATGCCGTCGTCGTTCACGTCGCCAGCGCTGCTTACGGAGAAGCCAGTGCCATCATTGAGGTCAACGCCATTAAAGACGAGGCCGTTGCTGCCGTCTAGGTCGGTGAGGGGGAAGGTTGCGATCGCCATAGCCGGATTTCCTTATCATAAGGTGATCGGAGACGCGCCGTGAACAAAGCCTTTAACTGAGACACTCCTCATCAGCTCGCTCCGCCCACGCGAATCTCGGAGAAGAACGAGGTTGTGTCAAATCGACCGGGGCGCTGGAGCAGGCTGCTGCGGAGGCGCAGATTTTCGCTGACGAACCAGACTTTTTCTTCAATCCGCATATCCTCGTGCTCCGACACGATGGAGAGAATGCCGCTGTCGTCCAGCACATAGCAGGACAGGTTGGTGACGGGTTGGGGCTTCAGGGTCTGGCGCAGTAGGGTACCCATGCCCTCCTCGGTGCCATCAGCGATGGGTACCAGCAGGGTCCGCCCCATCTGTTTGGCCGGGTCAGCCCCCACAAACCCTTCCCAGCGTACGGTGACGCCACATATGGCCTGGTCGGCATCCTGCCCCTGCTGCTCACACAGGTCCACAACGGCCTGATCGCTATTGGGCAGCAGCTCAAGCCACACGTCGGTGCGGCTCCACTCTGACTGGTTATAGGTCAGGTGCTGGCTGGTGCGCTGGCAAAACCACTTGCCGCAACTGTTCTCGAAAAATGAGCGAATATCCATGGCTGCCGACCCTAGTCGCTTCAATACTATCTGGAAAAATACTACCTGCGAAATGCCGAATCCTGTATCACTCGGCAGAATTTGCCCGTACGATTCGACCTACCCATCACAATCTACCGCACTCAATTACCCATCGACCGATGGAGCGGTTGTATGGCAGATTGTAACGACACACCGTCCCGTCGCCAAAAGGATTCAGGCAGGGTGCTAAGCTTACGAATGGACTTTTTGAAGAATTGATTAACAAGGGCTTTGGCAATGACCGGATCGTCCCAGACTCCTCTCCTACTCCGTGCGGCTCGTGGTGAAACCCTGGATCGTCCCCCCGTGTGGATGATGCGGCAGGCGGGGCGATATATGAAAGCCTATCGCGACCTGCGGGAGAAATATCCCTCCTTTCGGGAGCGGTCAGAAATTCCCGAAGTGGCGGTGGAGGTATCTCTCCAGCCCTGGCGCGCCTTCCGTCCCGATGGGGTGATTCTCTTCTCAGACATCGTCACGCCCCTACCGGGCATCGGCATCGACATGGACATTGCCGAGGGTAAAGGCCCCATTATCCACGACCCCATTCGCACCCAGGCCCAGGTAGACGCCCTGCGCCCGCTGGAGCCAGACGAGTCCCTGCCGTTTATCCGCCCTATCCTCCAGGCGCTGCGAAACGAGGTGAAGAACGAGTCTACCGTACTGGGATTCGTCGGTGCCCCCTGGACGCTGGCGGCCTACGCGGTGGAAGGCAAAGGGTCGAAAACCTATTCCGTGATCAAGAACATGGCCTTCACCGACCCCACGGTGCTGCATCAGTTTTTGGGGAAACTGGCGGAGGCGATCGCCACCTATGTACGCCACCAGATTGACTGCGGAGCCCAGGTGGTGCAGATGTTTGACTCCTGGGCCGGGCAGCTCTCCCCCCAGGATTATGAAACCTTTGCCCTGCCCTACCAAAAGCAGGTGTTTGACCAGGTGCGGGCCACCCACCCCGACACGCCCCTGATCCTGCTGGTGTCGGGCAGCGCGGGGCTGCTGGAGCGCATGGTGCTGGCCCAGCCCGACATCGTCAGCGTAGACTGGACGGTGGACATGGCCGATGCCCGCCGCCGCCTGGGGCCTGACATGAAGGTGCAGGGCAATCTAGATCCGGGGGTGCTGTACGGCTCGCAGGCGTTTATTCGCGATCGCGTTCTCGATACCATCCGCAAGGCGGGTCGTCGGGGCCACATCCTCAACCTGGGGCACGGCGTCCTCAAAGACACCCCGGAAGACAACGTCCGCTGCTTCTTCGAGACGGCTAAACAGGCCGATCAGCTACTCGCCGTCCATGCCTAACCGCCAGCGTGTTTTCATTACCGGGGCCAGTGGCTGCATCGGCCACTACCTGGTGGAACTGCTCATGCAGCAGACGGAACACGAGCTGTTTCTGCTGGTGCGCCATCCCGACAAGCTCCAGGTTCCCTGGCAGGGCTGCGCAAACGTCCATGTCCTGCCGGGGGATCTGCGCAATATTTACCGATTCAAAGATTTGCTGGCGACGATGGACACCGCCATCCTCACCGCCGCCGCCTGGGGCGACCCCATCGCCACCTTTGATGTCAACGTCAGCAAAACCCTGGAGCTGATGAGCTATCTGGATGGCGATCGCTGCCAGCAGGTCATCTACTTCTCTACCGCCAGCATCCTTGACCGTCATCACCGGCCTTTGAAGCAAGCCGGGGAGCTGGGCACAGACTACATTCGCTCAAAGTATATCTGCCACCAGCGGCTCAAGGAAGTGGCGATCGCCCCCAAGATCACTACGGTCTATCCCACCCTGGTCTTCGGCGGCGATGCTCAGAAGCCCTACTCCCACCTGTCCAACGGTCTGGGGGATGTGCTCAAGTGGCTGTGGCTGATCCGGTTCTTTCGGGTAGACGGCAGCTTTCACTTTGTCCACGCCAGGGACATCGCTCAGGTGGTGGCTCATCTGGTGGATCATCCGCCCAAAGAGGGAGAGGGGCGATCGCTCGTCCTGGGAAATCCCGCTCTCACCGCTAATCAGGCGATTCGTGAACTGGCCCGCGCCCACCGCCAGCGCCCCTACCTGGGGGTGCCTTTGATGCCTTTCGCCGATCTGGTCATTCGCGTCTTTCGCATCCAGATGGCGGCCTGGGATCGGTTCTGCCTCCGCTATCGCCACTTTGCTTACGATAATCCGGTGAATCCAGCTACCTTTGGCTATCCGGTCTACTGCGAGACAGTGACCGACCTGCTCACCGCCCACCCGCTGCTTGCCCGAGTAGGGTCTAAAGTTTAGCCCCACCGATGTTGTCGAGCTTCATCGACAATCCCTTGAGCCTCTTCAAGCGAAATTTTATAGCGATCGCTCAAAAGTTGGGGAATGCGATCGCAATCACGATTGGGATCTACATCTGGTTTGTGGGAATAGGAAGGCAGTGCCACGTTGCATAAAAAAGGCGAAGGTTCCGCCTCTAGTTGCAGCGGTTCAAGGTTGAGAACTTCCCGTGAATTGATAAACAGGAGCAGGGCCCGGCTGAGGATGGCATCGCTGAAGTTGGCATCGCTGAGTAGGGCACAGTTGAGGTCAGCCCCGCTGAGGTTGGCACATCGGAGGTCGGCACCGCTGAGGTTGGCGTATCGGAGGTCAGCCCCGCTGAGGTTGGCATATCGGAACTCAGCCCCGTTGAGGTTTGACCCGCTGAGGTTGGAACTGATCAGCTTTGACCCGCTCAGGAGGTCGTATCTGAGGTTGTCGGCACAGAGCTCAGCCCGGATGATCTTT
>JBHJGR010000058.1:0-38187 GCA_050331615.1 Elainellaceae cyanobacterium
TTGGATGCTTCCACTCACCCTGGGGGTTCAAACCAGTTCTATTGTACCGCACTGGGCAGACTGCTGGACTTCGCCCAGCGCGGGAACCATCTGTATCCCCATGTCTAAAGCCAGGGGTTTTATCCGGTTCCCGAACCCTTCAATATTCGATAAGTCATACCTATCATGGCTTTCCCGCTACACCCTGTCTCTCTACCTTAGGTTAGATGTTCACGGCTACCCTAGCGACGGATACGAATGCCTCGGGGCTGCCCCTTGCGATTTCTGGAGTTGCGCGGGTAAGAAACTTCAGCATCAGCAACGCACTGCCAATTAACCCCGACGGCCATACAAATGGCTATAAATGCTTCTCGGCGAATAGATTGACCCGCCCAAAAGCGGTTTAACGTAGCCCGTGACGTAAAGGCGCGATCGCACCATACCGGTGCAGTCCGGTTCCAGCATTTGGTCCGTCGGGCCTGTTCTACCAAGCTCAGCCCGGTTTTAGATGCTCGCAAAGAATCTGCCATCGTCGTTGCTCCACCCCGTCTAACACAGTTGAGTGTATTTGATTATGACGACCGGATCTAAAAACCCCCCAATTTCTCCCTGAGAAAATCGCGAGGCCAGCCTGAGAAAGCGCTGAAAGCAGCAAGTATTTGGCTAAAGAAAATTTGGCGATCGCCCCTAATCCTTGACTTGTTTGGATTTCAGTCGTTTGATCTGCCTCTTTAAAACTGAGGCAACCGCCGTAAGTGGGGTGGCTATGCTGTTGGACGTAGTTTCCCCCCTTGCTACAACGGAAGGAATGACAGTATGACTACGTTCAACGCAACGATTGAGGTTACCAACCTCTCCCCCGAAAACGGTACCTTCTTGACGCCGGTATGGTTCGGCTTTCACGATGGCGGCTTCGACACCTACGATCGCGGACGCCCCGCCTCCCCCGGACTAGAAAGCCTCGCGGAGGACGGATTCACCGAGCTAATTTCCCAAGAGTTTGATTTGGCGGGCTTCGGCACGCTCCAGGGAACCATTTTGGGGCCAGAGGGAACCCCCGGCCCCATCGACCCTGGCGAGACGGTCAGCTTCGAGGTGGAGCTGGATAATGCCAACCCCACCCACCGCTTCTTTAACTACGCCTCCATGGTGATTCCCAGCAATGACTTCTTCATCGCCAACGGCAACGAAGTCATTCATCCCATCTTTGATGAAGCCGGTAACTTTATCGGGGCTGACTTCATCGTGCTGGGTAGCCAGGTCCTGGATGCGGGGACTGAGCTAAACGACGAACTGCCAGCAAATACGGCCTTCTTTGGTCAGGTAGACCCGGATACTGGCGTAGACGAAAATGGCGTGATTGTCCCGGCGGAGGGCTTCATTCCCGACGGTCCCATCCTGAGCGACCCAGATTTCGCCAACGCCGACTTCACGGCGGAGGGCTTTGAGGTGGTTCGCATCCGCGTACTGGCCGAGAATCCTGTTTTCCCCACTGCTGACCCCGTCGAGCTGTCCTCCGTCCTCACGGGCGACCAGGAAGTGCCAGCCCCCACCGGCTCAGAAGCTACCGGATTCTCCACCCTGACCCTAAACGAAACCGGCGATGCCCTCAGCTACAGCCTGACCGTCAACGGCCTGGATTTTGGCGAGGCGCTGGGCATTGGGGATCTCACCGATGACCCCAATGATGACGTTACCCGCGTCCACATCCACGATGGCGATCGCGGCGTGAATGGCCCCATTGCCATCGGACTCATCGACTTTGTGGCTCCCGAATTCGCCGGGCAGGATGCGGATGATTTCACCATCGTCCAGAACGACGACGGCTCTGTCACCCTCTCAGGCATTTGGGAGCAAACGGATGAGGCGTCCATTGACCTCAGCCAGTTTGTTAGCGAGATCCGCAATGCTGAACCAGGAGAAGACATTGGGCTGTACTGGAACGTCCATACCGAAGGCTTCCCCGGCGGTGAAATTCGCGGACAGATCCAGGAGGGCATCCTCGATCCGCCGCCTGTGCCCGGTATCCAAATCAATGGCTCTGGCGCAGACGAGCGGCTAGTGGGCATGGAGGGAGATGACCTGCTCCGGGGCCGCGGCGGTGATGATCGCCTCATCGGTCGGCTTGGGGATGACGAGCTGATTGGTAACAACGGCGACGATCGCCTCAAGGGTAACGCGGGTGACGACGTGATCAACGGGGGCAGAGGCCGAGACGTGATGGTCGGCGGCCCTGGGGATGATCTCTACATCCTGCTCAACCGCGATGACAATGACGTGATTCGGAGCTTCGGGGAGGGCGATCGCCTGGAGCTGCGGGGCAACGTTAGCTTCAGCGACCTTGACATCGTTCAAGACGGCAACAAAACCGTGATCAGCAACGGCAACAAGACGATCGCGACCCTGCGCGGCGTCGATGCCGACACGATTACGGAGGATGTGTTCGTCTAGCGATCGCGTTTCGGCAGGGGCAAGCAGCGTTTGCCCCTGCCCATAGATGGGAGGACTCAGACCTGTAGGGTGGAGATAGACCTGTGGAGATGGACCGGCCTCATGATGATCTTCCTCGCATCCACAGGCGAATAGCGATCTTTTCAATCTCCACCCAAACGAACAGCAGGCTGCTAAACCCAAAGCAGATCAGCAGCTCAAACGGACTGAGCACCTGGGTGCCGAAGAAGGCCCGCAGGGGCGGCACGTAAATCAGCATGAGCTGCAGGATGGTGGTGAGAATTACCGCCGCTACCACGTAAGGGTTGGACAGGGGGCGCATTTCAACGGCCAAGCGGGTGTCAGAGCGGGCGGCGATCGCGTGCCCCATCTGGGCGATGCAGAGGGTGGTAAACACCATCGTCTTCCAGCGGTCTAGATCGCCTCCCGTCTGCTGAGTGTAGTCGTAGGCCCAAACCATCAGCGCAATCGAGATCATGGCAAAGACGATGCCAATGCGCACCATATAGGACCCCAGCCCCCGGGCAAAAATACTTTCTTTGGGGTTGTGGGGCGGGCGGTTCATCACGTTGGGTTCCCCCGGCTCCACGGCTAGGGCCAGGGCGGGAACCCCGTCCGTCACCAGGTTCATCCACAGAATTTGCAGCGGGCTGAGGGGTACGCCCCCCAGCGGGACGAGAACGGGCGAGGCGGCAATGGTGAGCACTTCGCCAATGTTGGACCCTAGGATGTAGCGCACAAAGCGACGGATGTTGTCATACACCACCCGTCCTTCTTCAGTGGCAGCGACGATGGTGGCAAAGTTATCGTCCAGCAGCACCATGTCGCTGGCCTCTTTACTGACATCGGTACCGGTGATGCCCATGGCGATGCCAATATCTGCCTGCTTCAATGCCGGGGCGTCGTTCACCCCATCGCCAGTCATAGCAATGACCCCTCGCTGGCGCTGCAGGGCCTGGACAATACGCAGCTTGTGTTCTGGGGCTACTCGCGCATAAACGTTTACCTGACCGACCTGAGTCTCCAGCTCCTCTGGCGTCAGCTTCTCCAGGTCTTGCCCCCGCAGCACCAGGTCGTCTTTGTGGGCCATGCCGAGATCGGTGGCGATCGCCTGAGCCGTAAGCTGATGATCGCCTGTAATCATCACCGGACGAATGCCCGCCGCCCGACAGCGCTTCACCGCCTCCCGCGCCTCAGGACGGGGCGCATCCAGCATCCCCACTAGGCCCAGCCAGACGAGATCGTCTTCCTCTGCTTCCCAGTCGGTCGGGTTAGCACGGGACGAGATGGGTTTATAGGCCACTCCCAGTACCCGCAGTCCGCGGCTGGCCATCTGATTATTTTGCTGGAGAATCTCCTGGCGATCGCTGTCCGTAAGGGAGGGGCGATCGCCATTGGTAAGGTGATGGGTACACCGCTCCAGCACCAGCTCGGGCGAACCTTTAGAGAAGAGGAGCTTTGGGTGAGCCGCTTCCCTGTCGGCAAAGCGCTGTAGCAGCGCAGCTACCTGGGGCTGCTGCTGCGCCAGGATAGCCTGTTCATCGCTGACAATCACGCTCATGCGCTTCCGTTCTGAGGTGAAGGGCACTTCCCCGAGGCGGGCCAGGTGCTCCCGCCAGTGAATCGGGTCAATCTGCCCTTTGCCCGCCAGCGCCAGCAGGGCCCCTTCGGTCGGATCGCCCACGATCGCCCAGTCGCCGTTCTGCCGCTGGAGGGCCGCATCGTTACAGAGGTTGCAGCCCAGCAGCAGCAGGGTCAGTGCGGGATGATCGGCAACGGTCAGGGGAGCGGCAGCATGGGGCAGTTCAGTATGGGCGGCGGGAGAATGGTTTTCGGGAGGAGCCTCGCCAGTTGCCAGGGCCACCTCTCCCTCTAGCAGAAAATTGCCCTCCGGGTCATAGCCCTCTCCCGTTACCCGCAGCCGCTGCTGCGCCACATGGAGGGCCTGCACCACCATCTTGTTTTGCGTCAGCGTACCGGTCTTGTCAGAACAGATGGTGGTGACCGAACCCAGGGTTTCCACGGCAGGAAGTTTGCGGATCAGGGCGTGCCGCCGCACCATGCGCTGAGTGCCCAGGGCCAGCGTGACGGTAATCACGGCGGGCAGTCCTTCTGGTACCACCGCCACCGCCATACTGAGGGATACTTCCAGAAGCGATTCAAACTGGTCCCAGCCGGCCTGCAGTACGCCGCCGCCCACCACCAGGGCCACCAGCAGCAGCGACCCCGTCACCAGCACGTTGCCCAGCTGGGTCATGCGGCGCTGCAGAGGCGTGGGCTCCGTTTCTACAGACTGGAGCATGGTGGCAATGCGACCCAGCTCCGTGTGCTGCCCCGTGCCGGTGACCACGGCTGCGGCACGGCCCTGGGTGACCTCTGTACCCTGAAAAACGAGATTGATGCGATCGCCCAGTGGCGTATCATCGGCCAGCACCCCCTCCGCCCGTTTGAGCGCGGCTTCTGCCTCCCCCGTTAGGGCCGATTCGCGTACATACAGGTTGGCGGCCTCCAGCAGGCGGCCATCAGCAGCAATCTGCACTCCCGCCTCCAGCAGCATCACGTCCCCTGGGACCAAGTTCTTTGCATCTACATCGGTGATGATGCCGTCGCGCACCACTCGCACCACGGGAGAGGCCAGCTGCTTTAGGGCGGCCAGGGCTTTCTCCGCCCGACTCTCCTGCAGGTAGCCCAGTACGCCATTGAGAACGACGATGAGCAAGATGGCGATCGCATCCTTGGGAAACTCCCCATCCTGCCAATCTAGAATTGCGGACACCACCGCTACGGCAATCAGCATCAGCAGCATCACGTTTTTGAACTGGTCAATGATGATGACCCAGGCGCTCCGCCCCCCCTGGTCTTCCAGTTCATTTAGCCCATGTTGACGTAGACGGGCAGCGGCTTCCTGGGTAGTGAGCCCCTGTTTGCGATCGCTGTCTAATTGGCTGAGTGCTGCTTGAGCAGGGATGGAATGCCAAACCGTAGCGGCAGAATTTGACGGCAGACTTGCCTCTGGAGCGGTGGGTGATGTCACAGACAACCTTTTGGACACTGACATCCTCGATCATAGACCTTGGCCCCATTGATTAAGGGGAAAGTTTACAGTTAGGCAGATCCAGGATGTCAGTCACTTCAGCTCGTCTAGGCGAAATGAGGGGCGCGAGACGTTATGATAAAGAATTATGACTCTTGCTAGTCTGACTCCAACTGCAGGCGGGGCGGGTGCCAAGGGAAAAGTACTCACGTTATTTGTCGATTCTGCACAGGGAGAAAAATTATGAACGCAATGGCGCTAGTTTTACTCCTGGTAGGACTAACGCTGTTGGTGGGCGGGGCCGAACTGCTGGTGCGGGGGGCATCTCGCCTAGCGGCTATGGTAGGCATCTCTCCCCTGATTATTGGGTTGACGGTCGTAGCCTTTGGCACTAGCTCCCCTGAGTTGGCGGTGAGCCTGCAGTCTAACCTCAGTGGCGAAGCGGCCATTTCCATCGGCAACGTGGTCGGCAGCAACATCTTTAACGTGCTGTTCATCCTGGGGGTTTCGGCTGCGATCGCACCACTGATCGTGGCCCAGCAGCTCGTGCGGCTTGACGTGCCCATCATGATTGGCGTCTCCGTGCTGATGCTGTTTTTCGCCCTGGATGGCAACCTGGGATTTCTCGACAGCCTGCTGCTGCTGGTGGGGGCCATCGTCTACACTTGGTTCCTGTTCTACCAGAGCCGCAAAACTGGAGATACCTCCCGCATTGAAGATGACCTGCCAGACCTGACCCCCCGGCGGCGAGGCATCCTGTCTCCCTGGGTGCTGAATACGGGATTGGTGCTGCTGGGAGGGCTGCTGCTGGCCCTCGGTGCCCGCTGGCTGGTGGATGGGGCAGTGGCGATCGCCCTGGCGGTGGGCCTCAGCAACCTCGTCATTGGCCTCACGATTGTCGCCCTGGGCACCTCGCTGCCGGAGGTGGCTACGTCTGTAGTCGCCAGCCTGCGGGGAGAGCGCGACATCGCCGTAGGTAACGTTATTGGCAGCAACATCTTTAACATCTTGGCCGTGCTGGGGGTGGCGGGAATTGCCACACCAGGGGGCATCGACGTCTCCTCCGCGGCCATCAACTTCGACATCCCCGTCATGATTGCGGTGGCGGTGGCCTGTCTGCCCATTTTCGTCACAGGCAACGTCATCAACCGCTGGGAAGGCTTCGTTTTTCTGGCCTACTACCTGGTTTACACGGCCTACGTGATTCTGGATGCGACGAACCACGAGAGCCTGCCGATTTTCAGCGCCGTGGTGATTACCTTCGTGATTCCCCTCACGGTGGTGACTCTAGTCATTATTAGCCTCCGATACATTAGGAAACGACGAAAATAGGAAGCAATGAGCATCTCGCCCCACTACCGGTTTCGCGATCGCACTGAAGCGGGGCGGCTTTTGGCGACCAAACTGCATTTCCTGAGCGATCGCCCGGATGTGGTGGTGCTAGGGCTCCCCCGGGGCGGCGTGCCGGTGGCCTACGAAATTGCCCGCATTTTGCACGTGCCGCTAGACATCTGCCTAGTGCGCAAGCTGGGGGTACCGGGGCAGGAGGAGCTAGCCATGGGGGCGATCGCTCAAAGCGGGGTCCGCGTGCTCAATCAAGAGCTGGTAGACCGGCTCCACATTTCCAAGCAGACCATTGCAGCGGTCACGATGCAGGAGCAGCGAGAGCTAGAGCGTCGCCACCACGCCTATCGGGGCGAGGCTGCCCCCAACGACGCGTTTTCTTCCCAGGTCGCCGACTCCACCATCATTCTGGTAGATGACGGTATCGCCACGGGGGCTACGCTCATGGCGGCGATCGCCATCCTCAAGCGCCATCAGCCTGCCCGCCTCGTGGTTGCGGTGCCGGTGGCCCCACCCAGCGTCTGTCGTCAACTCCACCGACTGGTTGACCAGGTCATCTGCCTGGTAACGCCCCAAAAGCTCAGCGCCATTGGCTGCTGGTATCACGACTTTTCCCAGGTCAGCGATCAGGAAGTCCAAACGCTTTTGCAGCGGGCGCAGATGGACCGACTACGGGTAGCCAGGGAGATCAAGCAGCCACCCCCAATGCCCGTCGAGAACGAGACTGCCGCAATGCCACCTGCCGAAAACCCTACAGGGTCAGAGACTGCGGATCGGTCTCCATTAGGGTCGCCAAATCCTTCAGAAACGCCGCCGCATGGGCACCATAAATAATGCGGTGGTCGCAGGTGAGGTTGACCTGCATCTGCCGCTTCACCCCCATCAGTCCATCAGCAGTGGCCACAACCTGAGGCCGGGACGCTCCCACCGCTAGAATTGCCCCCTGCCCCGGCGGCAGAATAGCATCAAACCGATCGACGCCAAACATCCCTAAATTGGAGATGGTAAAACTGCCGGTGCTGTATTCATCAGGCTGAAGCTGCTTGGCGCGGGCACGCTCTACCAAGTCGCGCCAGGTGCGGGAGAGGCTGTAGATGTCTACCTGGTCGGCCTTTTGCAGGACGGGGGTGATGAGACCGCCGTCATCCATGGCAACCGCAACGGAAACGTTGATATCGGGGCGATACTGCACGCCTCCTTCGGTATAGTTCGCGTTGATGATGGGATGCTTTTGTAGCGTGAGGGCGATCGCCTTTGCCAGCAGGACGGTTGTTGTCACCCCCTTCGACTTAATCTTTTGATAAAGAGCGTCGAACGCATCGGTGGTGATGGTGTAGCCCACTCGAAACGTCGGCACCTGCAGGCTGGCCACCATGTTGCGCACCACGGCCTGCTGTAGGGTGTTGAAGGCGGTTACCTGCCCCTGGGGAAAGGGTGGCGTTGCCGCCACTGCGGGCCGCACGGGCGGCTGGAGGTTGGGCACGGTTTTGGATGGCGGGGGGGCAGCAGGGGCCGTAGCGAGTTGGGCCGCGGGAGCAGGCGTCGGCGCTACCCCAGCAGCAGCCACGCCAGCGGCGGCCTCCACATCGGCGGCCACAATGCGCCCATGGGGACCGCTACCCCGCAGGGTTGCCAGATCCACCTTGAGTTCCTTGGCCAGCTTGCGGGCGCGGGGCGAGACAATCAGGCGATCGCCAGTAGTCGCCCCTCCCGATGCGCCGTTTTGCTGGGGAGGCGCAGTGGCGACCGCTGCTGGAGCTGCTGCTGTCGCTGGCGCGGTCGCCTCCTCGGCTGGCGCGGATGCCGCACCCCCCGTATCGCCTGCCTGCTGCTGGGCGGTTTCGATTTCGGCTTCGGTCTCAGCGATGAGGGCGATCGCCGCTCCCACCGAAGCTGTCCCATCAGCCGGCACCAGGATGGTGGCCAGATACCCTTCGTAAAACGACTCAACATCCATGTCGGCCTTGTCTGACTCCACGACTAGCACCGTCTCGCCTTTCTCAACCTTGTCGCCCGGCGACTTGAGCCAGGAGACAATTTTGCCTTCGGTCATGGTGGAGCTGAGGGCGGGCATGAAGACTTCGTGGATCATGGGGCAGATTCCAAATCAGTAAAAAATTATGAATTAGATTGAGGCCAACTCTAGTTAGCGTAGATTGGACCGGTCGCAGGCGTGGCGGCGAACCAGACAGCATTCTAACCCGATGGAAACTCAAACGGGTAGACGCTACTAAGCGGCGGAGCGAAACTCCGTCCTCTTAGGGCGGAGTAGTGCATAAAACGGCTGAATAACGGGTCGGCACCGGACAATGATGGTAAGGGCGAATGGCCATTCGCCCCTACGGCTGGAACGATGAAATCAAGGGACGCTACAGCTCGCCGCGGATGTCCTCAATCACGCCGTCTCGCAGCAGGATTTCTACCTGCATTTTCTGCACCAGGTTGTCTCCCTTCTGTACCGTGAAGAAGCTCTCAAGCTGCCCCTGCCCCACCTCCTGCTCCATCTCCAGAAGCTGCACCTGCTGGAGCTGCTGCAGGGCCTGATTCTTTTTCTCCAGAATTTCGCTCTTGCGGCGGTTGACCTGCCCCTGAATGCTGCCCACCTGCTGGTTGATGGCAGGGTCGTTGGGGTCTGTGACCTGCTTTTGCACCTCGGCGATCGCCCGCTGCCCCTGGGTCTCAATCTGCTGGAGCTGACCGTCCCACCGATTAATCTGGTTTTGGAGCTGCTTCTGCACCTCCTCTTTCCAGCGGGGAGTCACGACAACTTTAATGTTAATCGGACGCTTAAGAAGTAGCTGTGAAGATAAATCCATAGTGCTTCAGCGATTTAAGTGTAAAACAACTGCGTGTTCTCAAGACTGGGTGAACATCCCGTCAATCATACTCTCATATCGAGCGGTCACAACTGGGCGACGAATCTTTAAGGTCTGGGTTAACAGACCGTTTTCGGCAGAAAACGGCTCCAGAATTAGCCGAAAGATGCTGATACGATCGTCCGGACGATAGCCGGGGCGGTTCTTCACTTCCCGATTCAGTTCCTGCCGAAAGAGGGCCTGAACTTCCGGTCCCTCAAGTTCAATGGGAGTTGCCGTGGGCGAGGCCGCGGAATGACTGAGGGGTAGATCCGGCGGCGCGTCTGCTGGCAGCACGAGGCGATAGTTTTGGGAGGCGGCCCACTGGTCCAGGGCATCCACGTTGGGCACAATCAGCGCCCCCAGCATTTTCTGATCCTGCCCCACGAGCATGATTTGATCCACAAAGGGACTGCGGATGCAGGCGTCTTCGATGGGTTGAGGCTCAATGTTTTCGCCGTTGGTGAGCACGATGGTGTCCTTCGCCCGTCCAGTGATGGTGAGGTCGCCCTGGGGCGTTACCCAGCCCAGGTCGCCACTGTCAAACCAGCCGTTGGGGTCAATGGCCTTCGAGGTGGCCTCTGGATTTTGGTAGTAGCCCTGCATGATGTGGGGACCGCGAATGAGAATCAGCCCTTTTTGACCGACAGGCAGGGGCTGGCGGGTTTCCAGGTCCACAATGCGAACTTCGGTTTGCTGGAGGGGCGGGCCGGAGGTGCCGCGCAGGTTGCGATCGGGGTGTCGCACTGTGGCGATCGGCGCGGTTTCGGTGAGGCCGTAGCCCTGGAGAATTTCGACGCCAATGATCTCGTAAAAGTCATCCAGATGCTTGGCCAGGGAACCGCCGCCGCTGACCAGATAATTTACCTGACCGCCGGTTGCTTCCCGAATTTTGCGGTAGACGAGGCGATCGCCCAACCCATGCACCGGAGCCAGCAGCACCATCTGCGCCGCTGCCCCTAGCCGCTCCGACAGCGGGGGGGTTAAGTTTTCTAAATCCAGGCCGTAGACGGTGCGGCGAGCTTTGATGTAGCGCTGGCTGTTGTTGAGAAAGAACTTGACTAACTTCTGTCGGCTGGGGGGCTGTTCCCGAAACTGCTTCTGCACCCCTTCGTAGATCGATTCCCAGATGCGGGGCACACCTACCATATACTGGGGCCGATAAGCCTTCAGATCCGCTTTGATGTGGCGGATGGAGGTGTAGATTTGGGTGCAGCCCTGGGACAGCACGAAGTACTCAAAGGTGCGCTCGTAGGCGTGCCAGCTGGGCAGCAGGCTGAGCACTCGCTCCCCCGCCTTAGGGATGACCACCTGGCAGGCTCCTCCAATCTCGAACAGCAGGTTGCCGTGGCTGAGCATAACGCCCTTGGGCCGACCGCTGGTACCGGAAGTGTAGATCAGCGTCGCCAGCATGTCGCGGGTCTGCTGAACGGGGCGATAGGCGTGGGTCGCGCCCAGGTCGCTCAGTTGGGCAAAACCCAGGACGTTCAAAGCGTCGTCTGCGGAGGGCGTTTCGTCTGAGAGCAGCACGACGAACTTGAGGGGGCGATCGCCCAAAAGAGGCCGCAGTCGGTTCAAAGTAGCCAAATTCTCCACCACCAGCCCGGTGCTGCCGCTGTTCTCAAAAATATAGGCCAGCTCGTCCCGGTCGGCCTGAGAGCTGCGCACCACGTTGACGCCGCCTGCGGTCATGATGCCCTGGTCGGCAATGAACCAGCGGGGGCTGTTGTCGGAAAACAGAGCGATGCGATCGCCCGCTGCCACCCCCAGAGCCTGCAGCCCGGCAGCAAATGCCTGGATAGCAGCATGTAGATCAGCGAAGGTGAGGCTGACTACGGGCTTGGTGTGGGGGTCTTTAAGAGCCACATGCTGACCGAACTGGCGCGCCGTCTGTGCCCAGACCTCAGGCAGGGACTGGACGGAGTCGTAGCTGACGAAGGCGGACCGAACGGCGGAGGTGCGGGCTGGTGCACTGGGTTGAAAGGTTGTTGACATAAAATTATTAGTTGAAGAGAGACAGTAGGATGAGCGGGAATGATGGGGCAGGTTCTAAGGCGATTTGGGGCAATTCGGGGCGATTTGGGGCGATCGCATCCAGCAGGACAGGTCAGTCATGGGCAAAATGGGTCAACATTCATTAAGCAAGGAACTACATCTAAATGTCTCTATAGTGGGATATGCTTCCCGCCGGGGGCGTACCCCACTAGGTTTATTTGTGGCCATGTACTTACCTATTAAAATGCCATGTTTGTGCGGCATTTACGCGGCATTTCTGCACAAAAATCAATGGACAACGGAGCAATAAACGTAGCCACTGACGCCTCATTTCAGCCCGTTCAAGCTCCACTGCGTGGGTCCTGTTTCCTAGATTAATTAACCGGTCCTGGGTAGCGGTATCAGCTATAGACAGCTTTTGGGCCTGTCCATTGAATTCTAGAATTAACCGTAATTCTGCCGACCCATAGAGATATCTTTGAATAGAATTACAGCACTTTTCAGGTGCATGAGGTACAGATTTTTTGTTGAAAGCCGTACGTTGCGCAGCTTTCAACAAAAAATCTAACTCCATCAAAGCGCGAAGCGCTGTAATGTAAATCTATTATCCAACTCGTGAACCCAAGCCATTAGGAGCGATAACCATGCCAAAGGCAATTTGGAGCGGCACCGTGTTAGCCGAGAGCGACCAGTGCGAAGTGGTGGA
Organism: Elainellaceae cyanobacterium; assembly: GCA_050331615.1. GTDB lineage: Bacteria > Cyanobacteriota > Cyanobacteriia > CAKZMO01 > CAKZMO01 > JAYKGU01. Next base: position 12,365 of record JBHJGR010000058.1, read on the forward strand.
GGGCAACCAATACTTCCCGCCTGATTCCATTAAGTCTGACTACTTCAGGCCCAGCGACAAGCGCACCTCCTGCCCCTGGAAGGGGGTGGCCAGCTACTACGATGTTGTGGTCGATGGTCAGGTAAATGAGGCAGCAGCTTGGTACTATCCTGACCCCAAAGACGCCGCCAAAAACATTAAGGACTACGTGGCGTTTTGGCGCGGCGTGCAGGTAGAGTCCTAACCTCTCCTCTGGTCACCCCCCACGGCTGATCCTTGCGATCGTGGATGTGGGTACCTTAGTCTGGTAGACTGCGGTCTACAGGCAGGGTGCTCGCCCAACCGCCAAAGCAACGAGAGGCGAGCGTGTGCATTTGGCAATTTTCCCTGGGCGAGTCCCTGCACTCCACTCGCTATCATGAACAATGGTCGTCGTCATACTGATTCTGACTGCAGTGGCCGTGATTGCGATGGCGATCGCCACTGTAACCGTCATCCCAGCGATGAATGACTAGAAATCCTGCGGATTTTGCCCAACTGCCAGCGAAATAATTTGTTGCTCTTCCATGAGTTTTTTTGAGGGTAATGCACGTCTCCGGTTCTCCGACTTACTCCACCCCTGTGATTCTAGATAGCCTCCCAGACCCCCAGCTGGCGGAGTCAGCCTGCCCCAGGCGTACCCGGCAGCAAATCGATCTGCTGCTGCTGGCGATTGAGGCCCTAGATTTGGGCGGCTCGGAGGCGCTGTTGAGGACGGCAAAAGACCTGGAGCTGCAGGACATTATCCACAACCGGGTCGCCCTCTGGCGGCTGCGGAGCACCAACCCCCTCCGGCGCAGCAGTCAGCGATCGCCCCTCACCGTTCAGGAGGCTAAAGCCCTGGTGGTGATTACCTGCCATCTGGCTAGGCGGCTCACGGTCATTATTCGCCAGCTCCTCCTGGCCCATCAGCAGCTCCGGGACAAGCAGCTCTCTCCCGAACACAATCTCCGCCTGGCGTTTTTTCTAGAGCGTTTTCGCGCCCACTTCCGGGCCCGCATGAACCCAAAGCGAGCGGCGGTCATGGCCTATAACAGTAATGAAAAGCTGGACGAGCTGGCCATGCAGCTACTCAGCCAGCTCCTGTTTTGCACTGGAACTGCCGGGCCGCAGCGCCTCTGGAGCAGCCTATTTGATGGAGAAGTGGCATGACGATTCAGCGTCAATATAGTTTGCCCAACTGTAAGCTGGTGCTGGAGGGCTGGGAAGATGGCTCCAGTTCTGCCGCGTCTGTAGATGGACGGCCCCTGCTCTCAATGGTGGCGAACGTTGAGTGCTATCTGGCGGGGCACGATAAACCCCTGTCAGGGGGGCGGGAGTTTCTCGACAGTCTGGCGCGGGTCACCAACCGCTATGCCCAGGAGTTTTTGAGTGGCGTACCCCGCCCAGCCAATGATGGCGATCGCGCCAACGAAATGGTAGAAATTCATCGCATCGAGGGCGATCGCCACCGGCTCACGGTGCATACCCCCGCGGGTGAAAATGGTCTGCAGCCCCCGTCCGAAGAAGCCAAAGACACCCAATCCGTTGATTTGCTTACGGTGCAGCTTTTTGACCTGGTGGAGGCCATCGACCAGATGGTGGCCGATGTGCAAACCCTGCCCACCGTTTCTCTCAACCTCACGCCAGTGCCGCGCCGCTTTGCCCGTGCGCAAGAACCGAAGACCGAGCGGGCCGTTCCGGCAGCAATTGGCGTCTCTAGCCTGGCGGCGGTGGCGATCGCCTTTTTCTTCATTCCGCCCCCCGAGTTTCGGATTCCCGAGCCCGAACCAGTGCAGGACGAGCTGCTGGATGAAGGCGCAGCACCTTCTGGGCTCAATGGCGACCCCCCCGCCCTCGATCCCGTGGCTCCACCAGATACTGATGAATCAGCCGCCATTGATGCCGCTCCCACCGATCCTCCTGCCGCTGATGCAGGTTTGGAAGAAGACGGTGAAGCCGCAGTAGACGCTGATGGGGATACGCCCGTAGAGCCTGATCTGCCTATCGAGGATGGAGACGCTGAGGAGGACCCGGATGATGTCTCTGCGGCATCGACAAGTTCCCCGACCCAATCTTCCCCGGTTGCGGTTAGCAGACAGGCCCGCGAGGAGGAAATGAGCGAGCTGCTGGAAACGGCCCCGCTGATCGCTGAGCCGGAACAAGTGGACGGGTTGACGGCTGTTTTGCGCGATCGCATCGCCGACGCTTGGAACGAACCAGCGGCCTTCGAGGAGGATTTGGTTTACCGGGTCGGGGTCGCGGAAAGCGGTGATATCGTGGGCTTCCGCTATGTCAACGACGCTGCCCTTGACTACATAGACGAAACGCCGCTACTAGACCTGGTTGTGCTGCCCACTGAGGCGATCGCCGCTGGGGAGGAGCCCATTGGCCAGTTTCGGGTGGTGTTCACCGCAGATGGGGTCATTCAGGTTAGCCCTTGGTATGGCCGCCCGTCTGAATAGTGGACTCCTTTGACGCAGACTCTCTTAGGGTTTGGTTGTCCAGGCTGATGTCCTGGGATCTCTGGGAGCGCGACTGACGCTGGGGAGGATTGATCGGCGGAGAGCTGCTCTGGGGAAGGGGGTCGGGGCGATCGCCCCCATTGCGGAAGGTGCGCCACGCGGCTTTCAAACCCACCGTTAGCGTCCGAGTCGTTAGCCTGGCCTGGGCAGTCTGCTGCTGAACGTTTCCTAGACTGCGATCGACCGTTTGAATCACGCGACTAATGCCCTGCACCCCATCATTGACCTCCTCGGTCAGTTGATTGACCTCTAAGCCGGTGAGTCGAATCGCCTCCAGCGTTGGGGGCAGCTCCCGATTTAGGGTATCGAACAGCTTTTCGGCACTGCGGGCAGCCCTGGTTAGCTCGCCCATAGCGGGAATGGTGACGACTAGCGCTGCCGTAAGGCTCATCGCCACCAGTAAGGTTGATAATCCTAGCCAAAAGAGTGGATCGGTCACAGGGGAATGGCTACCTTTCTTCAGACTCAGCCAGTTTCGCCGCTGAGGGCGCGTTGGCTGCGGGAGCATTACTGGAGTTTAGTCGCTGACTTTCCCGCTGGCTGGCCTCAATTCCAGCGGCGATCGCCTCGCGCAACCTTTCCAGGGTTTCGTCCCAGTTGCGCAGTGCGGAGGTGGATAGGCGATCAGCCTGAAGCTGTACGCTGGTGGAAAGGTCTTCAGCCAGGTCGGGCAGGGCATCGGCGGATTTTCGCAGAATGCGGCGGGTCTCCCGGCCTGATTTGGGGGCTGATAGCAGCCCGGCAATCGTCCCCACCGTGGCACCCAGCAGCAGCCCGCCGATGAAAGCTCCTGATGACCCCGAACGATTATCTGCCATGGTCACGCCTCCGTATAGTTTAGTAAGTGCTTGAGCGATTTTAATCACAGTTGCTGGGGGTGCACCCCCCGCGGGGGACGCATCCCCAAGCCAGTAATTTTGTTTAACTAAGTAGAACTGCGTTGAAAAACGAAGGTTAGAAAACCGGGGGAGCGCCCCGGCAGGGCGCTCCCCCGGTTTTCAAACATGAATTTAATTGTGCCGACCTACTTATTTGTCTATAAATATTGGCTAAATGTTAGCCAACTGATAGCCAGTGAATAGCCATCCCACGCTAGCCAGCCCATCACTAGCAGGTGAGCACCTGTCAATCCTCCGGAGATCATCTGCTTCCCAGTCATTATTCTAGCCGCTTAATCAACAGGACTTGCGAGCTGCGGGCGGCGTCCTGGGAATCTGGGCGATTTTAGGGAAAGCGTGACGGCTGCTCCCTATCCTATCTCACCTCCCGCCTCTGGTTCGGCGCTGCCAAACCGTCCAGCCCATGCCCAGCAGAGATGCGAGAGTCTGCAGTTGCTGAAACCGCCGCACCTGCTGCCGGTATCGCTGGCGAAGCTGGCCCATCTCGATCTCCCCGCGGTCTAGGGCAGCGGTGGCATCCTGCAGGAGCGAAGCACTCTGCCCTTCGACCGCTTGAAGCAGGGCCGTCAACTTTACTAGCCGTTCATAGAGTGCCCATAGGTACCAGGCTAGTCGGAGGCAGGCGATCGCGATCGCCAGATTGATCAGGATAACGAGAATGACCATTCAAAGTTTCAGGAAAAGCGCTACAGTAACCTTGCCGCCCGTTTTTGGTTCTTGACAGGTCAGCTATGGTGCAGTCTTCATCGCCTCAGCGGTTGTACGTCGATGGTCGTCGAGGCAATGATGGTGCCCAAGGAACGCAAGCTGCTCCACTCCAGTCTATTACTCAGGCTCTGCAGCAGGCAAAACCTGGCACCAAGATTCACGTCGCACCAGGCACCTATACCCGTGCCACCGGGGAGGTTTTTCCGCTGCGGCTGCCTCCTGCGGTGACGCTAATCGGCAGGGAGTCGACCAGGGGCCGCGAGGTCAGGATCGAAGGCAGCGGTGTTCACATAAGCGCTACCTTCGGTCAGCAAAATGTCACTCTAGTTCCCAGCGACGAAGCCGAGATTCGCGGCATCACGATTTCTAATCGTGCCGACAAGGGCACTGGCATTTGGGTTGAATCCACCGCTCCCACGATTGCCTATTGCACCCTGTCTCGCTGCCGTCGAGAAGGAATTTTCGTTCTGGGAAACGGGCGACCACTGATTCAAAATTCTCTGGTCGAGCGCAACGGAGCCAGCGGCATTTTCCTGATGCGCCAGGCCAAGGGCGAGATTCGTCAGACAATTTGCCGTAATACCGGATATGGCATCGCGGTCAGTGACCAGGCTGCGCCCCTGCTGGCTGAAAATCAGCTGATTAACAACCGCTCTGGAATTGTCGTATCCCGAGCGGCCCGCCCCGTCCTGCGACAGAATCGGGTAACTGGCAATCAGAGCGATGGGCTCACCGTCCTAGACAACGCCTTGCCCGATCTAGGGGATGAGCAAGAGCCAGGGGGAAATATTTTTGCCGATAACGGTCGCTTTGACGTGCAGAATCTGACTCCGGACCCCCTGATTTCGGCAGGCAATCAGATCAATCCCACCCGGCTGGATGGAGAGGTCCGGTTCCGGGCGATCGCCCTCCCCCCCGAACTGCCCATCGTCTCCTCTCCACCGCCGCCGCCACCGCCATCGCCATCGCCTCCCCCCCGGCCCCCTTTTCAACCTTCACGCTTTCCAGACGTTGCTCCTGGCTACTGGGCTCAGCCATTCATTGAAGCTCTAGTAGAACGGCAGCTGATTCAAGGATTTCCAGACGGCACCTTCCGCCCGGAGGCTGCTCTAACCCGTGCCCAGTATGCAGCTCTAGTAACGCGGGCGCTACCGTTGCCGCCGAGGCAAGTTGAGCGCCCCTTTCGCGACGTTGCCCCCGACTTCTGGGCTGCTGCTGCCATCCAGCAGGCTACTCGGATGGGGTTTATTGCTGGGTTTCCCGATCAAACCTTCCGTCCCGACGAGCCGCTGACCCGCATTCAGGCAATTGTGTCGCTCGTCAATGGGGTAGGGCTAACGGGGGGCGGCATTGCCAGCCTTCAGCTCTATCGCGATCGCGCCCAAATTCCCACCTATGCCGTCAACGCCGTTGCCATTGCCACCCAAAACCGGCTGGTGGTTAACCACCCCCGAGTTAGCCACTTAGAACCCCTCGTCCCCATTTCTCGCGCCGAAATGGCCACCATGATCTATCAGATGCTGGTGATCCGTAAGGAAGCTCGGGCGATCGCCTCCCCTTTTATCGTCTCCCCCTTACCCACCACTGCCGCCTTTGCCGATGTGCAGGGCCACTGGGCGGCGGCGTTTATCCAGGGACTGGCCAGCCAAAACCTGGCAGGGGGATTTGTGGACGGCGCCTTCAAGCCCGATGTCGCCATGAGCCGGGCTCAGTTTGCCGCGCTGCTGGCCGCTCTGTTTCAGCCCCAGCTCCAGCAACCGGCGACTCCATTTATTGACGTACCCACTGGCTACTGGGCTGCCGCTGCAATTCAGCAGGTTGTACGGGGGGGGCTGATGTCCGACTGGGGAGACGGTACGTTCCAGCCCCAGCAGGATGTCAGGCGGCTGCAGGTATTGCTGTCCCTAGTAGCGGCTCTTAACCTGCCTCCCGGCGATCTGGAGCTACTGGCGTTTTACGACGATCGCAACCAAATTCCTAGCCATGCCCTGCGGCCCATCGCCAGCGCCACCGAGAACGGCCTCGTGGTTAACTATCCCTCCCCCCGCCACCTATCTCCTAATCAGGGCGCAACCCGAGCTGAGGTGGCCGCCATGCTCTACCAGGCGCTAATATGCAGCCATCGGGCGCGACCCGTAGCCTCTCCCTACATCGTTAACGGGCCGTCCCCCTGGCCGTCCCTGGCCGATCTTGAACCGGTTTCTCCAGCCGCCTCGTCCTTCGGGGCACCCCTCCAACTCCTAATGGCAGATACAGTCGGCGCAGCCCCCACCGCCCGTGCTGGCGCTGCGGCAACCGACTCGGCAGTCGATCGGCAACGACTGCAGCTGCCGCCCGTGCTGCCGCCATCTCCGCGGGTCTGGTTAGTTGTCTACGATCCTGAGCTAGCCGATGGAGCCAAGCCCTCAGTACCGCAGGCCGTAGGACAGGCGATCGCTCAGCGAATTGCCCGCCAACTGGATCAGCAGGGGGTTATGGTGCTGCAGCCAGAGTCAACGGCAGCTAAGCCGTCCGACCTGGACACTCGGCTAGCACCGTCAGACCTGGCGGTAAAGGTTGAGCTGTGGCTGGAAGATGGGGCTACTCTTGCCGTCGAAACTCGATATAGCCCTAAAATAGCGGCGAGTCAGCCCCTAGCGTCCCATCTACACCGGAGCCTAACTGAGCACGTCGGGCTCGCGGATGGCGGCATCCATTCCCTAACCGGGGAGAGCGAGCTGGTGGCTACCGCCATTCCGGTTGCGCACCTACTGCTGCGGGCGGGAGTAGCTGGTCCATCCGGATCCCTTGGGATTGGTCAGCTGGCAAATCTGGCTGGGGCGATCGCTGCGGGCATCCTCACATACATTCAGTTCCACCACCTGCCTAGCGATAGGACACCCCTGTCGAGCAGCCTCTGATCCCACGACTTACCCGATCCTTCCAGCGACATGAGATGATGAAAGGATAGGCTGTTAGCAATCGCGAAAATCTATGGCTCAAATTCAGTTTTCTAGAGGGAACCCCGAGGACATCGTTCCAGACGTTCGCCTGACCCGGTCGAAAGATGGCACCAACGGCACGGCGACTTTCTACTTCATGAATCCCAAGGCTTTAGGTGAGGATAACCTAGAAGACATCACCGGGATGTATATGGTTGACGAAGAAGGGGAAATCGTTACCCGAGACGTCAACGCTAAGTTTGTCAACGGCAAGCCCGAGGCTATTGAAGCCACCTATGCTATCAAGAGCGTCGAAGACTGGGATCGCTTCATGCGGTTTATGGAGCGCTATGCCGAAGAGCATGGGCTTGGTTTCACCAAGTCTTAGAAGCTGCCCTGGAAGCCCCCGCCGGGGCTTCCAGGGCAGCTATTGCTTTCTATGAAGCCTACTCAGAAATTCCCAGAGACTGGAATAGCGATCGGTGGCGGCGATTGGCCAGGATTTCAGGCTGCAGAGCCGTGAGCGCCTCTCGATAGTGGGGATCAACAAACGTGCCTCGCAGGTCAGGATTAGCGGTCAACTGCTGGCGCTCCTGCTGGGTCAGCTCAAGCTCAATATCTGGCGTAATGCCCCGGTGGCTAATATCGATACCATCAGGGGTGTAGTAGTGAGCCACCGTCACCGCCAGCCCTGAACCATCTGATAGCTCGTGGACCCGCTGCACCAAGGCTTTACCAAAGGTCTGCGTCCCGACAATTGTAGCTCGCTCGTTGTCAAGCAGCGCGCCGGTCAAGATTTCGCTAGAGCTAGCCGAATTATTGTCAACCAGGACTGCCATGGGCAGGTTGGTCAGGGAGGTGTGGTCGGCGAGGATCTGTTCGCTATCGCCGCCTCGGTCGATTGTCTGGACGATCGCCCCACTGTCCAGCCACATGCGGGAAATATCGATGCTGGACTGCAGCAGCCCGCCCGGGTTGCCCCGCAAATCTAGCACAAAGGCATCAGCATCCTGATCGGTCAGTTCCTGGATGGCTACCTGCATCTGCTCAGCGGCGTGGGCGCTAAACTCGCTGAGGCGGATGTAGCCGATTCTCAAATCCCCTTCCCGGCGGAGGGCATGGTTCACCGTAGGCACTTCGAGCCGGGCTCGCAGGATAGCGACTTCAAATTCCCCCTGCTCGTCTCGGTCTACGATTAGGACCACTTCGGTTCCCGCTTCTCCACGGATCAGCTCAGAGGCATCCTGCACCGTCATGCCTTCGGTCGGCTGTCCCTCAATTGCAAGGATGCGATCGCCCGCCGCTAGCCCTGCCGCCATAGCGGGTGAGTTTTCTAGAGGCTCAACAACGGTGAGAATGCCGGTCTCTTCATCCACCTCAAGCCGCAGACCAACGCCCGAAAATTCCCCCGACGTTTGGTTCGACAACTCTTCATACTGCTCGGGGTCCAAGAACCGGGTGTAGGGGTCGTCAAGCTGCTTGAGCGCATCCCGCAGGGCCTCATAGGCCGCTTCGTTGCTCGCATATTCGTCCTGCAGCAGTTCCCGCCGCACCTCTTGCCAGTCGGTTTGGTTAAAGCTGCCGTCGACATACTCTCGATTGACGATTTGCCAAGCTTCATCCAAAACAACTTTGGGGCTGTTCTGCAGCGCCGCTTCGCTAGACGGGCTGAGGGGAGGCAGCAGAACGGAGAGGGCAGTGCCTGTTGCCGCAACTGCACTGCCGACAACCAACTGGCGCAAAAGCTGAGACGGTTTGAGAGACTTCATCATCGAGAGTTACCAAGTGCTAGTAGAGGAAGACAGCGTGAAAAAGAGAGTGTGAGGATTTCAGCGCGGGTATTTCTCAGTCGAGTGGCTCATGACATACTGGTGGGGCATCGCCAAATCTATAGCTATGGGCGATCGCTTCGCCTAAGCTAGCCTGACCAATGCTCGACTCGTATATTGATGTGCCAGTTCCCAGCGCTGAATAAGAAATCCTGAGCGATCGCAGACGCATATACAAACTAAAAAGCGGGTGTTTCTGTTGCCGATGGCACGACATGCAGCAATCTTACCGATAGTTGAGCGATCGCAGAGCACAGAATCAGGATATTAGCTACGCTAATACTTGACCCTTTCGGATAATCTAACTCATATCCCTGAGGGCGTTGGAAAATCAACGAATCTGCTACGCACTTCTTTACACTTTGAAGACCCATCCATACCAGATATGAGCGATGACTTCTCCCGCCAGTTGACCAGCCCATCCAATCGACGGCGAGCGGCCTCTCGAAGTCAGAGTTTGGCAGGTCCCGGCATCTTTATGCTAGGGATTATTGGCCTATCAGCAGCGATCGCAGCCCATTTTCCTGAGCGATTTTCCCAGAGCCTCAGTCTCCCCCCGTCCTTCATGGCAGCCCCTTCCCAAGGGCCGTCTTCCCCCATTCCTGAATCGTTTCGCCAGGCAATCAACAAAGCCATGAGCGCCGCTGAGCTGACCCAGTCAGCCACCTACCGCGAAGAGTGGGCAACGGTCGCAAAGCTATGGCAAGAAGCCATCTACCTGTTAAAAACGATTCCCGAAACCAGCAGCCAGCACAGCGTAGCTCAGCAGAAGATCGGCGAGTATGAACGCAACCTCCAGTACGCCAAAACTAACGTCACCACTCGTCCAGCCAAGCTAGCAGATGGTACCATTCCCTTTTGGACCGTTGGCTCGACCCGAGAACTCCTGGTTGCAGTTCAGGGGACGCCCACCCGCATTATCCGCGCAGATTCCCGCTGCGAAGAGGTGGTTTACTATGGCAACAGCCAGGTCGAACTCAAATATGGCATGGTGGTTCACTACGACGATCTCGATAACAACCTAAAAGTATCCGTGGATGCTGCCGCTTCCCCGATTCAATCGACCAATGCCTGGACGCTGGGTTCGAGTAAAGAAGAAGTCTTTCGGGTCCAGGGAACCCCAAGCCGGGTGAGAACCTTCAACTCCCTGAATACAGAGGTTCTCTACTATGGCGATAGCTTAATCGAGTTAAAAAATGACGTGGTCACTGCCTACAGCGACTTTGATGGTCGCCTGAAGGTAACGATGGCTCCCATTCTCGCTGGCTTTCCCGCCGATGCGTCACCTCAGTTCTGGCAACTCGGCTCCCAAAGGGCCGAAGTTTTTCGCATCCAAGATACGCCGACCCAGGTACAGCGGGATGACTCGTTCTGTCGGGAAGTGCTCCACTATGGCGACAGTACAATCGATCTGCAGAACGGCATTGTCGTAGGATATAACAACTTTGACAACAATCTCAAGGTGAAGTAGGCCAAAAGTCTGCCCTCTCCGTTTTCCACAGGGAAAGGGCAGTTTTCCACAAGACCGGTCGAGTTTTCCACAGATGTGAAAAACTCGCTGGCTGTTAAGCTACTCCCACTCGATCGTACCAGGGGGCTTAGAGGTCACGTCGTAGACCACTCGATTGATGCCGGGAACTTCATTGACGATCCGGGTTGAGATAATTTCCAGTAAATCGTAGGGCACGCGCGACCAATCCGCTGTCATCCCATCCTCGCTGGAAACGAACCGCAGCACAACCGGATAGGCGTAGGTGCGCTGGTCGCCCATAACACCAACGCTACGGATCGGCAGCAGCACTGCAAACGCCTGCCAGAAGTCGTGGTACATGCCTCGGCGGTTGATTTCCTGACGCACGATGTAGTCGGCATCCCTAAGGATGTCCAGCTTTTCGGGGGTCACCTCCCCGAGGATGCGGATAGCCAAGCCCGGCCCAGGGAACGGATGCCGCCGCACGATTTCTTCGGGTAGGCCGATGGATCGCCCCACTTTGCGCACTTCATCTTTGAACAGCTTGCGCAGGGGTTCTACCAGCTTAAACCGCAGATCTTTGGGGAGACCGCCCACATTGTGGTGACTCTTAATTTTTACGGCAACTCGCTCTCCCGTTTGGGGATCGACGTTGGTATCGGCGGATTCAATCACGTCGGGGTAGAGGGTGCCCTGGGCGAGATAGTCAAACGGCCCGAGGCGCTTTGACTCTTCTTCGAAGACCCGAATGAACTCGTGGCCAATGCGCTTGCGCTTTACCTCGGGGTCTGTGATGCCCTCAATTTGCTTGAGAAAGCGATCGCGCGCATTGACGTACTCTACTGGAATATGAAACTGCTCTTCAAAGAGCTTCACCAGCCGTTCCGGCTCCTTCTTGCGCATGAAGCCCTGGTCAATGAACACGCAGGTAAGCTGGTTGCCAATGGCCCGATGAAGCAAAAAGGCCAGGGTTGAGGAATCGACCCCACCCGACAGGGCCAGCAGCACCCGCTTCTCGCCCACCTTGGCGCGGACTTCTCGGATGGCCTCTTCCACAAAGGCTTCAGTGGTCCAGGTCGGTTCGCAGTTACAAACGTGATAAACGAAGTTGCGAATGAGGGCCAGGCCACCAATGGAGTGTACGACTTCAGGGTGGAACTGCACCCCATAGAGCCTGCGGTCGTGATGGGCGATCGCCGCGCAGGGAGTATTATCTGTGTGGGCCAGCAGCTCAAACCCATCGGGCAGGTGGGTGACCGAATCGCCGTGGCTCATCCACATGGTGCTGCCGTCTTCCACATTGGTCAGCAGGTCGGTGGGGTCATCTATATATAGGGCAGCTTTGCCGTACTCCCCCCGCTCGGCCCGCTTCACCTCGCCACCAAGCTGCTGCACCATGAGCTGCATGCCGTAGCAGACGCCCAAAATGGGAATGCCCAGATCCCAAATCGCCGGGTCGCAGTGGGGAGCACCCGTGTCGTAGACCGAGTTAGGGCCGCCGGAGAGAATGATACCCCGTGGACTCAGGGCTTTAAGCTGCTCAATTGACGTACGAAACGAAAGGACCTCAGAATAAACCTGGGTTTCTCGAATGCGCCGAGCAATGAGTTCGGAATACTGGGAACCAAAATCGAGAATCACAATCATCTGGCGATTGGGATCCTGCACATTGGCAGTAGATGGCGATTGGTCAACCTGTAAAGTCACCGGGCTATTCCTGCGTCAAGTCTGCGATTTAATAAGAATGACTAGGTGTTCAAATCAGTGTAGCAAACTTGGGTGAGGAGTGTTTTGCCCGTGTTGCTGCTTACGATAATTTGGCGATCGCGATCGAACAAAATTGACCCCACCGTGACCCGCCGCTGAGTGTGGGCATAGATATAGTCCTGGGAGCGTTCATCAATGCGGTGGGCGATCGCCCCATAGATGCGCTCAACCCAATCCCCTCCCGTCGCACCGTCTAACTGACGCAGGTGCTGCAGCGCTGCCGCCGCCGTGGGGCAGGCAAAAATTTTCTGCACATCCTGGGGCGGTAACCCTGCCTGGGCGCAGTGGGCCGTAAGAATTTCCCGCCGCCCGTCCGCCACATAGTGGTGGGTATGGAAAATGCCGCCCGCCAGCTTAAGCAGCTTCCCGTGGTAGCCAAACAGCAGAATCGACTGAATCTCATGGGTAGCAGCTTCCACCAGCATCGACCCCAGCCAGTTAGCGGTTTTAATTAGTCGATTAGGAGCGATGCCCTGCTGACGGGCTAGGCTCAGCCCATTCTCGCCAATGCAAAACACTAGACAGTCGCAGTGGGGCTGATGGCGTAGCGACTCCTGAAAAACAGCAAGCTGCTCTGGGGCGCTCAGCGGCTGGGCGATGCCGGAGGTTCCCAGTAGCGCCAGCCCCTCGACGACCCCAAAGGCAGCGTTGGAGGTGCGCTCGGCCAGCGATCGCCCCTCCGGCATCACCAAGGTCACCTCAACCGTTTGTCCTGCGGTGAGCCAGGGAGCCAGATTGGTTTGGAGCAGACGGCGAGCATAGGCGTAAATGGCGGGGCGATCGTCGGTATGGCGACCAATACCCTCCCCGCCCCGCAGGACGAGGGCTTCATCCTGATCTAGGCCGGTTCTCACCCAAGCCCAAATCGGGGTATGGCGAGTGAGGTCTAGATTATCGCCGGGATCGCTGCGGGTAATCGCCAGAGCCGAACTGGCATCTAGGCAGGCAACCTGCTCAATGGCGATCGCCGCCTGGTCGGGGGGGGTCACCAAGTCTACGGTGACAGACGTGATGGGTTGGTGGGGCTCGTGTAGCTTCTGCAGGGCCGCGATCGCCGCTGCACAGGCAAAGACGGGCAGGGTATATCCGGCACGGGGAGTTTCAGCCATTAGGAACGTTTTGGATCACGATTCGTATTCTCTGGCCTAAAGCGATCGCAACGATGCAGCGGGGGCATAGCCGTTCGATAGGATTGTAAGCATGGACGCCTTTACATCATCTGCCCCAACCGTCATGAATCAAGTGGACTATCTGCGGATCAGCCTGATTGACCGCTGCAACTTCCAGTGTCAGTACTGCATGCCTGAAGGCAGCGACCTGACCTACATCCATCGACCCGAAATCCTCAGTCAATCTGAGCTAACCACGCTGCTTCGGGAGGTTTTCATTCCCTGCGGATTCACCCGATTTCGCCTCACGGGAGGGGAACCGTTGCTGCGCCCAGATATCGTGGACATCGTAGCGGCGATCGCCAATCTCCCCCAAACCCAGGATCTGGCCATGACCACCAATGCCTTCCTTTTAGCTGACCTGGCAGCAGATCTCTACCGGGCCGGGCTGCGGCGCATCAATATTAGTCTGGACTCACTGGACGCCCATACCTTTGACCGGATTGTGGGGCGACGGGGGCGATCGCGCTGGCCTCAGGTCTGGGCAGGCATTCAGGCAGCCCATCGGGTAGGGTTTGCCCCCCTCAAGCTCAACGTGGTGGTCATCCCCGGCGTCAACGACCATGAAGTTCTGGACCTGGCTGCCCTTAGTATCGAGCGCGCCTGGCACATCCGCTTTATCGAGTTTATGCCCATCGGCAACGCCGCCCTCTTCGATGACCGGGGCTGGGTACCTTCGGCAGAACTGCGTCAGCGCATCGGCGATCGCTGGGGACTCACCGATGGTCAGGTCACGGGTAATGGCCCTGCCGATGTTTTCCAGATCCCAGGGGCCAAGGGTACTTTGGGCTTTATCAGCCAAATGTCTGAGTGTTTCTGCGATCGCTGCAACCGGATGCGGCTCTCGGCAGACGGCTGGCTCCGTCCCTGCCTGCTAAACGAGTCGGGACAGATTGACCTGAAGACGCCCCTCCGAGCAGGAACTCCCCTAGCTGACCTGCAAAAGGCCGTTCGGCAGCTCCTAGCAATCAAACCTGACGTCAACTTCAAGCAGCGAGACTCGGGTACCGCTGCTGCCTATGGCCGCACCATGTCCCAGATTGGCGGCTAGCCCACCATTGGCCCCACCATTGGCCCTAACGCTGGCCCGAGTCGCCGCCGCCTGCCATGCTTTACGCCTGTCGTGAGTAGTACTCCACCACAAGCAGTTCGTTGATTTGCAGCGCAATCCACTCCCGCTCGATGACGCCATTGACCTTGCCCTCCATCTTGTTCTTGTCAAACTCAAGATGGCTAGGGATATTTGCCAAACCGGGGAACTGGAGATTGGTTTCGACCAGGTTGCGAGATGCTTCCTTATCCCGCACGGCGATCACGTCCCCTGGCCGGCACTGGTAGCTGGCAATGTCAAGCACTCGGCCATTGACGGTGATATGCCCGTGGTTCACGAGCTGCCGTGCTCCCGGAATGGTGGGAGCCATGCCTAGGCGGAAGACGGTGTTATCTAGCCGCATTTCCAAAAGCTGGAGCAGCACCTGACCGGTAGAACCCGTCGCGCGACGAGCCTTCTTGACGTATCGGAGTAGCTGACGTTCTGTCAGGCCATAATTATAGCGGAGCTTCTGCTTCTCTTCTAGACGAACTGCGTATTCAGAACGCTTCCGACGCCCCTGACCGTGCTGTCCGGGGGGGTAGGCCCGCCGGGGGGACTTGCGGGTCAATCCGGGCAATTCACCCAGGCGACGCACTACGCGTAGCCGTGGACCTCGATATCGCGACATTACCTTCCTCTCTAAAAGCTTCCCAAAACCCTAATTATACAGAATCTTCCTCACTTCCCCAAGAATTCCGTTGGGATGAGTTGAAGGGGTTGAGGGATTTGCTGTAAGCAATTTTAATTTATTTTGGCCAAAGTGATATGGAAACCGAATATCTAGGTGTTTTTACTAGAAGACTGCGGCGATCGCCCTTACTAATGTGTTACTCTAATTAGTTAGAGCAGCAGTTCCGGTTGCGGCCCAACGAGCTACAGGATCCGGTGGTTGAGTTTGCCCGAGCAGCTGCAAAAGCATTCGAACAATTAGAGCTTTTTTAAGCGGAGTTATATGAGCCAACAGGTTATGCACCCGATGGTGAAGTTTCAGCGTAAAGTGCGATCGCTGGTCGAGTCCAAGGTGGTCCGGTCAAGCGACAGCTTGTGGAAAATCGCGCTACTTTACGGCGATGAGTGGTCCCACTGGAAGCGGGAACTAGAGGAATTCGATTTTTCGATGAAAGACCCCATCGGCGATTTGCTGGCGGTGGAGAGCTGGGAGGAGTAGGCGACGCTGCCCTAGAGCATGTCGCCGCTGAGCAAGTCGGTTTCCACGATGCTCTGCTGCTTAGCGCCGTCGAGCGACCCGGTCAAATTTCGCAGCCGGGGACGTAGTTTAAACCGGACGGCGATCGCCGTAATGTTGTCGTGGCCGTTGTGCTGGTTTGCCAACGTCACCAAATCGAAAACGCCCTGCTCCAGATGAGCTTGCGAACTCAGCAGCGGTTCGACATGGGTTTCGCAATAGGTTTCTAGCAGATCGTTATCGGTGAGCCCATCAGAGCCGAGGATGAACAGGGCATCTTCCGTAACTTCAATGAACCGAATTTCAGGGCGAATAAAGTCCTCACCCCGGGGACCCAGCGCTTGAGTGAGCTGATAGGCATCGGGGCGGGCATAGGCCAGCTCCGGATCAATCCCCCGGTGGATTTCTCGCTGCCCGACTTCATGGTCGGTAGTGAGCTGCTCCAGCCCCTGCTTACGTCGGTAGCAGTAGATACGGCTATCACCCACATGGGCGATCGCCACGTTTGTATCATGAACGAGCATCAGGACCAGCGTCGTTCCCATGCGCCCGCTGCCCGACGTGGCGTTTTCCTGGTTCAGGTCATAAATCTTTTGATTGGCCAGCACAATTCCCCGGTGAATTAGCTTCTCGGTGGGTAACTCGTCCTGCCAGTGCTCCTGGAAATATGCCTGCAGCGTCTCGACGGCGATCGCGCTAGCCACTTCTCCGGCGGCGTGCCCTCCCATGCCATCACACAGCACATAAAGGCCCTTTGCCACACAGCATCGCCCGGTGGGGGTTTCGACCTTTTTTACCTCAGTGCTGATGCTGAAGCAGTCTTCATTATGGTCGCGCTGCCGACCAATGTCGGTCAATCCCGCATCCATCAGATTATATAGCTGCATGGGCAGCACCACCGTAGGCGTGTCTTCCTCCTCGGTGATGAAGTCCTCTAGGTCATCGCTAATCTCAAAGCCGTTCCATTGGCTGTTTGTGGCAGCAGAGCCACCGTTGCGGGTGACTTCGCTCCATTCGGCATCGTTTTCATCCGCCGCTGGCGCGACCGGGGCAGAGCCAGACGCCGATTCGGCAACCACCTCTTGATAGATTTGATCGGCGATTAACTCCAGGTGCGATCGCACTTCGTCTAGAGTGAGAATCTCCTCGGCTTCCATCGCTTCATAAAGGGCAGCAATGCGATCGTGGGGCGGCTGGTGGGCTGGCTCGAACAGCCGTCGCCAGAGACAGCCGAGGTTTTTCAGGGCTGGCGGCGGAGCGTCGGGCGCATCAGCATAGAGGCGACGCAGACATAGAATTTGGTCTTCATCAACCCGCAGGTTGGAAATTTCTAGCAGGCTGCGGCAACAGTTCTGTTGGGTTAGCACAGCCCAAAGCTCGGTGATTTCGTGTAGCCAGTGCAGCACCTGGAGGTTGACGGCGCTGGCCTGCTGCAGCACCTCCGCAAGTTGCGGGAAGCTGTCCCGATCTTCAATCAGCACAATCGAGCAACCCGACTCGCTCCAGGCGTCATGAATTTGGGGGAACGATGGATAGAGGTGATGCTGGAGGAGGACGTAGGGCGCGGCACTCTCGGGGAGGTCAGGCAGCTCGTCAACGATGCGATCGCGCACTTCGCTTAGCTCATGATTTTCTTCGGCCTCAGCGCTGTACTCGATCACTGCTCGATCGGCCCAAGCCTCTAGAGGGGAAGGGTCGGCTGGTCGCAAATCGACTACCCTGACCTCAGCCTCGCACCCGACTTTAGTTGCGGCGGTAGCGAGGGCGTCAACAATTTGATAGCGCTGGTCGGGGTCCAAATAGGCCCGATTCTTTAGAACTGCGAGGGGGGCGGCTGTCTCGGAGCTGCCATTTTCCTGAGCTGGGGTGGCCGCCAAAATGGCAAGTCGAGAGATAGTTCCCCTGCTAGCAGCTTCCGGAGGAGGGGAACTGTCAGCCTCAAGCACAACGCCCCCCGTCAAACCATCTGGCTGCTGGGCTGGTATCAACGATGCCCCACAGCCCTGGCAGAACTTGTTATGGTCTGGATTCTCCGTTTGGCATGCGTGGCAGACGATCATCTAGGGGCTTCCCTCACTCCAGCTGAACTAACTAAAAGTCAAGTCCTAACCTTAATCAACAGCCTACACCCCTTTTTGGGGCATCGTGATGCTCTGAGTCTAAGGTATCCGATACGCTCAAAACCTGCATCTGGTATCACTCCCCCCAGAGTACCCGTTTCCAGCGGCGGACCAACTCTCTGCGCCGATATAGCCCTACGGGCTAAGGTTTGAGTGTGAGCCCCCCGCGACGCGGGGGTTCTACACCTCTTGAATGTCCTAGCATGAAAGCGTAGCGCTATATTGAGCACTTAGCTCTAGCGGCGGCGCTGACCAGCGAGGCGCTTGAGGGAGTGGACCTCCGTTTGCGACAGCTCACGCCACTCCCCTGGCATGAGGGACCCCAACTGTAGAAAGGCGATCGCCACCCGCACCAGTCGCAGGGTAGGAAACCCGACGGCAGCCGTCATGCGGCGTACCTGACGGTTGCGGCCTTCGGTCAGCTCGATTTCTAGCCAGGCAGTGGGCACCGTTTTGCGATAGCGAATGGGCGGGTCGCGGGGCGGCAAATCCGGTTCCTGCGGGAGACGCGTCACGGCGGCGGGGCGGGTGCGATAGTCCTGAATTACCACCCCCTGGCGCAGGCGATCAAGGGCGGCCTCGTCGGGAATGCGCTCGACCTGTACCCAGTAGGTTTTAGGGTGGTAGAATCGCGGATCGCTCAAACGGTGCTGAATCTGGCCATTGTTGGTGAGCAGCAGCAGCCCCTCGCTGTCGCGGTCTAGCCGCCCCACGGGATAAACCTGCGGAATCGGGATGAAATCTTTGAGGGTAGGCCGGTTAGCCTGAGCATCGGTGAACTGGGTTAGCACGTTGTAGGGCTTGTAGAACAGAATGAAGCGATCGCTCATCACCAATTTTTTCACCCCTATAGCGCTACGCTTTTGCATTAGAACATTCAAGAGGTTTGGAGCCTGCGCGTCGTGGGGGTTCCAAGCTCAAACCTTAGCCCGTAGGGCTATAAAGCTCGTCAGGTTAGGCCGCAAATCTCGGGGCCAGTAACTCAGCAGTCCCCAAACTCAATGACTCGATTTGTAAAGAGATATTGCGATGCCTTTAAGAAGATTAGCGTCCTGTTGTCTGTCCGAGGGATGCCATTTAAGCTAATAAGACCGAGTGCCTATCCGAAACCCGGTCAGAGATTCTGGATTCCAAAAACTCTGGCGAGCTTTCGGATAGGTTCTAAGCAAATAAATAGTCTGATGGCTAAAGAATTAGAATCCGAGGCAGCACTGGGGGGCTGACATGAATAGTTTTCAACGATATCGCGTTTTCTGCACGCTTTCATTTGGTGACGTATACGGCCAAATTATTGTTTGGCTGCTGGTAATTTTCATTAGTCTGGCAGCGGCGATGGCACTCATGGGGGCGAGCCGTCCAGTCTATGCCCTGGCAACCGTCGGACTGATCCTGGTGCTGTCGCTGCCGTTTTTGCTGTTTGCCTTCGTGACGACCCTGCTCAACCACATCGAGTTCGTCACGGTTGATCCGCAGGCCGACACTCAGTCCGCCTCGAACGTTTCTTTACCCGACCAGCGTCCGGCCCAAGCCGCCGGGTAGAGCCTCTCTATTGCCTGCAAATTTCCTGACTAAGTGCTTAAGCACAGTTAATTACAACTTGTGGGGATGTGCGCCCTCGGCGGGGGCGCACATCCCCACGGAAACAATTTTGTTTAACTATTTAGGACGATAGCCCTGCTCTGCAGCAGGGTTTTTTACTGGCTGCTTCGTTAATCGGGACTATAGTGAAGACAACGTCGGTTCTTCCGAAAACTCAAACAATTCAGCACTTTTCATGTCCATGATTGAGCACGATGTTCTCATTATCGGCGGGGGGCTTGCCGGGTCGCGCGCCGCTGTCGAAATTGCCCGCGTCAATCCGGCCCTGAGCATAGCCGTCGTCGCTAAAACCCATCCCATTCGCTCTCACTCGGTCGCTGCCCAAGGGGGCATTGCCGCCACCCTGAAGAACGTAGACGAGACCGATAGCTGGGAAGCGCACGCCTTCGACACCGTAAAAGGGTCGGACTATTTGGCAGACCAGGACGCAGTAGAGATCCTCACCCGCGAAGCGCCAGACGTGGTCATCGATCTGGAGCACATGGGCGTCCTCTTCTCCCGCTTGCCAGACGGACGCATTGCCCAGCGAGCCTTTGGCGGCCATTCCCACAAGCGTACCTGCTACGCGGCAGACAAGACGGGGCACGCAATCCTCCATGAGCTAGTGTCTAATCTGCGGCGCTATGGCGTTCAGATTTATGACGAATGGTACGTCATGCGGCTCATCCTGGAAGAGGGGCAGGCCAAGGGCGTGGTAATGTTTCGCATTGCCGACGGACAGCTTGCCGTCGTCCGCGCCAAAGCCGTCCTGTTTGCTACTGGGGGCTATGGTCGCACCTACAACACCACCTCCAACGATTACGCCTCTACTGGCGATGGGCTGGCCATGACGGCGGCGGTGGGGCTGCCCCTGGAGGATATGGAGTTTGTCCAGTTTCACCCCACTGGGCTGTATCCCGTGGGCGTCTTGATTTCTGAAGCCGTCCGTGGAGAAGGGGCTTATCTCATTAACGGTGAGGGCGATCGCTTCATGGCCCACTATGCTCCCAAGCAGATGGAGCTGGCTCCCCGCGACATCACCTCACGCGCCATCACCAAAGAAATTCGCGCTGGGCGGGGCGTCCATCCCGATGGCAGCCCGGGCGGACCCTGCATTTACCTCGACCTGCGCCACATGGGGCAGGAAAAGATCATGAGCCGCATCCCCTTCTGCTGGGAGGAAGCCCATCGCCTGGTGGGCGTGGACGCCATCCACGAGCCCATGCCCGTGCGCCCCACGGTGCACTACTCCATGGGCGGCATCCCGGTGAACACAGACGGCCAGGTGCGCAGCAGTGCCGATGGCCTGGTAGAAGGGTTCTTTGCGGCAGGGGAAAGTGCCTGCGTGTCGGTCCACGGAGCCAATCGTCTGGGCAGCAATTCTCTCCTGGAGTGCGTGGTCTATGGACGGCGGACAGGAGCGGCGATCGCCCGCTATGTCGAGTCCCGCAAGCTGCCCAACCTCGACGAACAGCGCTACCTGACTGAGGCCCAGCACCGCATCCAGTCCCTGTTGGATAACCCCGGTTCCTACCGCATCGCTCAAGTCCGGCAGGCATTTCAGGACTGTATGACCGAGCACTGCGGTGTCTTTCGCACCGAGGCGGTGATGCAGGAGGGGTTGGCTCGCCTCCGGCAGATGATTGCCCAAGGAAGCCAGATCTATCTGGATGACAAGAGCAAGGTCTGGAATACGGAGATCACCGAAGCGCTAGAGCTACAGAACCTGATGCGAGTGGGAGAGGTGATCATGGCCTCAGCCCTGAATCGGCGGGAAAGCCGGGGTGCCCACTCGCGGGAAGACTACCCCGAGCGGGACGACCACAACTTCCTGAAGCATACCCTGGCCTACTGGTCACCAGCAGGCGTAGAGATTGCCGAGATGCCCGTAACGATTACCCAGTTTGAGCCAAAAGAGCGAAAGTACTAAGGCAGCTTCACCGGAGACCCAGCCAGGTAAAAAAATCCTGGCGGGTCACCAGCTCGATGATCAGCAGAGCCATAAAGCCAATCATGGCAAATCTGCCGTTGATGGTTTCGGCGTAGGGCGTCCAGCCAAAGGCCGGTTCCATCTGGTTCGCTTCTTCGGGTAACGCCGAGGGCGTGGGGGTTTCTGCTTCCCCGTTAGTCATTTTTTCTGCGTCGCTGTTCATAGGTTTTGCCAAGAGATCTTTCTGAAAACTTAGGGGACTTCTAGAAACAAATCTCCCTCCTCCGTCGCGCAGGCAGGATGCCTGCCCACCTGGATATTCCCAGTAATGTCCCAGAGATCGGACTAGAAATCGTACTGCAAAATAGCCAATCCCCGCCGATATAGCTCCTGGGCATAGTCAGTCCAGGTGCCCTGGCCCCAGTAGCGGAAGCAGCTCGTCTGGAGCAGCAGGTTGTGGAGCAGGGCGTTGCGGTAGCGGTGCTGGCGGGTCAGGGGTGCGTCGGCGGAGGGCATGGTGGCGATCGCCCTGTGAAAGCGGGCACTGAGGTCATTCATCGGCGACAGCACGTTCTGGTAGCCCTTCACCCAGCTCAGATGGTTGGTCCAGGAACCGCCATCCATGTGAAAACTGGCGTCCTCTAGTCGGAGCGCTTCGATCGCCGCCGCCACTGTTTCTGGCGTGGCCTGATCGGGGTCTACCCGCTGCCAGATGCGGTGCTGGGCGATCGCCTGACAGGCGGGCAAGTCTTCTAATCGACAGCCTGCGGCCTCAACCAGCTCCAGATACTCCGTACCGTTCATGCCCATGACGCCCGTGTTGCCGCCACGGTCACGGATTTCGTACCAGGCGTTGCGAAAGGCAGCGGGAAACTCATTCATCATCACGCCACCGTTCTCGCCATCGCCAATCTGGGTCACCAGGGGGGGAATAGTAACGTCGCCAACCGGCTGTGGGGAAAGAGTTTTAGCCTCAGCATAGGGCTGCATCTGCCCCACCAGCTTGGTGTCGGAACCCTGGGTTTTGATCAGAACGGCAATGCTGGCCATTTTACCCTCAGAATCGTGGGCCACTAGGCGATGAGGAATATGGGGATTGGTGATGGGTCCGCCCGCTAGCGTTTCAATGGAATGCTCCTGCACCAGCAGCCAGCGGTAGCCGCAGTCCCGCAGCGCCGTCACCAAGGTATAGAGAGTGTCGGGATGATTAGGCAGATGCATCTCCGGCAGGGAGAACCCTTTGACCCGCGCCAGTGCCTGCCAGCCGAAAATGCTGGCAAAGTGGTGCTGCCACGCCCGCATGTGGAGGGTCAGATCGGCAATGGGGGTAGAGGGCGTGACGCCGTGGCCCCAGAGGGTGCCTAGCCACTCCACATAGGGCTGGTAGGCGGGGTCGCAGGTAATTCGCTTCAGGTTCTCTAGAATTTCGCCCTGCCCCATCTGCCGCAGCCCCCATAGCAGGTTTCCCGAGTAATCCAGCATGACTCGGGGATTGCAGCCCTGGGACACTAGGTCAGGTATAAAGTCCGCCATGCGGCTGTAGCAGTAGGCAAAGGCACTGGCGTTGTGGTTGTCCCCCTCGTAGGGATGCTCAAACATGTACTGCAGATTGCTGATCAGCTCGCCGTTGCTGCCAGCAGGGATGGTGGGCTGGTGCATGTGGAGGGCGATCGCAAACGCTGCCGTCACCTGACTCAACTGCAGATTTGTCTGGGACCGAAAGACAGGTTCATTGATTTGGGTTGTGGCAATGACCTCAGATTCCCAGCCGGAGATGTTGGGCAGGCCGTTGACAATTTCCGGTAGCTGAAGAGTCGGTATTGGCGGGCGCGTGGATGGATGAGATGACTGAGTAGAGGCAATCATAGGTCCTGAAAAATTCCCCTTAAATTCCCCCGTGAGGGTAATGCCAAATCAGGGCCGTTTGCCGACAATGCGGATTGGTAACCCCAACGCTTCTCAGACTACCGCTAAACCCAATAGTTGTGTTGGCAGCTTTAGAGTCCACTACTCGCATCTGATTAAGCATCTAACCACAGGGAAAGCCAGTGGAGATGCGCCCGCTGACAGGGGGCACACCCCACTACAGACTGGAGAATCTGATAATTTTTCTTTTTCTTCATATTTGTTGCTACGGCCCCTCTCCGACACGCCCCGGCGGGTAGCCTATTAAGTGTGGCTTAATTTTGCTTCTTTACCGCACCGTCCCTGCTTATGAGCATCTTTTCGGACCATTACTACACGGCCAATTACCAGCTTCGCAAGACGGACCATGCCCACTGGCACCGCCTCCAGAGCAAGCGACACATCCTGCGATCGCAGCTCGGCTTTAACGAGGTGCCCCAATCTCGCCCCAAAGCTTGTCAGGGCTGTATTCACTATCACGGCATTGCCTATGGCCGTACGGCAGCCACCCGTACCCTGCTTGTCTGTGGCTTCCATCCCTACGGCTGGGACGATGGCTCGCCCTGCCCTGATTGGGTCGGCGCTTCCTAGGGGTAACAGTCAGGTCGGATTGCGGTAAATTTCGGCCCAGCCCCGCCCGGCGGCTTTCTCGTCTAAAGAGGGGCCACGCTTGATGGCAAAATGGGTCTGGTGCGTTAGTGCCCATTGGGGCACTGAGCAAAATTATTTTTGGGGGAGCGCACACCCCCAAAAACTTAACGAATTGTGCTTCATCCCAATTTTGCATGAAGACGCACAGGAAAAGTCCGGGCAGACAAGCGGCTTAAGCCCCTTGTTGTGTGCAGCTTCACAGAAAAACGGTATCAGCACTTAGCAGATGGATTGTGATTCAGTTAGGGAGGACGGCTCGACATGCTAAAGCGAATGGTGGCGATCGCGGTAATTCTTTTGGGGCTCTGTTTGCAGGGCTGTATATCAGGAACAGCCGGGCTGCGGAGCTATATTGATCCGACCGACGGCTACGAGTTCGTCTACCCCAACGGCTGGGTGGAAATCACCGTTCCCGATGGTCCCGACGTAGTCATCCACGACATCGTTGATCCCAGCGAAAACATTAGCGTCATTATCAGCGAGGTGCCAGAAGGCAACACCCTGACCGATTTGGGCACCCCAACCGATGTGGGGCAGCGCCTCGCCCGTCGGGGACTGAGTGCCGCGAGCGATCGCAACGCCGAGCTAGTCAATGCCGAGGCAAAGGAATCAGACATCGGCCCTTACTATATTCTGGAGTATGCGGTGCGGCTACCGGGCCAGGCACGCCACAATCTGGCTAGCGTCGTCGTCCGGCGGGGCAAGCTGTTTACCTTCAATGCTTCCACTACCGAGGAGCGATGGAGCAAGATGAAGGACACCCTGAGCCAGGCAGTACAGTCCTTTTCTGTCTATTAGCGCTTAATCTGTTAAGCAGGTATGGCGTTACGCTTTCGCGTGAGGACATTCAAGAGGTGTGGAACCCCCACGGCGCGGAGGTTCCACACTCAAACCTTAGACCGTAGGGCTATAGCTACAAACGACCCCCTTCTAGACCGACGTTGGAGGCTTAGGGCTTGAAAAGCAAGACAGCTCCGAAATTTGTGCTAGCTTCGGCATCGCCAGCGCGGCGACGACTCCTGATCGGCGCGGGGTTCGATCCAATCGTGTGTCCCAGCCAGTTTGATGAATCCTCCATCCAGATTGATCACCCGGTGGAGCTGGTGCAGCAGCTTGCCCTGGGGAAGGTGGAGGCGGTCCTAGATGATCTGCCCCGCCATCTCCTCAAAGCCGGGCACCATGATGTCAGCCTTTCCGACTCGATGGTCATCTTAGGCTGCGATTCGGTTCTGGCCATTGGGGGCGATATCCACGGCAAACCGGCCAACGCTGTCGAGGCGATCGCCCGCTGGCAGCAGATGCGGGGCCGGGCGGGGCACCTCTATACGGGCCACGTCCTGGTTGCGCCCCAGTCCCACCAGACGCTAGTGCGATGCCAGGTGACAGAGGTGCATTTTGCGGCGGCGAGCGATCGCCAGATTGAGGCTTATGTCGCCACTGGTGAGCCGCTGAACTGCGCGGGCTGCTTTGCGCTGGAGGGACGGGGCGGCCTGCTAGTCGATAAAATCATTGGCTGCCACAGTAACGTCATCGGCCTGAGCCTGCCGCTTTTGCGCCAAATGCTGGCCGAGATGGGCTACGACGTTGTCGATTTCTGGACTCCCTAGACATTCATAATCAGTGGGTGGAAATCAGTGGGTGGATTTACGGACTTGACGGGTCCATAGGTTTGAGGTTTTGATAGATACAGATTACTTCTTAGGAAGAAATACGGAAGCATCTACCGCTCGGCATCAGCTAAGGCTCCTAGGATAGGTTTCTTTACGAGTTTACGAAAAATCACTGGTGTAGCTGCATGCTTTGTAGCACATGCAACATTGCCGCCAGCCCATTTGTCTTACAATTTAGTGGGACAATCTCCGTAGATTTACCTCGCGCCTCGGAGGGTGTAGCGGTATTATGAAGTATGGGTAAACGGTAAAGTAGAAAAGTGAAGTAAAGGTAGACCGTGGGGAGCGCATCGGCGCAGGTGGCAGTTCGAGCTTAGTTTTATCCTTGGTACTCTGATGAACTCTTCGGCGACACTCCTTCCTATGCAGCAACATTCGCTTCGTCAGCCCATCACCCAAATTGG
>JBHJGR010000059.1:0-9862 GCA_050331615.1 Elainellaceae cyanobacterium
TTTGAATGGTGGCGGGCGATCGCCCATCAAACCTTCCAGAGAGCAGGCTATGGAGATGCCTTCCCCCGCTTTGGCGAGTTCTTTGATGCCCTCTACGAGCACTTTGCCACCGCTGAACCGTGGTTTCTCTACGAAGATACCTTGACCGCACTGAAGTACTGGCAAAGCCAGAATATTCCCCTGGGCCTAATCTCCAACTTTGATTCCCGCATCCACCGAGTCTTACCCGCTCTGGGGCTGGATCGGTACTTCACGTCGGTCACCATTTCCACAGAAGTTGGGGCAGCCAAACCCGACTATAAAGTTTTTGAAACCGCTTTAAAGAAACATGACTGCGACCCGGCGAACGCCTGGCACATCGGCGACAGCTTTCGGGAGGATTACAAGGGGGCAAAAGCCGCGGGCATGCGGGCCTTCTGGCTGAAGCGGAAGGACGGATGAGCCACGCCCTCGCCCAACTGAACCAGATGAGCCAGGAGGAGTTCACCGCCGCTCTGGGAGATGTATTTGAGCAGACTCCGGCGATCGCCCACCAGACCTGGCACCAGCGTCCCTTCACCAGCCTCACCGAGCTACACCAGGCAATGGTGCAGGTGCTCCACAATCTCAGTCCTGAGGCACAGCTCGCCCTGATTCAGGCCCATCCCGAACTGGGGAGCAAGGCCAGGATGGCGGCTGCCTCCGTGCAGGAGCAGGCGGGCGCGGGCTTGAACCGCCTCAGCACCGAGGCCGATATTCGCTTCCAGACTCTGAACCAGCGCTACCGGAACACCTTCGGCTTCCCGTTTATCATTGCGGTCAAGCACCAGACCCAGGAGAGTATCCTCGCCGCCTTTGAGCAGCGCCTCACCCACTCGCCCCAGGAAGAGCGGCAGCAGGCCCTGGCGGAAATTGCCCAGATTGCCTGGTTTCGCCTGGTAGACCGGGTGCAGCCATAGTTCTAAGTACCTGGGGTGGTGCGCCCCGCTCACACATCCCCAAGAAGTGTAATTCATTGTGCTTGAGCACTTATCCTTTGGAGGGTTGGGGTTGCGATCGCTCCGTCTCGTAAACCAGCAGGTGGCGAATGCGGTCCAGCTCAATCTCCGTGAGGTAATCAACCGCCCAGTTGGCCTGCCGCTGAATCATGTGGTATGGGTAGGTATTGGCCACCCCCACCACCGTGATGCCAGCTCGCTTGGCGGCAGTGATGCCCGCAGGCGTGTCTTCGATAGCCAGACAGTTTTGGGGAGCCAGATCCAGGTCGGGATAGCGGTGGCGCAGCTGCTCAATGGCCAGCAGGTAGCCATCGGGGTCGGGCTTACTGGCCTTGATGTCGTCCCCTGCCACAATGACCGCCACTTTGTCCGCCAGTCCTGCCCGCTGCAGCACCTGTTCAATTTCGCCCCGCATGGCTCCGCTGACCACGGCAATGGGAATATGGACTACCCGCAGCTGATAGACCAGATCGGCCACTCCCGGATAGATGGGCAGCTTTTCCAGGGTTTCCAGCTTTTGCAGGTAGGCGCGGGATTTGCGGGCAATCAGGTCATCCAGATAGGCATCGCTGAGGACTCGTCCCCGGCGGGAAAACAGCTCGGTCAAACAGGCGCGATCGCTCCGACCGATGCACACCTGGCGATATTCCCCTGGCTTGGGACGGAGGTTTTCTTCGATTAACAGTTCTTCAATCAGCGTCTGGTGCAGCGGCTCGTCATTGATGATTACGCCATTGAAGTCAAATAGAACCGCCTTTAGCCCGGTACCCATTGTCGTTTGCCCAGTGCTTCAAATTCAGCAGAGGTGGAAAAGCTGGGTTTCTGCCCCAGCATCGGCTTCACGCCATGCGTCACCTGCTGCACCCACCATACATCATCGGTGCACACTGCCCCGAACCCGGCGGTGCCCATCCAGGCATCGACGCTACCTGCCGCATAGTCCTTAATATAAGGTTCCTCGAAAATCTCCGTGAGCCAGGCGGTGTGCCGCAGGGTAGACTGATTGCCGTCCAGAATAATCACCTCGCCGCCCACCGTCAGCAGCCGAAAGCACTCCTGCAGCACCTGGCAGGAGACGGCGGGAGGCAGTTCATGGAACAGGAGGGATGCCGTCACCAGGTCGAAGGAGGCATCTGGGAACCCGGTCTGCTCCGCCTTCTCCTGACGAAATTCAATCGCCAGCCCTGCCTCATGGGCCTTGTCATCTGCCACCACCAGCATGTAAGGAGAAAGATCCAGCCCGATCACCTGGGCATTGGGGAAGCGGCGCTTCAGCAGCAGCGTGGTGGACCCGGTGCCGCAGCCCAGGTCGAGAATGCGGCGGGGCTGGCCCTGGACGTGCTGGACGACGCTTTGCCGCACCCAGTCTTCATTGGGGGGCAGGGCATAGCAAGTCACCGGGTCATAGGTGACGGCAGCATCCACCGTGAGATAGCCCCCGGAGATGCCGTGGAAGTTCTGGCTGCTGTAGTACGGTGGGTACTGAAAGTCGGGCTGACGGAAGCGATCGCCCTCAGCCTCCCAGTCTTTACTGTCGCGATAGCGCTTCATCGCCTCACGGTCCATTAGCAGGGAGCCAGCAATGGGGGCAATAAAGCGCTCAAACAGAGTGTCTTTGTGGAGGGTCATAGCGGTGACTCAGGTAGGCGAGGACGGCGGATATTTCCTTTACAAAGTGTAATGAATTTCGGGCGGACTGTGCATATACCCATAGATTTCTGGAGATGCCCGGAATCTATCGACGTGAGGATGCAGGATTACCACAAAATATTAGATCCTACAAGGAGATGATGAAAAGATTAAGCGCAAAGCTGTAGCGGAATTTTTGAGAAATATCCGCAGACTGTCGCAGAACCGCTGGGACTTAATTAGCTTGAGCGGCAGTTTGAATCGAGCAGCGACTGGGGGATTTGTATTAGCGAAATTTAGTGCGATCGCTTCAGCGAAAGCGCATAATCTGTCTGATGATCGCGTCGTCAACAACTATTAGCGCGACATTGGTTTGACGTCCAATTTGATGTTAGAAAAAGCGAGGACATTTAGTATGGTAGGTAATTTATTAGTTTGGCTGGCAACCGCCCTCAGCTTGATGGTAGTCGATATCGTCGTGCCCGGAGTGCGGCTGGAAACGCTGCCCGCAATCCTGATCGCCACCGCTTCCATCGGTCTGGTGAATGCGTTTGTGAAGCCCGTGATTTCCACGCTTTCGCTGCCGCTCACCTTCCTGAGCTTTGGCCTATTCTCCCTGGTGGTCAACGGTCTCTGCTTCTGGTTAGCGTCGGTGCTGGTTCCCGGCTTTGCAGTCCGGGGCATCCTGGCCTTTATTCTGGGACCGATTGTGCTATCGCTGGTCAACTCCTTCTTGAACAAATATTTTGCCGAGAAGTATCCGGCCCTGGAAACCCGCAACAAGACTGATATGCCTTCTGAGACTTAAGGCTTAATCGTGAAAAATATCCGGAAAGTATTGGCTACCGGCTAACAGCTTTGTTGACAACGAAAGGAGGTCTTTATGCCTTACGAAACCCTCGATAATCTGCCCCAAGATATCAAGAATTCGATGCCCGAATACGCCCAGCGCGTATTTCAGACGGCCTATAATAGCGCCGAATCTGACGGTATGTCCGCCGAAGGCGCAGCTCAAGTCGCCTGGGACACGGTGAAGCACGAGTACGTCCAGGACGAGAATGGGCAGTGGCACCGCACCGCACCGCGCATCGGGGCTAATAATCCGCTAGCAAGCCAGCCCCAATCATAGGCGATCGCCAGCTCTAGCTGGAACATAGCTCAGCCAGAGCATCACAAGGGGCGTACTTCGGTGCGCCCCTTAAGCATGTGTGGGGTAACCCATTAGGCGGGATGGTGGGGTGCGCAGCGCCCCGCTGTCCCATTAATTTTGTCCCGCTTTGAGCGGGAAGCCGAGCGGCTATCGTGGATATATGAACAATTTTCCTCAATGGCTGCGTCAACCCTGGCGGCGATTCCGCCAACCCGCTTCCATTTTTCGCTACTGCGGTCGGGCGATCGCCCTAGTCTGGAGCACCAACCGCACTCTTACTCTCCTGTTTGCTGGGCTGACCCTGGTGGCTGGCCTCCTACCCGCCGCTGTCGCCTATGTGGGCAAGCTCATCGTCGATGCCGTAGTGCAGGCGGCCCAAAGTGGAGCGGAGGGCGATCGCTGGCTGGCCCTCCGTTACTTGGGGGTGGAGGCAGTTCTGGTGGCCCTGCTGAGCGGCTGTCGTCAGGGTATCTCCCTGTGCCAGTCCCTGCTGCGGGTGCTGCTGGCCCAGCGGGTAAACGTGCTCATTCTGGAGAAGGCCCTCACCCTCAGCCTCACCCAGTTTGAGGATTCCGAATTTTACGACAAAATGACCCGCGCCCGCCGCGAAGCCTCCAGTCGTCCCCTTAGCATGGTGACGCGCGTCTTTGGCATCACCCGCGATACCCTGTCCCTGATCACCTTTTCAGGACTGCTGCTACAGTTCTCCGTCTGGGCCGTGGTGGTGCTGATGCTGGCCTCGGTGCCCGCCTTCATCACCGAAACCCGCTTCGCTGAGCAAGCGTTCCGCATCTTCCGCTGGCGTGCCCCCGAAACCCGCGAGCAAACCTACCTGGAAGTCTTGGTGGCCCGTGAGGACTACGCCAAGGAGGTAAAGCTCTACCAGTTGGGGGATCTGTTCCTCGATCGCTACAAAACCATCTTTGAGCGTCTCTATGCCGAAGACCGAGACCTGACCATCCGCCGCAGTGCCTGGAGCTATGGACTGGGGTTGCTCAGCAGTCTGGCTTTCTACGGAGCCTACACCTGGATTGTGCTGGAGGCGATCGCCCGCCGCATCTCTCTGGGAGATTTGACTATGTACCTGGTGGTGTTTCGCCAGGGACAAACCACCTTTGCCAATATCCTCACCTCCGTAGGGGGCATGTACGAGGACAGCCTCTACCTTTCCACCCTCTACAGCTTTCTAGAGGAAGAGACGCCCAAACCCAGCGGTCACGCCACCCGTGGCCCCTTGCCGGGGGACGGCATCCGCTTTGAGGACGTGAGCTTCTCCTATCCCGGCAGCACCACCCCTGCCCTGCAAAACATTTCCCTGCACCTGAAGCCGGGGGACAAGCTGGCGATCGTGGGGGAAAATGGCTCCGGCAAAACCACCCTGATCAAGCTCCTCACCCGGCTCTATTCCACCACCAGTGGCCGCATTCTGCTGGACGGGCTGGACCTGCAGGCGTGGGATCTGGAGACCCTACAGCGGCGCATTGGCGTAATTTTTCAGGACTTTGTGCGCTACCAGTTCACGGTAGGGGAAAACATTGGCGTGGGAGACGTGGACTACATTGAGGATCGCCACCGCTGGCAGCAGGCCGCCGACAAGGGCATTGCCCGTACTTTTATTGAAACCATGCCGGAGGGCTTTCATACCCGGCTGGGACGCTGGTTCCGTGACGGTCGAGAGCTGTCCGGGGGGCAGTGGCAGAAGGTTGCCCTGTCGCGGGCGTTTATGCGATCGCAGGCCGATATTCTGGTGCTG
Source organism: Elainellaceae cyanobacterium (assembly GCA_050331615.1). Taxonomy (GTDB): domain Bacteria; phylum Cyanobacteriota; class Cyanobacteriia; order CAKZMO01; family CAKZMO01; genus JAYKGU01. The sequence goes on from JBHJGR010000059.1 coordinate 5,510, forward strand.
GATGAACCCACTTCCGCCATGGATGCCGAAGCGGAGGTAAAGGTGTTTGAACATGTCCGGGCCGCCACGCAAGACCAGACGGTGATCCTGATCTCCCATCGCTTCTCCACCGTGCGCATGGCCGACCAGATTATCATCCTGGCCCAGGGCAAGCTGATGGAGCAGGGCACTCACGCAGAGCTGCTGGCGGCAGGCGGACGCTATGCCCACCTGTTTTCCCTGCAGGCCGCTGGCTATCGGTAGTCTATGACGTTACGCTTTCGCATTAGAATATTCAAGATGTGTAGAACCCCCACGCCGCAGGAGTTCCACGCTCAGACCTTAGTCCGTAGAGCTATAGAAACTGATAAAGCACTAGCAGGGCATACCCCAATGACCGACCAGAATCCTCCGCCCTATCTAAGTCCATCTGAGCAGCAGGAGTGGCGACTCAGGCTAGCCGCTGCCAACCAGCACAATGTTTTCTGCCACTGTCGCAAATGCCAAAAGGAGTGGGTCGCATCAGAACCCACCCCCTGTAGTTGCGGTAGCCGCAGCGTTGAAGCGATCGCCTGCTGGCAGTTTCCTGACGGCTAGACTCGCCTAGCTAGCCAAATAGGCCCGCATGTCAGGCTGGCGCTTGCGCAGCTTAGTCAGGGCTTCCCGCTCGATTTGCCGCACTCGCTCCCGGCTAATATTTAGCATGGCACCGATTTTGGCTAGGGTCATGGTTTGCCCATCTTGGAGGCCGAATCGCAGCGACAGGACTTCCCGCTGCTGGGGAGTCAGGTCAGCCATAAGCCGCTCCAGCTCAGACCGCAAGGAGGCTTGAGCCGCGTAGTCTTCGGGGCAAGAGCTTTCATCTTCCAGCAGCTCGCCCAGTTCAGTGTCTTGGTTATCACCCACTCGCAGGTCGAGGGAGAGGGGGAGGCGCGATCGCTCCAGATACTCCCGCACCTGCTTGGGGGTAAGCTTTAGCTCGTTGGCGATTTCGGCAATGGTTGCCGAGCGGCCTAGGGTTTGAGCCAACTGCCGCTGCACCTTTTTAATCTTGTTGAGCTTTTCGGTGATGTGGATGGGCAGGCGAATCGTGCGGCCCTTCTCGGCGATCGCCCGGGTAATCGCCTGACGAATCCACCAGTAGGCATAGGTGGAAAAGCGGTATCCCTTGGAGGGGTCAAACTTCTCCACACCTCGCTGCATACCGATGGTGCCTTCCTGAATCAGGTCTAGCAGGTCAACGTTGCGCTTGATGTACTTCTTGGCAACAGAAACCACCAGCCGGAGATTGGCTTCCACCATCTTGCGCTTGGCGGCTGAACCGTCGGCGATCGCTGCCTCCAACTCTTCGACCGTCAGTTCGGCCTGCTGCGCCCATGCCGCTAGGGAGGGCTCCTGCCCCGACTCGTCTAGCAGATCCTGCTTAATTTGGTACAGCCGGTTGAGTCGCTGCACCTGCTTGCCGTAGATAATTTCCTGCTCGTGGGTGAGCAGCGGAACGCGACCAATTTCCCGTAGGTAGGAGCGTACCAAATCAGTTGAGGACGTTTGAGCTGTCTTCATAAGCGCTGAACTTTATGCCGAAGTCGACGAGTCTGAGAACTTAGACAGAATCTGAGCGATGCAGATGCGGATTTGAGCTACCCGTCACTCGACTCGCCCCAAAATGGAGCTGGAGTGAATGAGAGCACCCACCTACGGTCGCCGCCTCGCTAAACTTTGGCCACAACCGCAGTGTCCGGCTGATGACTCGAATAGGCATTTACACCTACATGAGGTAGAACTAGCCCGTCAGGCCGCCATCAGCGCCACATCGCTAAACCCTATGGAAGCACCTTATTAAAGGTATACATAGCGAACTCTTTGTGTAAATAAGTGTAACATTTATGAGAAGGATTCGGATACTCCTTTAGACATAGGCTTCCGTATAGATTTGTACTAACCTGCTCTAGCTATTTGAGTATGCAGAACAGGATAGGGCAACCGTCATCGGTGTAACTGCATCCTGCTGCACAAAATCTAACCGCTTCCCCTGCATATCTTCTAAGGGAATCTATTGAGAAACTTACCGTTACTTAATCTTTTTTTTAATCTTTCCCAGATTCTTCGCCTACTGCTCGACCCACTCTGAGAAATCGTCAGCGAGCCGAAGAGGAGCGTCAGCGAGCCGATGGCATCAAGATAGGTGGCAACCGTTTGCGGATCGTCGTAGGAAAACCACTCGCAGTCTCAGCGATTAACGCCCCTGCTTGATCTATCTCAAGTCTGTAGCTTTCAATCAAAACATCCCGTAAGCTGTCCTGACGGCTTCTTGAGGAAGATTGCATGCCACGAACGCCTGCTCGCCCTGTAATTGTCCCCCCAATGGATGGCTATAACCGAGAGCTAGTCTCCAATGGGCATCCCCCTGATTGGCAAAATCCCGTTCCAGCAGAGCGCTATAACCTCGTCGTTATTGGTGCGGGAACGGCGGGACTGGTGACTGCCGGGGGAGCTGCTTTGCTGGGGGCAAGGGTTGCCCTAGTGGAAAAGCACCTGATGGGGGGAGACTGCACGAACGTGGGCTGCGTGCCATCGAAGACGATGATTCGGAGTGCGCGGGCGATCGCCGATGTGCATCAGGCCCACCACTTTGGCGTTCTGGTGCCAGAGGGTGTTCAGGTTGACTTCCCGTCCGTGATGGAGCGGCTACGTCGCGTCCGAGCAGAAATCAGCGCTAACGATTCAGCTCGCCGTATGCGGGATGAGTATGGCGTAGATGTCTTTTTAGGCGAGGCGGTGTTTTCCAGCCCTGACACAGTTACGGTTGCAGATCAAACCCTCCGCTTCCAGAAAGCCGTGATTGCCACTGGCTCCAGTCCTGTTCAACTACCGATTGCAGGGCTAGACGAGGTTGGCTTTCTCACCAATGAAACGGTTTTCAACCTAACAGAATGCCCTAAACGTCTGACGGTCATTGGCGGTGGCTACATTGGCTGCGAGCTGGCCCAGACTTTTCATCGCCTGGGATCAACGGTGACACTCCTCCAGCGAGGCTCGCGCATCCTCAAAAAGTCAGACCCTGATGCAGCAACGCTCATGCAGCAAATCTTTGCGGATGAAGGCATCAACCTGGTCCTAAATGCTGAGGTTCAGCGAGTTAAAGCGCAGGGTAGCGAAAAGGTGGTTGAATACGAAGTAGATGGAGAATCCCGCTCAGCCACGGTGGATGAAATTTTAGTTGGGGTCGGGCGATCGCCCAACATTGAAGGTCTACGCCTCGACGTTGTGGGCGTTAAAGCAGACCGGAAGAAAGGTATTTTGATTGACGACTACCTGCGAACTTCCAATCCCCGTATCTATGCTGTGGGGGACTGCTGCATGAAGTGGAAGTTTACCCACGCCGCCGATGCTGCTGCCCGCATCGTGATTCAAAATGCACTGTTCTCCATCTTTGGCATTGGTCGGCGTCGGCTCAGTCAGCTCACCATGCCCTGGTGTACCTACACCGACCCGGAAATTGCCCATGTGGGAATGACAGCCCACGAGGTGCAGGAACGGTCTGAGGCGGTACGCACGTTCCACATATCGCTGGATGATGTAGACCGGGCGATCGCCGACGGTGAAACCAACGGGTTTGCTAAGATTCATGTTTCAAAAAATGGCGATCGCATTCTAGGGGCGACGGTGGTAACCCGTCATGCGGGTGAGATGATTAACGAAATTACGCTGGCCATGGAGAAAGGGTTAGGACTGGGGGCGATCGGCAATGTCATCCATCCCTATCCAACCCAGGCTGAGGTCATTCGTAAAGCCGCGGATGAATACACGCTCAGTCAATTTACGCCTTTTGTTAAAAAACTGAGTTCTACTTGGCTGAAGTGGCAGCGATGATGGTTTGGAACCGGTTGGCTCGGACATTGTTTAAGCAATGTTTAATCGTTCCAAGTAATTTTCGAGGAGAGCCGAGATCTTTAGAGATTTGCTGAACTTGGGGCGATCGCGCAGCGACTCCTCTGGAGTATCGCCCCCTCCCAACGCTGCCCAATCGCCTCCATCAAAAAAAAGTATCCCACTTGTCTTGACTCTGCGTCCGCCCTCCGGTAATCTACCGGGCTATGACTGTGTGTGTGCAGTCTGGTCTCCCAAAAACTTAGCCGGTGGCGGTACCGGAAGTTGTTGACGCAACGTCCGGCACCTAACCCGCACGCCAGGGGTAGTCTGACGTGAAGGCTAGGGTTCATTATGGCCCTAAGTCGTCACGCACTGCTGAGTGTGGGGCGGCGAGGTTTTTGGGATTCCTTCCCACTCAACCTATTCGGAGGAATCCCAAAGTGGTCTATATCCCATATTTCCTGGCGTCTGGGGCCACCCCCCAGGCGGACAGTCCCGTAT
>JBHJGR010000060.1:0-3927 GCA_050331615.1 Elainellaceae cyanobacterium
TGTTAGCTGCAACCCATCAGTACCCCAGAATTGTTGTGGTGCATAGCTCTCGGCTGTTTTCCGTGGTAGAGTAGGGTTTATCGGAAGGTTCGTCGAACGGCTGCGGCAAAGAGCTGAAAATGCTGGCGGCAGCGTCAATGAATTTCCAACCCAAACGACGACACTATTCCAGCGCTGTATATGCGGACGCATCAACAAACAGCCCCTCTCTCAACGGGTTCATGCCTGTGAGTGTGGGGTGATATCTCAGCGAGATTTGTCGATGCAGATGGCTGCTACCAAGCGGAAGCCGCTCGAAGCGGCTTCCTGGGTGTGGACTCGCTCCTATGGTCGGCTTGGCAGCAAGCGGGAAACCAATATAGACAATCTTCGATTGGCAGTCCTCGGATTGTTAACGTTGCAGCAGTGCCAGCGTCAGAGAAGAACGACCGAGAAGCATGGATGAACCCTGATAAGAGGCTGGATGATGTAGGTCTATCCGAGAGCCAGTCAGAGTCAGGCGGATTTCATGAACCCCCGCCCTAGAAGGGCTGGGGAGATGTCAGCTTGAAATTTCGGCCTAATCTTTAGCTATCCCAACCTGGTATCTACAACCGTGACTGATCCCGCCCCTGCGCCCACACCATCAACGACTCCTCCCATCCTCGATATCCGCAACTTTACGGTCGAGTTTCGCAGCAAGCGGGAAACCATACGGGCAGTCAACGGCGTCACAGTCACCCTGGCCCCTGGCGAAACTCTAGGCATCGTGGGGGAATCTGGCTCCGGCAAGTCCGTCACTTCCCTGGGGATTATGGGCCTGCTGCCATCCACCGCCCAGGTGAGCGGCGACATTTTGTTTCGCAACCCTCATAAGCCCGAGGCCGAGCCGGTCAACCTGCTGCGTCTGCCGCTGGAGGAACGCCGCCAGTATCGGGGCGGATTGATTTCTATGGTGTTTCAGGAACCCCTGACCTCCCTCAATCCGGTTTACACCTGCGGTAACCAGGTGGCGGAGGCAATTCGGCTACACCAGCGGGTCGACAGGGCAGAAGCTCAGCAGCGGGCGATCGCCCTCTTCAACGAAGTGCAGCTCCCGGACCCAGAGCGTATCCTGCACCGCTACCCCCATCAGCTCTCCGGTGGTCAACAGCAGCGGGTGATGATTGCTATGGCCCTGGCAGGTAACCCGGCGATTCTGATTGCTGACGAGCCGACGACGGCCCTGGACGTCACCATCCAGGCCACCATTCTGAACCTGCTGCGGGATATCCAGGCGGCGCGGGGCATGTCCGTCCTGTTCATCACCCACGACATGGGGGTGATTGCCGAAATCGCCGATCGCGTCGTGGTCATGTATCGCGGCAACCAGGTGGAAACCGCTCCCGTCTACGACCTGTTCGCCCATCCCCAACATCCCTACACTCAGGGGCTACTCAACTGCCGCCCCCGTCCCGATCGGCGGCTTAAGCGGTTGCCGACAGTTTCTGACTTTATGAGCGTCACCACCAATGCCCATGGCGAGCTGGAGGTGGTCGCTAAACACCACAGTCCCGAGGAAGCGGCCCATTTGCTGACCCAGGTGAAGCCGCAGGAGCTGGCGGCCCGTCAGGCCCAGCTCCATCATCAGCCGCCGCTGCTGGTGGTTGAGCATCTCACCAAGGAATTTCCGGTGCGGCAGGGTTTGTTTGCGCCAAGAACTGCCTTTCGCGCGGTGGATGAGGTGAGCTTTGAGGTCTACCCCGGCGAAACCCTGGGGCTGGTGGGGGAATCGGGCTGCGGCAAGTCCACCCTGAGCCGGTGTTTGCTGCGGCTGATCGAACCCACCTCCGGCAGCATTGCCTTTGCCGGTCACGCCGTGCTGGATCTGGACAGCGAGGCCCTGCGCCAATTGCGCCGCCAGATGCAGATTGTCTTCCAAAACCCCTATGGTTCGCTCAACGGGCGGCAAACCATCGGCTCCGCTTTGACTGAACCGATGCAGATTCACAATCTGTACAACACCGATGCCCAGCGGCTAGAGCGGGCGGTGGAGCTGCTGGAGCGGGTGGGGTTGGATGCCAGCGCCCTGAACCGCATGCCCCATGAATTCTCCGGCGGTCAGCGCCAGCGGATCTGTATCGCTCGCACCCTGGCCTGTGAACCCCGTTTTATCATTTGCGACGAATCTGTATCGGCCCTGGACGTATCGGTGCAGGCGCAAGTCTTAAATCTTTTGAAAGACCTACAGGCTGACTTTGGCCTTACCTACATCTTTATTTCCCATGACTTGAGTGTGGTTAAGTTTGTGAGCGATCGCATCATGGTGATGAACCAGGGCCGCATCGAGGAAATTGGTCCGGCGGACGAGGTCTACCACCACCCGCAACGGCCCTACACCCAGCAGCTGATCGCCGCCATCCCCGACGCCAAGCTGGAGGCGATTCAAGCCCGGCAGGCCCAGCGCGATGCAGTCAGTGCCTAGCCAATTCCGGGGCCGGGCTGAATTTGGTATCATCAGGTCGCAACAGGCTTGCCGTTACGAGAAATTAGGACCAACCCGTATGCTGACCGACCTGCAAAAACAAAAGCTGACCAAGCTGTTCGGCATGTATGATGCCCGGAACAACGGTAGCCTGGACGTCAAAGACTTTGAGAACATTGCCAAAAAGATTGCCCACTTCCGCAACTGGTCGCCGCGATCGCCCCAATATATCATTCTCCACGAAAAGCTCATGCGCAAATGGAAGTCGATGCTCCAGCGGGCCGACACCAGCCACAATCAAAAGGTGTCTCTGGCGGAGTGGCTGACTTACTACGATGAGGCCCTGGCAGATAATGGCACCTACCTCAACGAAATCCACACTCTGATGGAGAGCCTGTTTGAGTCGTTTGACCGCGACGGCGACGGCATGATCAGCCAGGAGGAATGGGGGCAGCTACTGTGTGTCTACGCCATCTCTCCCGTGTATGCGCCGCTGATCTTCTCCAAGCTGGATGGGGACCAGGATGGCCACCTTAGCAAGGATGAGGTGATGGCGCTCCTGCAGGACTTTTTCTACAGCAACGACCCCGATGCCCCGGCCAACACCATGTTTGGTCCCTGTCAGCTGTAGGATTTGCTCACAAACCTGAGCCCATAGGGCTATGAACGAAATCATTCCCCTGGACGTGTGCGCCCCCGCCGAGGGTGCCCACCTCCCTAAGTTGTAATTAATTGTGCTTTAGCACTCACAGGGTGTCGGCAACGATTTGGGCCAGCTTAGCGGCGGCTCCCGGTTCTCCCCGTGCAGCCTGGAGGCGATCGCGCATCAGCGCCAACTTTTCCGGATGCTGCAAATAGTCCAGCACCCGCTCCGCCACGGGCTGAGGCTGGAGGTGGCCCACCAGTTCGGGCACAATTTCCTCCCCCGCCCAGATGTTAGGCCAGGCCAGCCGCCGCTTCCGCCGCAAAAACCAGCCGTTGATCACCGTAGCAAACAGGGTCCCTACTCCCGGCAGATTTGCCAGCAGCCCCGGAACGCCATCCCAGGCCCGCATCGCATCAAGCTGCTGGGTGGGCAGCAGCACGATCATGGGCACCCCCAGAGACCCCAGCTCCGCCGTATTGGCCCCGATGGTAGTCAAAGCGAGCTGGCACCGGGACAGCAGGTCATAGGCTGGCGAGGCGGTCCACAGCCGCACTTTTAGCCCCTCCGGCGTCACCAGGTAAGGCAGATCTCCAGTGCTAACCAGATGGGCGCTCACGTTGCCCATTTGGGTCAGCAGGGAATTGGTGGCCGGATGGGCGAAGCGGGCCAGAGTATCCAGGTCGAGGGTGGGGGCGACGGGAATGACAAACGCCACGTCTGGACGAGCTTGGTGAACGGCGTGGGCGATCGCCAGACATAGGGGCACACCCTGGGCAAGTTTGGCGGGTTTAGAGCCAGGGAGCAGGGCGATTTGGGTGGCTGGGTGGCTGGGTGGCTG
>JBHJGR010000061.1:0-4190 GCA_050331615.1 Elainellaceae cyanobacterium
CAGTCTTTGCGTTCCCGCAGGGCATAGTTATACACCCCTCGACAGGTTTCCAGCCAAGCAATCATGCGGGCTTCCTGCTCAAGAGATGGATAGATGCGGTAGGAGTAGTTCAGAGTAAGCATGTACTGATTGTAGCATTTCCAGGGAGGATAATGCCCAACCTAAATGTTCGTCTTAGCCGCATTGAGCGGCACAACTCACGCGGGGAGTCCATGTATCCCGACGCTGACCTTTCAGGTACAGCGCGGGGCTTATCGCTCCCCGGACCCCTCATCAGCTAATGTCGATATCCAGTTATGGCTGGTGGGCATACTAGCTTGCAGAAACCACAATATATTAACGACTTTATTTCGATGCTAAATATCATAGAAAATTTCTTTTTGTCCCGTGATTTTATTTCTCAGAGACAGTGTTACCTTTGGCCACCAGAGCTAGTAGGTCTTCACGTACTGTCGGATTTACTGATTGCTGTCGCGTGTATTTCTGTTCCTCTAATACTGATATATTTTCTGCAGCAGCGCCCCCACAGCTTATTTCGGGGCACGTTTATTCTTTATGCAGGATTTCTTAGCCTGGGGGCTCTGACTCACCTCCTGGCAATTTGGACCCTATGGTATCCAGATTACTGGCTTGCGGGAATCGTCAAAGCACTGACGGCTGCCGTCTCCCTCGTTACCGTATTTCGGCTACTCGCCGTTGTCCCCCGGGCGCTAGCGCTGCCCAGTGCTGCCCAGCTAGAGTCAACCAACCAGGAACTGGCGAATCAGGTTTCCGAGCGCCAGCGAGCCGCCAACGCGCTGCAGCAGGCGCTGGACTATGAAGCGCTGTTGAAGCGAATTACGGACAAAGTACGCGACTCTCTGGACGAGAGCCAAATTCTACAGACGGCAGTGCAGGCCCTCGGGGAGGGGCTAGACGTCCGGTCCTGCAATGCAGCCCTGTACGACCTGAAGAGCAAGACTGCTGTTGTTCACTACGAATATGCCAACTCGACGGTCCCCGTTCAGGGGCGCGTCATTAGCATGGACAATTCGCCCCAGATCTACGTCCAGCTATTGGCTGGGGAGCACTTCCAGTTTTGTTCACTCTACCCCAACCCAGCGCGGGGATTGGTGGCGATGCTAGCTTGCCCCATCATGGACGATAACAGCGTGATTGGGGATCTGTGGCTGGTTCATGACAAAGACTGTGAGTTTCAGGACTTAGAGATCCGGCTGATTCAGCAGGTGTCCAACCAGTGTGCGATCGCCATTCGACAGGCCCGACTCCTCCAGTCATCCCAGGCTCAGGTCAAAGAACTACAGCGGCTCAACCAGCTTAAGGACGACTTTCTCAGCACGGTTTCCCATGAACTGCGCACCCCCATCGCCAATATCAAGCTAGCCAGCCACATGCTGGTCATGGCTCACGAGAAACGGGCCAGCGCTTTGAGTCATTCCACGACGGACGATGGTCTCAAGGGGGATAGGGAGGTCATTCAGGACATCCGGACGAAAGAGTCCCATTATCTCCAGGTTCTGCAGCATGAGTGCCAGCGAGAAATCCAGCTAATCGATGACCTGCTTGACCTACAGCGGCTAGAAACCAAAACGCCGCCACTGGTGGATGAGCCCATCGATCTGCGTACGTGGCTGCCGCAGGTGGTTAAGCCCTTTGAGAATCGTGCCGACAGCAGGGAGCAGCATCTCGTACTCTCGCTCAATACCCATTGCCCATTGGTAATTCGGTCGGATCAGGTCAGTTTGGGACGCATTATCACAGAACTGCTCAACAACGCCTGTAAGTACACGCCACCTGGGGAGAAGATTTTGGTAGAAGCGATCGCCCTCGATGACCGGGTTGAAATCGTCATCACCAACTCCGGTGTGGAGATTCCCAGGCACGAAATTGCCTTTATCTTCGATAAATTCTATCGGGTGCCCAGCACCGACCCCTGGCGGCAGGGCGGCACCGGATTGGGGCTGGCTCTGGTGAAAAAGCTGATCGAGTGCCTGGGCGGCGAAGTTGTGGTCGACAGTAAATCGCAGCGCACGCGGTTTACTGTCGTCCTGCCGCTGTCACACTAGACTAAATCGGGGGTCGGTTTTGAGGATGTTGGAGTCAAAGTCCTGCATCCATTCAATCAGCGAATTGGCGTGCTCATCGAAATGGGCCTGATCCACCAGCAAAGCGATGTAGCGCATGCGCTGCTTGACCACGATCGCGCGGTGGGGCGATCCGTGAATGGTGGCATAGTGAAATCCATCGACTTGAAGTGACGAAATCAGCAGCGATCGCAGTCCCAATGCCTGAAAGATTGTCTGCACCCAGCTAACGTCCCCGTTGCCAGCCGTCGTAAAATATTCTTTGGGAAGGCCATTCAAATCAAAAATGGCGGCTCCAATAATCGCTTCCAGGAGCAAATCCTCCTTTAAGCTTGCTGACGGAGACCCAGTGTTTAGTGACATATCGAATTGCTCGGTACCGTGGGTGATTAGCGTCGGCACAGCTAACTGACCTCTCATCTTAAGTTTGGTAAATGGGGAAAGCAGTTGGTTGCCAGTTGGCTAGCTGCAACGGATTCACAGCAGCTTAGCGGTCTAATGGATGGTAGTGGCGCTTCTTCTGACCTGCTTTGAACTTCAGTCTAGAAAATGCACAGTGCCAGGGGCGACAGTAGGATTGCTCGGATATAGCGGGGGAAAATTAAATTTCAAGCTATCCTATGAGTTCAATCTCAAGAAGTTTACTGAAACCGGACGAAGTTCCCCGGCTTCGTTAAATTTTCAAGCATTAGCCTTAAGTCGGCGGGTTCATTGAGGTTTTCGTTGAATATTCTTGACCTAAATCAAAACTATTTTGGGAACCGGCGCTTCCCAACCCACCTGCATACCTGCTGGTCGCGCATGAACACCTATGGCTAAACATCCCTTAACATCAGGGCATCTCTTCTACAGCCCCGGCGGTCACTTCACCTATCGGGTTGTGGGGCCGTGCTGTCGGCTATTCGACCGGGCCGAGCTGCCCTGGCCGTGCTGCCGCATTCAGTGGCGGGGGAAGGAGCCGAGCTGGCGACGGATTGGCCGCCGGTTTGTGGCTGACATTGGGGCGAAGCGATCGCCCTCCTATGCGGTGGAGATTCTCAACCAGGAGTACGGCAGTGAGCCCGTGATCCTCACCCTCTACTGGGAAAAGCTCCCGGCGGAGGTGCGGGAGTGGTGGTACTCCAAGCGTTTACCGGAGAGCAAAACTGCGGTCAACCCCGACAATCACGCGGGCACAACCGCTTGAACCACGGCCAGCAGATGGCTAGGGCTAGCGGTCGAAACCAGGGTGGCGGGATAGACGGCCTGTCCCCAAATGGGATGGACCAGGCACCAGCAGCGGTTATTCAAAATCACTTCATAGCCAAGCAGCGACTGGACAACCGCTACATCATCAAGGGCCGCCCCACCGGCAGAAGCGTTAGCGGGAAGGCCGGTTTTGGGGTCAAAATACGCGACTCGATATCCCTGAGCCGTTAAGACCTGCGCGATGGTGTGCCCCAATGTCAGGAAGCGATCGCGCAGAAGCGCCTTACTTGCCTCAGTGGCGCAGCCACTTTCATTCAGAGGCAGGGGACACTGCTGCTGCACCACCAGCAGTGACCGGATAGGCTGTGACCACCCAGGCAGTAGCTGTGATTGGTGGTCACAGAGGTAGGCATTTGGGGCATGAACCGAATACTGAACATCAGCGGCTGCCGCCATGCCAGCCAAGCTATTCGCTGCTTTTGGGCTCAAACTGGAGCGATGCTGAGTTCATGCAGTAGCGTTGTCCAGTGGGCTGGGGGCCGTCGTCGAAAACGTGACCCAGATGGGCATCGCAGGCTGCACACAGCACCTCCGTGCGGGTCATGAAGAGGCTGCGGTCTTCCTCAAGCTGGACGTTTTCCTCATCGATGGGTGCCCAGAAGCTGGGCCAGCCTGTGCCAGACTCATACTTGGTCTCAGAGGCAAACAGGGGGGTGCCGCAGCACACACACTTATATATCCCTTGCTTTTTGTTAACCCAGTATTCTCCGGTAAAGGCCCGTTCCGTGCCCTTTTTACGAGTGACGCGGAACTGTTCCGGCGTCAGCTGCTGTTTCCAATCTTGCTCAGACTTTTCTACTCGCTGAACCATTGTGACAATTCCTCTTTCTGCATCCTGAATAAATCTTAACGTTCTCT
>JBHJGR010000062.1:0-3769 GCA_050331615.1 Elainellaceae cyanobacterium
CCCTGTCTAAATCCGCCCCCGTTAACTTGGCCCCCCGCAGGTCAACCTTGCGCAGGTTGGCTCCCCGCAAATTGGCGCTGTAGCGACGATTTTCCTCTCGCAGGTTAGCCCCCCGCAGGCAGGCCCCCGTCAGATTAGCGCCACTGAGGTCCGCATTGCGCAGGTCGGTATCCATTAAGTTGGCGTCAAGCAAATCGGCCAGCGTCAGGTCGGCACTGCGCAGGTCGGCCCCCTGAAGCAGGGCTCCGTGCAGGTTGGCGTCTTTCAGGACCGCCCGAATCAGAGTGGCCTGGGTGAGGTTAGCCCCACTGAGGTTGGCGGCCACCAAATGAGCATAGTCTAGCGTGGCCCGGTTCAGATAGGTCAGCACCAGAGCGGCATTGCGCAAGTCTGCCCCGCTCAGGTTGATGCCAATCAGGTCGGCTTCCGACAGGTTCACACCGGCTAGGTTCTCTCCAGCAAAATTCATCTCTTTGCTGGCATATCGCTGCAGTAATTCGCTGGCATCCATAGTCTTTCACCTATCGGAGAGCTTAGCTTATGAGCAGGCGTTAGGGTTTCTGCTGCGGAGCTGAGCCGTTGACGGCAGTGGCAGCAGGGTCGGGGGTGAAAGCCTTTGCTTCCAGGATTTCCGTGGGCAGGGCGGCGATCGCTCCCCTAGTCGATGGCGGGGATGAAACTTGGGGATTGGTGGAAGGAGTCCCCGGCTCAGCGGGGCTGGGCAAATTGCCCGCCGAATCAACCTGCGGTAGATCGGGCTGAGGCGTGGTGGCAGACCGCTCCAATAGGGTAGTAGAAGCAGCGATCTGACAGGTCTGGAGGTGGTGCTCGGCCCGCTCCTCAGGGCGGCGATCGGCGCGGTTGCCTGAAGGGTGCGATCGCGCTGGCACCATAATGGGACGAATAATCCACAGCAGCGTTGCCGCTACCTGGGAGTAGTGGGAAGGCGCATTGAGCTGCCGCACGGCAGTCTCCAAGACTGCCTCCAATTCCGCGAGGGAGTGACCTGGCAGCAATAACCGCCGCAGTAACTCGCCTAAGTCATGCTCCTGCAGGGTGCGCCAGCCCGTTACTAGCCAATTGGCTGGGGACTGGTTGCGCTGCTCCTTTGCCGTGGACGGATAGAGCACCGCGAGCAGAAGCTGCTTCGCCAGCAGAGGGTTGGTGTACTTCATAATTTCCAGCCGCAGCTCAAACCAGTCCAGGTCTTCCAGCGGTTTGACCACGAGCTGAGACGGTGAGCTAGGAGAGGCAGGAGGCAATGAAGGCACGCCATCGGTGCTCTCTGCGTCTGCAGGGACCTCTGCCTCGACCGTAGGCGCAGCACCGTTAGGGCATATATCCACTTCGGCAGGGACGGTATCTAGATAAAGTGGCTCACAGACCTGCAGAATGGTGCAGGCGATCGCCCCATACTCTGTCCGCTTATTCAAGGTGCGCACTGCGCTGTTGAGGGCTGCCTGCAGTTGGTCTGGCGTTTGTGCCCGCTGATGGAGTTCCCGCACCAGGCTTTCCCAGGGAATGCTGTCCAGCCGCTGAGCATCCCGCTCCCAGACGCTGCGACACACGAGCACCAGCAGCTTTTTAATCCGCAGGGACTGGGGGTGCTGGGTGAGGTTGTGGGCGATCGCCTCACAGACGGGAGAGTGATGGCTAACCGGTGTTACCGACTCGATGCCGTCCTCATAGAGCGGGCGGAGCCGCTCAACGATGAGATTCGCAATCAGGGTATATTCTGCTGGTTTACTCAAGCACTCGGTCAACTGGTAAAGGTGAGCCTGGAGGCGCTCAAGCGTCGGTGCCCGGTGCAGCAGCGCCTCCAGCAGGTCGTGCAGGTGATAGCACGCCAACTGCTGGGGGTCTGACTCCCACCGCTGAGTGCAGGCGTAGACGAGCAGCTTTTTAATACGGGGTAGATGCTGTGCCAGACTGATGTCACGGACAGCCTCATCTAGGGGAGATAACACAGTCATGGTGGGTCACTCTATTCACTGCACCAGACACAGTTAGGTTTCCCAGGTTTTAGGGGTTTCTCTTAGTTCTGGCCAATTCGAAACTCGCAACTCAAAATCTGCACAGCTCTCAATTAGGGCATCCATTCCAGCAAGATGGCAAACCGCGTATCCTGATCCTCGGGCAGCACCTGCACCTGAATTTCGCTGGCAAGGCGGAGCTGACGCGTCACCGCATAGCCCACGGACAGAGTAGACAGGCTGGCCTCCTCGTCATTGCTGCCGGGGTTCACCCAAGTTTGCATCAGGGCGATATCGGCGGCCCCTGTGCGGGAGGGAATGAAAAGTAACCGTAACCCCAGATTGACACCGTCGACGCGATCGCCCACCGTATCTACCCGGCGATAGCCCAGCACCGGCCCCAAGTTGACATATCCCCCCAGGGGCAGGGCATAGTAGCGCAGGTTGCTGCCGACACTGTGGCGATCGCCCCCTACATCGCCCTGATAATCTACATTCAGGGTCAGCCCTGTTTGCCCAATAAATAGATCTTCCAATCCCACGATCAGACTATCCTCATCCGAAGCGGGCACACGGCCATAGCCCAGCCGCAGGCGAGTACGAAAGCTAGGATCGGTGCGAATGTCTTCCAGGATGTCAGGAATCTCCTCCAGCCAGCGCTGCAGCACCGGGCTGTTTTCCAGAATGGCCGGGTCTAGCTCCAGATCGTCAGTGGTCTGGGCCAGCAGACTGCTCGCCTGATTTCCGCCTGGTTCGGTTGGCAGTCCGACTAGACTGGTTGTCTGGGCGCAGTCCGACCTCAGCTTTGGGGCACTCAGGGCACGGGACGGGACGGTCAGCAACGACAGTAGGGGGAGCGTGGCGATCGCCCCCATGCACCCGCATCTATGGCCCCAAACCCGTCGATTCCCCTTCACTATCAAATGACTCCATCACTGTTGACACTCCCCATAGCTAAAAGCTAGGGGATTCTTGGTTCATCCACCGTCCTTAAAACTGATCCGAGAGTTTTATCTCAAACTCCGCAACCCCTCACCAAACAGCCGCACCAAAATGGTCAAACTATCTAGATATTGGGCAGTCAGCCCCAGCGGGAAAAGTGTCCCCAAGCGTTTTTTTACCCTGTTTCGGCGTGCCCCGCCGTACAGCATTTCAGATCTGAAACTAACAGTCGCTGGTGGTTCGGTACTCTGTCGAGTCCATACGTTTTTAGAGAGGGTTTTCGCGCCTCTGGTTGCAGACTGGACTCTGCTTTCAGGTTCGAGGAGACTGACTTGGATGCTTCCACTCACCCTGGGGGTTCAAACCAGTTCTATTGTACCTGGATAGAGGCGATGGAGGGGTTGAGGCAGGGTTCACGTACGTGATACGCGCATTCTGATCCAAAATTTGCCTTTGTCCAAGCGCTTTCTCTATCTGCGTCCATCTGCGCTATCTGCGGATATATCAGACGTTGCTACTGAACCCGAAGTCAAGATCGTCTTAATTACCCAGGTAACTTTTTATCTAAGAGAAAATAGGTATTCATGGCTCCCCGGCCCTTGATGTCAATCCACCCCCGCTCAGCAAAACGGTAGCGATCGCGCAGTCGCTCATACACCGCAGGCGTTACCTGGATGCGGTCAGGCACCCCCTGGGACTCCATGCGGCTGGCAATGTTCACCGCGTCTCCCCACAGGTCATAGATAAACTTCTTGCGGCCAATTACCCCAGCGACGACCGGGCCAGTATTGATGCCAATGCGAATCTGGAAGAGCTGATTTTGCTGAATACTGAAGTCAGCCATCACCTGCTGC
>JBHJGR010000063.1:0-14219 GCA_050331615.1 Elainellaceae cyanobacterium
GGTTTGGGCTGAATGGAGAACTGCTCTGAGGGTGGTTGAGCCAGCCTGCTTTCAGACGCGCTTACTTGCTCGCAGTTTGTTGACACCATTGCTATGCCTCCATCAAGACCGCTTCCAGCCTTGGTTGGCAAACCAACCCCACAGCAACTTATCCTCAACGCTTTTCGGTGCAGACTTCTCTGCCCGAAACTTGTCAGCTTCCACCGGCTCTTTTAGCCTTGTGGTCAACCGGAATCTTGAAAACCGGCATAGTACGATTATATCAGAGATGACGGGAACTAAAGTTCCCAAGTCGCTTTTCCACCTCGCTCTGAAGAGACGAGGCTATCAAGCTCCCGGCTTTTTCTGTATATAGTTCATATAGGTCTATGGCATCGCGCCTTCGTGTTGGGACATTCGAGCGGTGTGGAACCCCGCGTCGCGTGGGTTTCACACTCAAACCTTAGCCCACAGGGCTATAGGTCGTTAAACAGAATTATTGTTTTGGGGGCGCACACCCCCACAGGCTGTCATTAATCGTGCTTTTGCACCTACGTCGATTATCGGTATCAATATCGTTCCCTATTTCCCAGATCCTATGAGTCGCCTTGCGCTTGCCGTCTCCAGGTTTGCTGCCCCCCTGATAAATGCCCAGCCTCCGGCCCCTGCCCGCGGCTTCCTTTTCCAGAGACTCATGCAGCTAAAGCTCGCCCTGGGGCTGGGGTTGCTGCCGGTGGCGATCGCCGTAGCACCAGCCCATAGTGCCGAAGAAATTCGCGTCCTCTACGGCCCCATCCAGCTATCTGTATCGGTGAAATCGCTGGCCACCTTTGCGGAGACGGGTACCATCGAACCCGATCTAGCGGCCTATGCGGCTCGATTTAGCGACCAGCAGCTGCGCGACATCCGGCGGGTGCTCGGCTCCTCCGTTGAGGTTGATGAGGTCGCGCTGGCCAATTTCCTCTATACTCCCCAGGGGGAAGCGCTGCTCAGGCGGTTAGGAAACGTCATCCGCAACCGCTCTACCAGTGGCTTTTATGCCCTGCGGGCCTCCCTCATCCTGACTGCCAGCGAGCCGGACGGAGCCACGCCCATCGATTTTCTGCGCCAGTTCCCGACGGACAGCGTTGTGGTGGATGTGGACAGCGCCCTGAGCATTGCCTCAGAACTCAACCAATTGATCAACGTCACCTCTGAGGCGCTCGCCCTAGTCGAGCGCCAGTTTGAGCAGGCCGTAGACTCTAGTCCAGCCGTTTCCTTCAGCGCCGCAACCGTTCCCCGCCGGGAAGGCAGCTACGAGTGGGAGCGAGAAACTTTTATGGTGGAAGACCCAGGGCGCGATCGCCAATTCCGCTATGACCTCTACCTGCCCGATCGCGACACCCCCGCTCCCGTCATTGTCATCTCCCACGGCCTCGGGTCCGACCGCACCACCTACGCCTACCTCGCTCGCCATCTCGCCTCCTATGGCTTTGTAGTGGCGCTGCCGGAGCATCCGGGCAGCAACGCTGAGTACATCCAAGACTTGTTTGCAGGGGCCGCAGACCAGGTGGCTGACCCCAGTGAGTTTGTCGATCGGGCACAGGATATCTCGTCAGTGCTAGACGACCTGACCCGCCGCGCCGAGGCTGATGCGGCCTTGAGAGTGCGGCTGGATATGGATCAGGTCGGCGTGGTAGGCCAGTCCTTTGGGGGCTATACCGCTTTGGCGATCGCCGGAGCCAGTATCGAGGTGCAGCGCCTCCAGCGGGTGTGCGACCAGGAGGAAGGTGAGCCTATCGACAGCCTCAACGTGTCGCTGCTGCTTCAGTGTCGGGCCGTGGAGCTCTTTCCCCGGGAGGCTGAAACGGCACAAATTACCCTGCGGGACGAGCGGGTAAAGGCCGTCATCGCCATCAACCCCATTGGCAGCATCGTGTTTGGCCGACAGGGCTTCAGCGAAATTGACATTCCTATCATGATCATTACCGGTACTGCTGACGTAGTGGCCCCAACGCTGTCAGAACAGATCCTGCCGTTTACTTGGCTGACGGTGGACAACAAGTACCTGCTGGTGATGCGGGGCGGCACCCACTTCTCTACCATTGGCACCTCGGAGGGGGGGAGCGAAGCCGTTCCACTGCCGCCAGAAATCACGGGGACTGAGCAAGAGCTTGCCCTGGCCCGGCTATATGTGCAGGCTCTAAGCGTCGCCTTTTTCAGAACCTACGTCTCAAACCAGCCCGAATTTCGGCCCTATCTCTCGCCCACCTACGTCAATCAGCTAAGCGATGCGCCGCTACCGCTCAACATCGTGCGGTCTCTCAACGCTGACAGATTGGCCCAGCTGATCAAAAATACATCCTTGGTTGTGTCTGCATCGGAGTTAGAGTGACGGAGCTAATCAACGGTTTTTTGAACCTGAATAAACCAGCGGGACTGACCTCCCATGACTGCGTCGCCCGGGTACGGCGGCTATTGCACATCAAGCGGGTGGGACATGGCGGCACCCTCGACCCGGCAGCTACCGGGGTGCTGCCCATCGCCCTGGGCCGGGCCACCCGCCTGCTGCAGTTCCTCCAGCCCAATAAAGCCTATCGAGCCACCGTGCGCTTTGGCCTGCGCACGACCACCGATGATCTAGACGGCGAGATCCTCGACCAGCAGCAGGCTCCTCACCTCAGTCTGGAGGCGATCGCCCCCCATCTCCCTCAGTTTCAGGGCACCATCCAGCAGGTTCCCCCCAGCTATAGCGCCGTGCAGGTGAAGGGCAAGCGACTCTATCAGTTGGCCCGCGCGGGGGAGGAAGTGGAGGTGCCGGTGCGCACGGTAGTGGTGCATCATATTGACGTGCTGGACTGGCGGACCGGGGACTATCCCGAACTGGAGTTGGCGATCGCCTGTGGTAGTGGCACCTATATCCGCTCCATTGCCCGCGATTTGGGGGATGCCCTCGGCACGGGGGCTACCCTGGCAGTCCTCGTCCGCACCGAAAGCAGCGGCTTTTCCCTAGACGATAGCCTCACCCTGGACGATCTCGGTCAGCAGGCCGAGGCCGGAGAATTTGCCCCCGTCCCACCCACCGCTGCCCTCCGCCACCTGCCGGAGATTATTCTCTCGCCCCCCCAGGTGAAATACTGGCGCAATGGTCGCCCCCTATTCCTCAAGCCCAGCAGCGTCGGCCACCCGTTCGATACGGTGGTGCGGGTCCAGGATAGCGAGAGTCAATTTCTCGGCGTAGGAGATTACGTTGAAGAGCAGGGTAAGCCTAGAGTCGTGCCCAAGATGGTGTTTACTCCGGCATAGCGTTAGACGGTAGATAATCAGTTCAGCAACGGTGCCGTCCTCGGCCTTGCGACGCAACTTTTTTGACTATCTGTTCAAGAATGAGGTAATTTATCCCTAGAGAGGGCGATCGCTGGAGACGCCAGTCATGGCACGCTGCAAGGAATTTGACCGAGACGCTGTCCTAGACAAAGCGATGGAAGTGTTTCTGCATAAGGGATACGAGGCTACCTCCGTGCAGGATCTGGTTGCCTGCATGGGCATTAACCGGGGCAGCCTCTACGATACTTTTGGGGACAAGCATTCCCTGTTCATGGCAGTCCTCGATCGCTACCGCGATGTGCGGGCCAATGAGCGGTTGAAGGTGCTGCTGCGATCGCCCGACGGGATTGTCGCCATTCGTCAGTTTTTTGAAGATATGGTGGCAACGCGCAGCCTCGAAAGCGGCTGTTGCGGCTGCCTGATGGTCAACTCCACGGTAGAACTGGCGCTCCACGACGACGAAGCTGCCGGACGGGTGGCGGCTCATCTGGCGTCCTTGGAAGAAGCGTTCTACCGGGCACTGGTGCGGGCCAAGAAACAAGGGGAACTGGGCGATCGCCACAATCTGCGCGCCCTGGCTCGCTATCTCACGAACAGCATCAACGGTATCTGCGTCATGGCCAAAACCTCCCCCGATCGCCAGGTGCTGCAAGACATCGCCGACGTCACCCTGTCGGTGCTCGAATAAAAGTGCGACTCGCAACGGGGTTCTGGGTCGCCGAGAATAGCCAAATTTCTAATCTAAGACTCATTTTGGAATGATTGTTCCAGGCTAGGATGATTGCAGTGGACAGAATTGCTGGCTTCACCGCCACCCGGTTTCCCAGCGCAAACCCTACAGGAGATTCCCATGAGCTTAAGTCAACAGATTGCCGATACCCGTGCAGCCTTTTCAGAGCGCGTCCCTGCCGAAACCCGTCAGGTGATGCTGCAAGCCACGGAGGAGCTGGCTAAGTCTGCTCTGGTGGAACAGGCCCTTAATCTGGGCGATCGCATTCCCAGCTTCACGCTGCCCAACGCCACGGGAGAGACGGTTGACGTGAGCGAACTGCTGGCCAGTGGTCCGGTCGTCATTTCCTTCTACCGAGGCGGCTGGTGTCCCTACTGCAATCTGGAGCTGCGGGCACTTCAGCAGGCTCTGCCTGAGATTCAGGCTTTGGGCGCAACGCTGGTGGCCGTTTCACCGGAGACGCCCGACAGTTCCCTGACCACTGCCGAGAAGAATGAGCTGGAGTTCCAGGTGCTCAGCGATGTGGGGAACCAGGTGGCTCGCCAGTTCGGCCTGGTGTTCACCCTGCCGGAAGATCTGCGCCCCATTTATGCCGGATTCGGCCTGGATATCCCGGCCCACAATGGCGACGATACGTTTGAACTGCCGCTGGCGGCAACCTACGTCGTGGCTGCAGATGGCACAATCGTCCATGCCTTCGTCGATGCGGACTATACCAAGCGGCTCGAACCGGACGAGATTGTCGCCGCCCTGAAGAAGCACCAGGCTGTAGCTGCATAGGCCGGACGAAGCCTAGAACGCTGTAATTGGGGGACGACTGCTGGGGGCAAATCCCGTTTGCCTCCGGCGGTTTTCTATTGCGGCTCACCCATCAGATTCGGCACGAAGGCTCGGTCTACGTAAAACCAGGCAATCCCGTCTGGGTCGAGGCTTTGGCTCCAGGTCGGAAAGTCAGTCATTTCTTTGCGGCGGCTGATGGCGCTGTAGCTAACTTCGAGCCGCGCCGCCAGAGCACGTCCAGAAAGGGAACCTGCGGGGGCCACTTCTGCCATAAGGGACTCGTAGAGCTGCCAGATGTAGAGGGCCAGCAGAAAAAGCACTAGCACGACGGCTTCTGGGCGATCGCGCAGGCTGCGGAAGTTGAATTCCACCGCTTCTTCTTCGGTCTCGGGGGTTTCTGCTGGGGCAGTACTGGTGGGTTGGGCGATCGCCGCTGTTTCATCCACGGCCTCTTGACCGATCTCATCCCCTGGGAAATCGGGATGCTCAAAGGTGCCCTGATCTTCCGCAACGAGACTATCAGAAATGACCGTGCTGGGTGCCGCATCATCTGGAGCTAGCTCTGTTTGAGGTGATGCGGCTGCTTCAGGCGCAGGGACCGGAGGTGCTGAGGGTGCCGTCACCTCTGGTGGAGAAAACTGGGCTTCTTTGGCCTCAGCTGCTTCAGCGGGAGCTTCATTCACCTGCGCCGCTTCGGGCGATGCGGCTGATTTCTCTGCCGGACTGGCATCGATGGGAGGTTCCTCTGGGGGATCTGCAGGCGGGGAGTGGATCGGGGAATCTTCCGGAGAGGGCGAATTCAAGGAAAGGGGCTGGGGAAAGGCTGATTCAGAAGACTGGGTCACGGGACTTGCCGGGGGGATAGTAGACATCACAGACTGCTGGCTTGGCCGGAGGGCAATCTCTTGACTCCATGCTACAGACTTCTGTCCCATTTGCCGCCCATAGATTTTGACCGTTTCAATCGCGTCAATCTTGAGCTTCTTCAGACTCAAGCGGATGAACGACACCATAGACGCCTGGTTCATGGCTGGCGCACCCTCAATCAGCACATGTAGCTGACGGTCATGCCGGGCCACCCGCACCGATAACCCGTGGGACCGGGTCGAGCGATTGAGGATGGCGGCGATGACCTTCGGATTACCTTCTCGGGCGATCGCCAGAATATCATTCGGCGTCATAACTTACGGCTCATCAACATTTCAAGTCCCATTTTGCCCCGGTTCACCCCGTAAACAGTATTGAGATTTATTTCCCGACCTGGTGGGGGGCGATTCGTATGATACGCACCCACCGTCTTTCGAAAAATCAGTCAAGATAAAGAGGAGCAGGAATTTGCTTCTACTTCTATCTGTTTGGCTTTTAACAAACTAAGTAGAACTGCGTTGAAAAACGAAGGTTAGAAAACCGGGGGAGCGCCCCGGTTTTCTAGCATGAATTTAATTGTGCCGACCTACTTATTAAACAACCCTTACAACGGCTATGGCTGGATTTCAGGTCAAAGCGCCATTTGAGCCCACGGGTGATCAGCCCAAGGCGATTCGGCAACTGACGGAACACATCAAAGCAGGGCATCGCTTCCAAACCCTGTTGGGGGCAACGGGTACCGGCAAGACCCACACCATGGCTCGCGTGATTGAACAGGTGGGTAAGCCGACCCTGCTGCTGGCCCACAACAAGACGCTGGCGGCCCAGCTCTGTAACGAGCTGCGGGAGTTCTTCCCGGATAACGCGGTCGAGTACTTCATCAGCTATTACGACTATTACCAGCCCGAAGCCTACATTCCCGTCACCGACACCTACATCGCCAAAACCGCCTCGATTAATGACGAGATCGACATGCTGCGCCACTCGGCGACGCGATCGCTCTTCGAACGGCGGGACGTGATTGTGGTGGCCTCCATTAGCTGCATCTACGGTTTGGGAATTCCCTCGGAGTACCTGAAAGCCTCCATTCCCCTCAAGGTGGGTCTGGAGGTGGACCAGCGTCAGGTGCTGCGCGACCTGGCCTCGATTCAGTACAACCGCAACGATCTGGACCTGGGGCGGGGCAAGTTCCGGGTCAAGGGCGATGTGCTGGAGATTGGGCCAGCCTATGAGGACCGGGTTATTCGAGTCGAGTTTTTTGGCGATGAAATCGACGCCATCCGCTATGTGGACCCGATTACCGGGGAAACCCTCCAGAGCATGGAAGCGCTCAACATCTACCCAGCCCGCCACTTTGTCACGCCGGACGAGCGGCTGGAGATCGCCTGCCATAATATCCAGGAAGAACTGCGCGATCGCCTTGAAGAGCTGGAGCGGGAGAACAAGCTGCTGGAAGCGCAGCGACTGGAGCAGCGCACCCGCTACGACCTGGAAATGCTGCGGGAGCTGGGCTACTGCAACGGGGTGGAAAACTACGCCCGTCACTTGGCCGGACGCATCCCTGGTTCGCCGCCGGAGTGTTTGATTGACTATTTCCCGAAGGACTGGCTGCTGGTGATCGACGAGTCCCACGTCTCCATTCCCCAGATTCAGGGCATGTATAATGGCGATCGCTCCCGCAAGCTCACCCTGATTGAGCATGGCTTCCGCCTGCCCAGCGCGGCGGACAACCGCCCCCTCAAAGCCGAGGAGTTTTGGGAAAAGGTGAACCAGTGTGTCTTCGTCTCCGCTACTCCAGGCGACTGGGAGCTGGAGCAGTCCGGTGCTGAATTCGAATCGCTGAGTCAAAGCAAAGACGCCAAGAAGACCTACAAGCTCGGCACCGGGCGGGTGGCTGAGCAGGTGATCCGCCCCACTGGCGTGCTCGACCCTGAGATCTTTGTGCGGCCCACTACAGGACAGATCGACGATCTGCTGGGTGAGATCCAGGAGCGGGTGAAGCGCCAGGAGCGAACGCTGGTGACGACCCTGACCAAGCGCATGGCGGAGGACCTGACCGAATATTTCCAGGAACACGCCGTACGGGTGCGCTACCTCCACTCAGAAATCAACTCCATTGAGCGCATCGAGATCCTGCAGGACTTACGGGAGGGCAGCTTCGATGTGCTGGTGGGGGTGAACCTGCTGCGGGAGGGGCTGGACCTGCCAGAGGTTTCCCTGGTGGCGATTTTGGACGCGGACAAGGAGGGCTTTTTGCGGGCGGAGCGATCGCTGATCCAGACCATTGGTCGCGCCGCCCGCCACGTGCAGGGTCAGGCGATTCTCTATGCCGACAATCTCACGGACAGCATGGCCAGGGCGATTGAGGAAACCGAGCGCCGCCGCCAGATCCAGATGGCCTATAATGAGCAGCATGGCATCACGCCCCAGCCGATTATTCGCAAGCAGAAGAACTCGATTCTCCAATTCCTCGAAGTCTCCCGCCGACTCAATGCCCAGGAGCTGGAGAAGGTCTACGAGCAGTCAGACGAAATGCCTCTGGAAAATATCCCCGACCTGATCGTGAAGCTGGAGGCCGAGATGAAGGAGGCGGCGAAAAAGCTGGAGTTTGAAGAGGCGGCAAAATATCGCGATCGCATTAAGCACCTGCGGGATAAACTCCTGGGCAAGCGCTGATCGCGCTAAAATTAGCGCCCTTAATTCTAATGAACTTTAAAGCAACGGAACGCGAATCGAAATTCAGTTTTGGACCCAAGGATTCTAGCTTAGCTAATAGTTAATCCCTAATCCGGTGACGGATTCGCGTTCCCGTTTCTAAGATTTCTAGCACAACTAAAACAGCCGGAAGCGATCAACGGCCTGAAGAAAATACCTCTTCTGCGATCGCCTTGGGCTGCGGCTCGACTGACTCAGCCTGCATGCATGCCTCCAGTGCCTCAATTGCCTGATCTGCACTGATCCCCTCGATTGCAGAGTGGGCCTGGTGCTGCCAGAGGGTGCCGAGACTCCGCTTGATCCCGCCACAGGTCTCCCAGGAGGGCGCAAACGGTGGGATCGCCAGAGAGCAAGCCTTCCAACATCCCTGGACATGGATGCCGAGCTGTTGACACTGGCCACCCCGACGACCTTCTAACAAATAGTGCTGACAGTATCGACAAACCGAGATACCAGAGTTGATTTTCTTCATAATGCAGCAGGTATTCTAAATCAGCGGTGATCCTATTTTGCTCGCTCCATCAGGAAAGGTGTTCGCTTTTTTAATAAATAGAAACCTGTCGCTGACAGCCGTTGCAGCGATCCCGAACAAATTATTAAATTTATATTCTCTTTATTTTTCTATTAAGATATGGACATAATTCTGATTGGACATTTACATTCGTTTGACGAATAACTATCTTTGAGGGCTCATCGCTATTTCAGCTATGTCCAGTAGCGCAACGGGAAATCCTCAGGGCGATCGCTTCCAGCTCAACTGCCGGGGCCGCATCCTCGACTGCCGACCGGGGATCAGCGGCGGAGCGCAGGTTATGGGCGTCCTCAACGTCACGCCTGACTCCTTCTCTGACGGTGGCCAGTTCCTGCAGCGGGATGCAGCTCTGGCGCGGGTCGAGCAACTGCTGACGCAAGGCGCGACCATTGTCGACGTGGGCGGCGAGTCTTCCCGTCCCAAGGGTTCCGTCTATGGCCAGGGGGCTGAACCCGTATCAGCGGATGAAGAAAAGCGGCGGGTGTTGCCCGTGGTGGCGGCGATCGCCCATCAGTTCCCCGAAGCCCTGATTTCCATTGACACCTACAAGCCCGACGTGGCCCGCGCTGCCCTGGAGGCCGGTGCCCATATCGTCAATGACATTACCGGACTGCGCCTCTTTCCCGATACGGCTAAGGTCGCTGCCGAACTGGGTGCGCCTCTGATCGTGATGCACTCCCTCGGTCGCCCTGGAGCCATGCCCCACGAGCGCCACTACGATGACGTGGTGCAGGCGGTGAAACAGTCGTTGGAAGGGGCGATCGCCCAGGCCGAAGCCGCCGGAGTCGCCCATATCGTCACTGATCCGGGTTTTGGCTTTGGCAAATCAATGGCAGAAAATCTGCGTCTGATCGCGGAGGTGGATCAGTTCGTGGCCCTGGGCTACCCGGTGCTGGTGGGCATTTCCCGCAAAAGCACCATTGGCGCGGTGCTGGGCAGCCGGGAGCAGCCCGTCCCAGTGGACCAGCGGCTTTACGGCACCCTGGGCGCAACGGCAGCGGCGGTGCTGCGGGGGGCGACCCTGGTGCGCACCCATGATGTGCACCCCACCGTGGAGATGCTGAAGCTGATAGGGGCTACCTGGCACCTGCGGAATCGTCAGCAGATCAGTTGGATGTATCCATAGAAGCTAACCCCCTATATTCTCGCGAGGTGCATCATGGAACTCCGCTATCGTGGCGTCAATTACCAGTCCTCCGTCTCAGCGATCGCCCCCCTTTCCTCCCATCCCTGCGGCACTTACCGAGGACTGCCCATCGGCATCCACCAAGCCCATACTGCAATTCCTGATGCGGTGACTCTCCTCCACTATCGAGGCTGTCTATACTTAGGTGAGCGGTTCGGCGTCAAGCCTAACGCCCACCTGCCGGTCGTGAACTGCCACGAATTGGAGCGCTAATGGGCTCACGGCAGTTTCTATAGCGTTGCCATTGCTCGTTCCAGAGCGGCGATCGCCTCACTTACCTCAGCTTCAGTCACAATCAGCGGCGGCACGAACCGCACCACCTTTGGTCCCGCTGGCACCACCAGCAGCCCTTCTGCCATCGCTGCCTTCACAATGCTGGCGGAGACCATGTCGGTATCATCCTTGAGCACCAGGCCATTGATCAGACCCCAGCCCCGCACCTCCTGAAACAGGTGAGGATAAGTTTGGGCGATCGCCCCCAGTCCGGCCCGCAGTTGCTCACCCCGCTGCCGCACGTTGCCGAGAATGTCCTGCCGCTCAATCGTTTGGCAGACCGTGAGGGCGACGCCGCAGGCAAAGGGATTGCCGCCAAAGGTGCTGGCATGATCCCCCGGCTGGAACACGTCGCAGGAGGACTTGCAGAGCATGGCACCGATGGGAATGCCGCCCCCCAGCCCCTTAGCGGAGGTGAAAACATCCGGCTCAATGCCCAGGTTTTCGTAACCCCAGAGCTGACCGCTGCGGCCCATGCCCACCTGCACTTCGTCTAGAATCAGCAGGATGTTCTTCTCCGTGCAGATTTCGCGAATCCGCTGGAAATAGGCGCGATCGCCCGGTCGCACGCCCCCTTCTCCCTGGAGGGCTTCCAGCAGGATGGCGGCCACCTGGGGCTGGTCGTGATCGAGGTGGGCGATCGCCGCTTCCAGTGCCCCAATGTCGCTGTAGGGCACATAGTGGAATCCCGGCACCAGGGGATTAAAGTTCTTCTGGTACTTGGGCTGGCCCGTGGCGGTGATGGTCGCCAGGGTGCGCCCGTGGAAGCTAGCGTTGGCCGTGAGAATGACGGGATTGTCGATGCCGCGTACTGTGTGGGCATATTTACGGGCCAGCTTGATGGCTCCCTCGTTAGCCTCCGCGCCCGAATTGCAGAAAAAAGCGCGATCGGCGCAGGAGTGCTGCACCAGCCACTGGGCTAGCGCTCCCTGCTCAGGAATGTAGTAGAGGTTGGAGACGTGGTGCAGCTTCTGGATTTGCTGGGTGACGGCCTCCACCATGGCTGGATGGGCATGGCCCAGAGTGCAGGTGGCGATGCCCGCGACAAAGTCTAGATATTCCCGTCCGTCTGCATCCCAAACCCGGCAACCCTGCCCCCGTTCTAGCACGACGGGAAAACGCCCGTAGGTAGTCATCACCGACTGATCGAATTCAGCAGGCGACATGGATACTGCGGCGGTAGATGGGGAAACGAGCGTCTCTGGGCTCACAGGCTTACCTCTAAGTTAAGTGCGGATAGTGGGAATAGCTTTAAGTCTGATGCCCATGATACAAACGGCAGCTCAATTTTGTCTGCCAAAATCTTCATGGTTTCCTGATGAAAGTTCGCTAGAACCGTAGGGTGGGCACTGCCCACCAGCCGTGCCATTCATCCCAGATATTTCTGCACCAGCAGCCCCAGTTTCTCTTTCGTAGCTGCTGGGGCCTGATCCAGGGGAGTGAGGATGGCATACTTCAGAGCATCATGGGCTTCCGAAGGGGGAGGATTTTGGCCCAGTCGACGCACCGCTTCCCGGATTACGGCCTGGGCATGGGCGGCATTTTTCATCAGGTTGCCGATCACCATTTCAACGGTGACGCTATCGTGGTCGGGGTGCCAGCAGTCGTAGTCGGTCACCAGGGCAAGGGTGGCGTAGGCAATTTCGGCCTCGCGAGCCAGCTTGGCTTCGGGCAGGTTGGTCATGCCGATAACCGACGCGCCCCAGGAGCGGTAGAGGTGGGACTCGGCCTTGGTGGAGAAAGCGGGGCCTTCCATGCACACATAAGTACCGCCCCGGTGCAGGCTGATCCCGGGGAAATCGAGGCTGGCGATCGCCTCCGCCAGTACTCCCGCCAGCTTGGCGCAGATCGGCTCCCCAAAAGCAATATGGGCCACAATCCCCTCGCCAAAAAAGGTGGAAATCCGGTTCTTAGTCCGGTCAATGAACTGATCGGGCAGCACCATGTCCAGCGGCTTCATCTCTTCTTTGAGCGATCCCACCGCTGAGGCAGAAATCAAATATTCCACGCCGATGGATTTCATGGCGTAGATATTGGCACGAAACGGCAGCTCCGATGGCATGAAGCGATGGCCCCGACCGTGGCGAGCCAGGAAGGCAACTCGCGTTCCTTCCAAAGTCCCAACAATTAGCGCATCTGAGGGGTCGCCGAAAGGCGTGTTCACCCGTACCTCGGTCACGTCCGTCAGCGCTTCCATCTGATAGAGGCCGCTGCCGCCAATAATGCCAATTTTGACTGGTTCCATCACTGTCCCACTTTGTAATGGTTCATAATCGTTCGCCGCTTTATTGTCGTATGTTTTGCCCGATGTTGCTCGCCTCACTCAATCAGACCGGGGGGTGGGGCGATCGCAATCCGCCGCTGCTGTAAATCCACAACAGGCACAATTTCCTCCACAAAAGGGATCAGCACCGTTGGCGGCTTGCGTGATTTGGCTCGCTTACCTCGGTTTTGGGCAACAGACGGTTCAACGGTATCCACGCCCTCGGCGGGTTCTGTCAAACCAGCCGCCAGCTCCACCTCCAGCAGATCATTACCCGCCGAAAGTACATCCCGCACGGTGCCGATTAAAGCATTGCTGGCCTGGTCGTATACCTTCAGTCCAATCAGGTCAGCGACGTGGTATTCACCGTCTTCTAGCGGGGGGCGATCGCTCTCCGGTACCAGCAGCCGACATCCTCGCAGCGCCTCTACCTGGGCGCGATCGCTGATCCCCTCTAGGGTAATGACGTATAGCCCTTTTCCATCGACAAAGCGACCGGCTAATAGCTGAATGGGCTGCGGCTCGGCTTCTCCTGGGCACTGTAGCCATCGCAGCCCCGGCTTCAGGAAGCGCTCCGGAAAGTCTGAGCTGGGATAGACGCGCATCTCGCCCTGTAGCCCCTGAGGCGCAACGATTTTACCAATTTCTAGCCACTCTTCCACGCCGTCCATCAACCCCTAGCTACGCACATATACTCAGTCCCATTCCCTATATAGCCCTACGGGCTGAGGTTTGAGTGTGGAACCCCTGCGTTACGCGGGTTCCACACCGCTTGAATGTCCTAACGCGAAAGCGTAACGCCATACTCTTCAGATTGCTGAGCTTTACAAGTTTGAACTACTTACCCGCTTCTCTGGGCATTCTATGACTGTCCTTCGATCAACCCTCGTACACCTTCTACGCTTCTGCTAACCCCTATGCGGCAGTCCACTCCTTCCTCCACCCTCCCTCCACCCGAAGCCTCACAGCTACCCACCTGTCTAGATCAGGTTCCGCTGCCGGAACCGCTGCCGCCCCTCGTCATCACTGCCTTTACCCGTCCAGACCTGCTGGCGGAGGTTCTCGCCGGTATTCGTCAGCAGACCCTCCTCCCTCCCTACATCATCGCGTTTCTAGACGGTGCCCGCCATACTCAGGACGAGCCACTCATTCAGGACTGTGTTGCCCTGCTGGATGCCCTATCCACCACCATACCCATCGAAATTGTGCGGCGATCGCGCAACCTGGGCTGTGACCAGAACGTAATTACAGGCTTCACCGAAGTTCTCAGCCGCCACGATGCTCTGGTTTACCTGGAAGACGACGACGTGCCCAACCCCCACTTTTACGATCGCCTGTGTCGGCTGCTGGCAGCTTACCGTCCCCATTCTCAAGTCTGCTCGGTGAGCGCCTATGCCAACTTTCCAGAAGGGCTGGCAGGCCAAATCCCGACGGACTTTATAGTGTCGCGCCGCGTCTTCTCCTGGGGCTTTGGCATCTGGCGCGATCGCTGGCAGGCCCTCGATTTGGCCAACCGTCCCCGGCAGTTCAACCCATTTGGCCGGTTTTACCAAATTCCCGCAACGGAGCAGACCAAGCTGACGCTGGT
>JBHJGR010000064.1:0-2858 GCA_050331615.1 Elainellaceae cyanobacterium
GGCACTGCCGGTAGCATCGCCATCACGGCCACCGACTCGGTGCGCCTCAGCGGCGAGGGCGGCTTGCTGGTTGAGGCAGGCCGTGACGGCACCGCAGGTAGCCTCACCATCAATACCGGACGATTAACCCTGGCAGCAGGGGCTCGGGCGACAGTCAGCAGTGCGGGCAACGGTGCCGCTGGTAACCTGGACGTGAATGCGCGCACAGTCTTGCTCAGCGATCGCGCCCAACTAACCGCCGAAACCGAGTCGGGCAGCGGCGGCAATATTGACCTGCAAATTTCTGATTTACTGCGGCTGCGCGACGGCAGCACCATCACGGCCTCCACCCAAAGCGGTCAGGGCGGTAGCATTCTCCTAAACAATGGGCGACCTGCCGCCAATCGAGTACGGCTCGCAGATGGGAGCCGCATCGCCGCCGAAGCCATAGAGGCTGGCGACGCCGGGCAGGTGAGTCTGAATACGCAGCAGCTTGCCCTCCAGGGGCGGTCAGCCGTTTCGACCACTACGCTGTCCGGGCAAGGCGGGGATATCTCGCTCCTGGGATTGGATGCGCTGCGGCTGGATAGTAGCCAGATTTCGGCGTCAACCGCGACGGGGCGGGCCGGTAGTTTGACGGTGGATGCCGCAGATGCGGTGCGTCTGCGGGGGCGTTTCAATGGCGATGCTGCTGGGCTGTTTGTGCGGGCAGAGGCAAGGGGCGGCAATGCGGGCGAAATTAGCATCAATACTGGGCAACTCGTTCTTCAAGAGGGAGCAGGCATCTTTGCCTCCACCATTTCCGGGCGGGGGGGCGATATTGACTTAGGTGGCATCAGCGCTTTGAGGCTCGACCGGGGAGAGATTTCGGCTTCCACCGGGGATGGCCAGGCCGGGCAGGTGACCGTCAATACTGGGCAAGCCCCAGCCAGCCTGATTCGATTATCCGACAGCCGCATCTCTTCTGAAGCAGACGGGGCGGGTAATGCGGGTCGCATCAACTTAAACAGCCGCGTGTTGATTCTTGAGGATGAGTCGCAGATTTCTGCCTTGACCCTGACGGGTATCGGGGGTGGGATTCGCCTGCGGGGATTGGCAGATTTACAGGTCATAGACAGCCAGGTTTCGGCGTCAACCGAGACAGGACGAGCGGGGAGTTTATCTGTAAATGCTACAGATGCTGTGAGGTTGAGCGGTCGCTTTGGAGGCGAGGCAGCCGGTTTAACTGTTCAGGCAACGGGCGATCGCGGCACGGCTGGAGACCTGACGGTGCGGGCCAGCGACTTCGCTGTTACAGGTGGGGCAGCCGCTACAGTCAGCAGCCCTGAAGGCCAAGCGGGCAACTTGAACGTCACGGCCAGCGAGGTTCGTCTTAATCAAGGAGATTTGACGGCAGCCACTGGACTAAGCGCAGGAGCCGAAGGCGCTGAGATCAATCTACAAGAGGTGGATTTGCTACTGATGGGCAACGGTAGCGAGATTTCTGCCGAAGCTTTTGCTGCCGCAGATGGCGGCAACGTCACTGTCGATGCGGCAGATGGCCTGGTTTTTGCCTTTGCCGACCAGGACAGCAACATTATCGCTAATGCCAATCGCGGCGATGGCGGCAACATCAGCATCGCCGCCCAAAGTGTTTTCAACCTGGAAGTCCGGGAAGAGCAACCCATCACCAATGACATTGACGCGAGTTCGCAAGCAGGTGTCCCCGGCAATGTCACCATCCTTCAGCCCAACACCGACCCAGGCCAGGGACTAACTGAGCTGCCTACCGATGTGGTTGATGCCTCGCAGCAAATTGCCCAGACCTGTCCAACTGGGGGAAACAGGGCTGCATCCCAGGGCGAGTTTGTCGTCACGGGACGGGGCGGACTTCCCCCTGGTGCGGGTGAAATCCACAGCGGTGACGGCAGCTATGTCGATTTGGTAACTGCGCCCCCAGGTAGCGCAAGTGCTTCGGCGGAGTCAGGCAGCGATCGCCCAGATGCCGCATCAGCCCCAATTGTGGAAGCGCAGGGGTGGCGAATTGACGAAGCGGGCAACATTGTTTTGGTAGCCGCTTCGCCAACAACGCTCCGCCAAGCCCCTGGCGTATGTCCTGAATGATGGGATTCGTACCCGATCACCGTGGAAGCTGAGGGAGAAATCATCTGTGGAGGATAAGTAGTGAATTGTGCAGTGCTAGGTGGTGGGAGGTTACTCACACCACCCAACATTCAGTGGTCAGTGGCTAATCATGTTCCCTAACCACGTCCAAACGTCTGCTCGAAGTCGTGGGTGCCGTCAAAGTTAGTATCCATCAAGATACGATTACCGCGACGAACGGCAATGTTGTCTAGGCCATCCCCATCCCAATCTCCGATTAAATAGTCATCCTCTTCTTTACCAGCACCAAACACCTGTTCTAAATCATGGCCACCACCAAAGTCAAAGTCCATTAAAATACGATTGCCACGACGAACGGCAAAGTTCTCAAATCCATCGCCGTTCCAATCGCCAGCAAGATACTCATCCTCTTCGTTCCCGCGACCGAAAAATTCTTGGAATTCATGAACACCGTCAAAATTGACATCTGCCAAAAGCTGATTACCACGGCGGACAGCAATATGATCTCGACCCGCTGCATACCAATCACCAACTAAATACTGGTCCTCATCGTTGCCACGCCCAAAGGTTTGTTCGATGTCGTGAATGCCGTCAAAATTCGTATCCATGAGAATCAGGTTGTCGCGCCGAACGGCAATATTATCTCGACCATCTCCATCCCAATCGCCAACCAAATATTCGTCCTCCTCATTGCCGCTCCAAATGCTTTCTTCTATGTGGGGGATGCAAGCAAAATTCAGGTCAATGATAATATGGATACGACCTCGAAAAGCAAA
>JBHJGR010000065.1:0-34195 GCA_050331615.1 Elainellaceae cyanobacterium
CGGGGGAGCGCCCCGGCGGGGCGCTCCCCCGGTTTTGTAACATGAATTAAATTGTGCCAACCTACTTACCCAACCTATACCCACATTCCTGCCAATTTTGTAAGCGTGAGGACATGCTATGCATCCCCAAATCGACGCCATGTTTGATGAGGCGGAAAATCGTTACCTAAAGCCCAATGAATTAGACATCCTGAATCACTACGTTGAGTCTCTGCCTGATCGCCTGGAGACCTACCGCCACCTACGCGACCAGGAAGTGAGCGTGATGCAGCAGGTGGTGGAGCAGCTTGAACAGCAGTTCCCCAACGAGAAGACCGAGGTGCTGGAGCGCTGTCTCAAAAATGCGCTGCTGGTGATGCGCTATTCGGCCATGGGCATGTTGCTCAACGACGAGTCATTTCTGCAAAACCGCCTGATTAGTTGGCTGGAAGAAACGGTCAAAGTCTTTAACACCCAGGCTCTCGATACCGCTCTCTACCGCTTGCTAAACCAGCGTCTGAGCGAAACCCTAACCCCTAACCAACTGCGACTGATCCAGCCCCACCTGACCATGGCTGAACGGGCGCTCATCCAGCCCACTGCGGCGGCGGCGCATTAATTAGCTAATGGCGCTCGACTGAACCTAACAATCCGTCTTTGATCTTTATGTAGTCCTATGATTTCTATTACCGACTTACTGGTTGACAATCACATTCCCAGCAATTACTTCGCGAGCGATGTCTACGTCAAAGGCGACCTAGAGCTGGGGCTGTTGGAGAACCGTCGGGGCGATCGCCTCCTGGCGCTACCGGCAACTTTGATTCAGGGCATTTATGCCGGGCTGGAAAGCGAAACCGGTCATGCTTCCGGCATGGTGCTATTCAACTGCGGGCGCTGGTGGGGGAAAAACTTCTACGCCCGCTTCTGCGAAGAGTTGACCGACTACTACCATAAAGCTGTGGCCGATATGTCAATGGCAGAATTTCTTCAGTGCTTCCGCCAGTGCTGGGTTACCCACGGGTGGGGCCGCATCGAGCTAGACCAGAGCTACCACCACCGCGGCTTTCTGCTGGTCAAGATTTGGAATTCTCCCTTTGCCAAGGAAGCCCAGAACAGCACCAAACCGGCCTGTTTTCTAGAGGCGGGGGCTCTCAGCGCCTTCTTTAGTCAGCTCACTAGCCGCGAGCTACACTGTGTTCAAACCAGTTGCGAATCAATGGGGGCCGACTGCAACCATTTCATTTTGGGGCTAACCAAGCGGCTGCAGCCCGCTGAGGACATGGTAGAACGAGGGCTGAATCACGATGCCATCCTACAGCAGCTTTGTGGCTAAATCTGTCTCCGTCATCCCGTCATGTTCGCCTATCGCGATCGCCTTCAAGTAGTTAAACAAACTTACTTTCTCGGGGGTGCGCCCCCGTCGAGGGCGCACCCACAATAGCTTCGTTCGTTTATGGCTATCTACTTACGTCTAGAGAATAACGTCCAGGCAACGGGAATTCGTTGTCGCGTGTCGCTGTGATTAGCCATTCTGGAGTACCGCTCAAATCGTCACACTATCGTCGGCTTGGCCTGGTGGGACAGGGCCAGTTTGGGCAAGTCTACTGTGCTGTGCATCGCCAAACCGGGCGGCTGGTTGCCTTAAAGAATCTAGAGAAGGAGCGGTTTCCCACCCGCCAATTTTTGCGGGAGCTGCGCTTCCTGCTCAGCCTGCGGCATCCCAATATTGTCACCTGCTATGCCCTGGAGCACACTCGCACGGGGCGCTACCTGGTGATGGACTACTGTGAGGGCGGGACCCTGCGCAACTTGATGATGGATGGACGCTATCTCACGGTGCGGTATGGCATCAAGCTGGTGATCGACATCCTCATGGGGCTAGAGCACGCCCACGCCCGGGGCATTGTCCACTGCGATATCAAGCCAGAGAACATTCTGCTGAGCCTCCGGGCTGACGGCTGGGTAGCCAAGATTTCTGACTTTGGCATCGCCCGCCTCAATCAGGAATATTCGCGGCAGCATGCGGGAAATACGGGGTCGCCCGCCTACATGGCTCCAGAGCGTTTCTATGGCCAGTACTCGCCGACGACCGATCTGTACTCGGTCGGTATCTTGCTGTTTGAGCTGGTGGCAGGACGGCGGCCCTTCTCCGGCACCCCTGCGGCCCTGATGTCGGCCCATTTGAATCAGGCCGTGCAGTTTCCAGAGCGGGTTCCCTCAACGCTGCGCCCGGTGATTCAGAAATCACTCCAGAAACTGTCGGCCCGACGCTATCAGTCGGCGACGGAAATGCTGACCGACCTGCTGGCGATCGCCACCGCCGAAGGTTGGGACCTAACTGGGGATACGCCATCGTCCCTCACCCCGTCTCCCCTGATGGAGCTAGAGGCCCTGTCCCCGGTTTGTCAGATCGCTGGCTGGAAGCGTGAACCGCTTCAGCACATGGCGACCCGGTTGGCGTTGAGTTCTCTACCGTGGCGATCGCCTGCCAGCTTGGGGGCAAATGGTAAGGCGATGCCGTCAATCGCTTCACCGCCTTACCTCTTCTACGCTAGCGGCGATCGCGTTGCCGCCCGGCTAGCACAGGTGCCCCAAGCGCCTGTCATGCGACCCGCCAACTGTATCGTTGGTAAAAGCTGGCAGATTACCCGTCTGCCCGAACCCGTACAGCAACTGCTGACTAGCGCCGCGGGATGCTTTGCCCTGACTCGAAATGCGGTCTATCGGCTTGAATATCATGCGGAGCGGGAAGATTTGGTGCCCCGCCTTCTGCACCAGCTGGAGCACGACTGCGTCGCGACCATCAACGATGGGGGACAGTGGCTGGCTGTGGTAGCGGACCTGCGCCAGATTCGTCCCCGGACGGGCTTTAGCACTCTGCAGTTCTATCCCCTGTCACCTGCTGGAGTGGGCGCGCTGGCCCGCCACACCATTCGGCTGGCCAGTGCGGGGGCTTCTTCAGAACTGCTGCACGTTGTCGCTCTAGATGCGCGTCATGTGGCGGTAATCTCAGAATGCCCGCGCCGGAAACCGTTTTGCCGCATTCAAGACACTCGCCGCTATGGCGATGGCCGAGACAGGGGCAGTGCTGCCACTAACGGAGCACACCGGGATGAGGGCGATCGCTCCCCTGCATCAATGGAACTTGGCACTCACATCGAAGTGGTCACCCGGCGAGGGACACGGCTGGGAGCGCTTTACCTGCCCATTTTGCTAAAAACTGCGATTAAAACCCCCAACCCCTATCAACTGCTGGCCCTCGATCGCCACGATCCACGCTCGATTACGCTGATCGATCTAAAGCCGTTTCGGGTGATGCGCATCCCTGTTGAAATTGAACCGCGCTTCATCGCGACGGCTCCGTGGGGTTACCTGGTTATGGATGAGGGCGGCCAGATGCTCATTCTCGACCGTGAGGGCTACGGCATCAATCGGGTGATAGGGCCAAATCAGCCAACGGCGATCGCCCTGGCGGATGACCGGCATCTCTGGGTTGCGAGCCGGGAGGCTGACCGCAACTACCTCCACGGGTTTGACTTTAAGGAAATGGGAATTGACCTGCTGATGTGACCCCCCAGTGTCCCAGGACCATTAAATCTTGAGGTGCGGGCACCATTTCGCCGCGGAAGTCCAGAAACTGCACCACCGCCAGGTAGGCAAAACTCAGCAGCAGGGCGATCGCCCCGGTAACAATGGCCACAATTTTCGATCGATCCATATCGAGTTCCCGCCGTTATCGATTTAGCGTTCTGCCCCATTATTGCTCAGAATAGGAGGCAGCGCCTGGGATGAACTGGGACCGTGAGACTACAGTGATGGGGGCAGGGGCGTGATGAGGGCAGGGGCGATCGCGATCGCTCAGAACTCATCCGTAGGCAGGAAGGTTTCAAACTCATCGCGATTGGCGTATACCTCGAACTTCTCCGCCAATCCAGCCCGCTCCAGCTCAGCCTGAGTTTGGGAGTTGAGAGAGCACAGCGACAGCCTCGCCCCCACTCGCCGGACCCGGTTGCGCACAATCATCAGGGTACCAATTCCACTACTGTCAATCGTTTCTACCTGGCACAGGTCGATGAGCAGTAGTCGTGCCCCCGCCTGCAGTTGATGATCGACCCAGTACAGCAGATCGGGGGCGATGTTGGTGCCGAGGATGGAGGTGGGGGGCTCATAAATGGAGGCGTTCGTCATTGGCAGAACGAATCAGTGAGACGGCAGCGAAGGAGTCACAGGATTTTCCTTCAACAATATCCAGCCGTCGTGGCATAAATCAGGAATAGTCGTTCTACACTAGCTCAGGCGGGCGGTACATTCTAGGATGAGCTTTTGATTGATTAGGGCGTAGGGCTGAATATCGAGGGCGCGGCGGAATGCCCGGATAGCAAGCTGATAGTTGCCCAGGGCAGCATGGCACAGCCCCATGCCGTGCAGCGCGCCGAAGTGAAATGGGGCCAGCTCGACAACGGCCTCACAATCGACCAGGGATTTGCGATACTGCCCCCGCATGTAGTAGAGCACTGCGCGCCGGTTCCACGCTTCCACAAAGTCGGGCTGGTCACTGATAAGGTCCGTGAGAATGGCCTCAGCTTCAAGATATTCTCCGGCCTGAAGCGCAATCTGGCTTTGCTGCAGGGCGGTTAGCCCGTATTCCCCCTTTTGCTGAAACCAGGTTTGCCAAAGCTGATGGGTTGCTTGCTCTCGAACCGCTTCATCGGGATGCTTTAGCTCTTCAAGCAAGACCTTCAGGGTGGATTCATCCATGAATAGGTTCCCTGGCAAATAACGACTGATGCTGATATCTACGGGTTGAACAACCCAGATTCAGTCTAACGCCAGTTGATTTACCTGGGCAGGCGGAGGAGATCGGGGTGGAAGCGATTCGGACCTTCGTAACTGGGCATTGGGGAGCGATCGCCCTCTCTTCTAGCTGCCAAACCCTACTAACCACAGAGGCAGGGTGACTATCAGGAGTCCGGTGGTTAAGACAATGCTGCTAGCAATTAGGTCGCGGTCGAGGTTGTATTCCTCCGCTAGGATCAGCCCAGCAAAGGCCGTCGGCATCCCCGACATCAGCACCAGAGCCAACCGGGCATCGGGGACGATGCCAATACCTGTGGCCACCAGGCCGACCAGGGCGGGCAGCACCAGCACCTTAATAGCGGCAGGTAGCAGACTGGCCTTGAGGCTCTTCCATCCCTGAATCTGGCTAACGCGCATGCCCATTAGCAGCAGGGCTGCCGGAATGACAACGCCCACGGAGGCCCGGAGGCCCGTTTCCAGGGAAAGCGGCAGGGGCACGTTATGGGTCGCCAGCCCGACCCCAAACGCCCAGAGGGAGGGAACCGTGAGCACGTCCCTCAGAAGCGTCCACCAGCGGCGGGAGGTGATCGAGCGCCCAAAATAGCTGGCAATCAGCACCCCCAGACCATAGGTGCCAACGATATTGTGGGTGACGCTGTAGAACACAATCCAGCTCAGGTAGGTGTCGCTGACGAAGATGGGGGCGATCGCCAGTCCAACAAAACCCGTGTTGCCGATAGCCGCCGAAATCAGAAAGCTGCCCTGGCGCGGCTGACTCTCCCAACCCTGGGCAGCAGGGAGAAAAGACGGTGCGGCGGCAGCTGGGGAGCTGGAATCGGTCTCGGCTGGGGGATGATTGGGCGATCGCTCCCCCTTCCGTAAAACCTGGAGGGCGACCCAGGCCGTGGGAATCGCCACCAGCAGGGCGGCGATGGTAAATATCGGGGAAAGCCCCACAGCCCCCGCAAAATCGGTCTGTCGCGTCAGCGCCAAGATCTCCAGAGGCACCCCCACCCAAAATAAGGCGCGGCCCAGCAGCCGTGGTACCTGCTCTGGCAAGATCAGAAACAGGATAAATCCCAGTCCCGACCAGCCCAGGAGGGGAGCGTATGCCTGCAGCAGCGTATCGGTCATGCCTTTAGCGCAAACTGATGTCCTGAATTTTCCAGCCGTCGTCGTTGCGAATCAATTCGTAGATCACCTGCACTTCGCTGTCGTAGGACTGGGCTAGCTCAATCTGGCCGTCACGATAGAAGTTGCCCACCTCAGTGACCGTAGCATAGACCATTGCTTGATCCGGAGCGTCTTCCTCCCACTCCACTGACTCCACCGTGAGGTTGGGGTGTTCGTACTCGACATATTCTCCGGCAGCCTGAGCATTGGTAGACAGCCGCTGCCATTTATCCAGCAGGGAACCTACGAGGACATCGGCGAGCGGGTCAGCGTTGTGATTTTCGCCCATTGCCGCCGACTTGGCTGCCAGCCAGGTGCGAATTACTTCAGCAGCTCCCTCCTCGGTGAGGGGTCCGTCTACGCTGGCGAGGGCAGGAGGAGCCTCATTGGGGTCTGGGAGGGTCACAACGGGCTCGTTTAAGGACAGCTGCAGCTGCTCGCCCTCAAGCGGGGAAGTCTGCGATCGCTCACTGATTAGCCCAAAAACCCAGCTCGCCAGCACCCAGAGAATAATCACGCCAATCACCCCCATTGCCGCCAGGAAGAGCAGCCGATCGAGCCGAGGAGAATGGGACTTACTCTCGCGACGGCGGCTGAGGACGGTCCCTGCTGGGGTTTTCAACTCAGTGTTGCCAATCGTGTTACTAGAGCGCGATCGCCAGTCGCGCGGCCCGTCGCCGTCGCCGCCCGTCTCCCGCTGACTGAGGCGACCTTCTGGCGAGAGCTGAGACACCCGCTCCGCCACGGGTAGGGCAGCTGTGCTCATGCTGGCTTGCCCGTTTGCGTAAACGGCACTACCCACTGTGGCCGTGGCGGCTCCGGTGCGGCTATAGCTGTCAGGAGTGGGCATGGAGACGCCGTTGCCGTAGCGAGCCTGGCTGCGTCCGTAGCCGGGGGAAGCAGCCGCTTCCCAGTCGCTTAAACTATCGGCCTCGTGGGGCATCTCCTCTAGATAGCTCTGCACCTCTGCATCGGCAAAATAGTCCTTGAGGGACGTGGTTTCCTCGGCTAAGTCGCGAAAGTGGGGGAATACCTCGCCCTGAAGCCACTGCTCGGCA
The DNA here is from genome assembly GCA_050331615.1 of Elainellaceae cyanobacterium. Taxonomy (GTDB): domain Bacteria; phylum Cyanobacteriota; class Cyanobacteriia; order CAKZMO01; family CAKZMO01; genus JAYKGU01. Next base: position 7,008 of record JBHJGR010000065.1, read on the forward strand.
TAGAGGCACAGCCCTGGCAGCAAATCGGGGGCCCCGCGGGAATGCTCCTGAATATAAGCAAGGGCATCCTGCTCGTGGCTCTGCTCCAGAAAGTGGCTGGCTTCCGCCGTTTGTCCCAGCAGCAGCGCACAGATTGACTGCTCCAGGCTGACATCCTGCCGGATGCTTAGCCGTACCAGCAGCAGTTGGGCTCGTCGAATCAAGGCGGGTTGGCGGTAGGCAAAGCCTCCCGCAATCAGCGCATAAACTGCCAGGTAGGTGGCCACTGCCGAAGGACGCCGGGCCTCCGCTTCGAACAGGCTCTGCTGCTCGGCAACCGTAAGATAGCCACGGAGCTGCTGAATAAATCGCAGGAAATCATCCGTTCCCAGCCCGGACTGGTCGTTGCCGCTGCCGTCGATTCCTCCCCGCTCGTGAAGCATATCCTGCAGCAGGCGCAGCCCTTTGTAGCGCTCTGCCTCGTTTGCCTCAGGGAGGGCAAGCAGCTCAAGAATTCGGTAGGGGCGTAGCTTAAATAAATCGGCTTGCATTTCACCTCTGACGCTGGCAAATAACCCTTCTCTCAGCAGCAGTTCCTGACCCGTTTCCAAAGATTCTGCCGCATTTTCATATTGCCCCTGCTGCCACTGCTCCCGACCTAGCTCTAAACAAGCCAGGGCAATGGTTAGGACGATATCGGCTCCCACAATATCTGGCTCGCCAAAGCGACCGCTCGCTAGGCTGACGTTACCGCTACTGAGATACGGGCGACCGAGCCGCAGCACTAGCTCGTACTCGCCTAGCTCTAGCAGGATGAGGAGCGCTCCTACGAGCTGATCGTCCCGAATTTCAACTCTGGGGGTGTAGGGGTCGGGGGTGTCAGAGGATGAAGAGGTTTCGGCTTCATCTGTGGGAGAGGGCGTGGACGGGTCATCATCGTGATCTGGAAGCGTCTCGTAGGATTTGGCCAGAAAATTGGCGTCGTAGGCTTGCCGCTGGGCTGGGTCGCTGAGGATTTCGTAGGCTTCGTCGATCAATTGCCGCCGCACGGCGATCGCCACTTCCGAATATTCGCGCCGGGGAAGCTGCAGGGTGCGATCGCGATGGGCGTGCCTGAGCTGCTCGTCAGTCGCCTGAATGGGAAGCCCTAAAATCCGATAATAGTCGAGCGGTATTTGCACTGTTTACGTCCCCAAGAGTCGGCTACTCCACGCGTATTATTTTAGACAGTTACCTAGACAAGCCCGTTTGAGCCAGAACCATATGCAGTCAACGCCATTCGCAGCTAGTGCTTATCTGAAAACTCGCCAGAGCTTCTGTTCCAAAAGACCCCGAGCGGGGTTTTCAAATGGGTTGTTAGCACTATTTGTAGACATGGTACGCAACCTGAATGGCAATAGGTAGATATGCTATGTAAAGTATTGCGTAGCAAAGGGGCGATCGCCTGGCTTCTGCCTGGGGCTATCCCTCTCTGCTGGCCATTCCCCACCGGGCAGAGTTTTGCTCGTCTGGCGGATAAGGTAGGAACGGCGCTACAGCGACCCTGCCAATGAGTGATTATATTAGACTGAGCCTTTCCAGCGCGCAAGCGATCGCCGCGTCAACCGATTCCAGGAGAACCACCCGTTCACAGCAGTGTTTTCCACTAAACTGGGCTGAAATTAAGGATAAGATGTGCAATGGACGGATGCATTCCATCAAGGGGAGGGCCGTCCGGCAGCAGGCTATTTTATTGGAATGATTGCAAGAGTAAGGATCTAAAGTCAGCCAAATGGTTCAAGAACGAACATTACCCGTATCATCCACGCAGGCAACCGTTACCCGTGAAGAGGGCTTGATGCTCTATGAAGATATGGTGCTGGGCCGTACCTTCGAAGACAAGTGTGCCGAAATGTACTATCGCGGGAAGATGTTCGGCTTCGTTCACCTCTACAACGGCCAGGAGGCAGTGTCCACAGGAGTCGTTAAAGCCATGCGCGCTGATGACTACGTGTGCAGCACCTATCGGGATCACGTTCATGCCCTGAGCATTGGCGTCCCGGCCCATGAGGTGATGGCAGAGCTCTTTGGCAAAGAGACGGGGTGCAGCAGGGGGCGCGGTGGCTCCATGCACCTGTTTTCTGGCGAACATAATCTGCTGGGGGGTTTTGCGTTCGTCGCTGAAGGAATTCCGGTGGGAACGGGGGCGGCTTTTCAGTCCAAGTATCGGCGCGAGGTCCTGGGAGACGAAACCGCTAACCAGGTCACTGCCTGCTTCTTTGGCGATGGAGCCAGTAATAACGGGCAGTTCTTCGAATGCCTTAATATGGCCTCCCTGTGGAAGCTGCCAGTTATCTACGTGGTGGAGAACAACAAGTGGGCGATCGGCATGGCCCACGACCGAGCCACGTCCCAGCCAGAAATTTTCAAGAAGGCCAGCGTCTTTGATATGGTGGGCGTTGAGGTTGACGGAATGGATGTACTGGCAGTTCGTGCAGTGGCTCAAGAGGCGATCGCCCGTGCCCGCGCTGGGGAAGGCCCAACCCTAATTGAGGCGCTCACCTATCGTTTTCGGGGCCATTCCCTGGCTGATCCCGACGAACTCCGCTCCAAGAGCGAGAAGGAAGTCTGGATGGCCCGCGATCCGATTACTCGACTGGCCAACTACCTGATTGAGCACAATCTGGCGTCTCGGGACGACCTGAAGACCATTGACCAGAAGATCCAGCAGGTGATTGTTGAAGCGGTTAAGTTTGCTGAGGAGAGTCCAGAACCAACGCCCAGCGATCTCTACCGTTTTGTGTTTGCCGAAGACGAGTAGCAAACCACGTCTAGTGGAAGGCAGTGATGGTAGACCCACGACTCTATGACACCCAGTCGTTTGTAGTGCTGGCAACCAACCAGCCGGAAGAGATCGTCACCCGCGACGAGCTCTTAACTCGCCTGCGGCAGGTTCTGGCCAGTCGGCAAGACTATCTCCCGCGGGACTTACATCACCTTTCTGAGATCGACGAGCAGGCCGAGTACCTGCTCGATACCGCTTATGAATTGGACATGGGGGCCGGAGAATTCCTTCAATGGTACGCCGTGCGGCTGGAGAAGGAGTAGGTATCCAGGGTCTAGCTCTCGACGGTCGAGCGCTCGCCAGCCTGGGGATTGACGCTGGGATCTGAGATGAGCGCTAACTCTACCTGGTCCTCCTGGGCGGAATGGAGGACGACCCGCACCCCCGGTCCAAAAAATCGCTCAATCTTATCCCGCTTCTCCAGCCAGGTGTCAAACGGCAGCAGCGGCGAATCAAAGGTTAGAACCAGGCGATAGCTGCCCTCGACATGCTCTTCGCGAATCGCTTCCAGAAATGGACGCTCCTCATCCGTAGGGCTGAGGCCCAGATATTCAAGGGCGGTATCGAGGTGAGCCTCTTGGCCATAGCGATAGCGGGTGACGTCTTTGCGAACCTGCTGCTGGGTCGGCGTTGCCTGCTGCTCGCGCGCGGCGACGACCTCCTTGGGGGTTGGCGGCACGATGGGGACGGGCTTAAGTTCGGCAGCCTTTAGGGCAAACCCGCCGAGGAACAAAGGAATCCCGTAGAAAAAGCCAATGAGGTTGAGGGTGGCGTAGTCAGCGAAGTAGGCCACGAAGCCGATGACGCTGAGCACGCCGCCAATGATCAGACCAAGACTGCCTAACGAGGTGCGCGGTAGCATGGGAACTTGTAAGCCTCCATTTGGAACGGGTTTGGCAAGGAACGTGAGCAGTGGGCGATCGCAACGGGGCAGCAATAGCTGTCCTTAACGAATTTGGCTCGCGCTGCTACCCTTAACAAGGGTATATAGAGATAATGCCTGCTGTTGTAAGGAAGAGAACACTGATATGGAACCAGCGAATCTGCGTCAGCGCATCAGCGTCATCCAGGAAAAGCGCGAGTCGCTCATGCGGCTGCTCGAACAGCCTGACTTAGGGACGCTTCGGATCGACGTCAACCAGGCCCTTGAAGAACTGGACGACTTACTGGATGACTTCAAGCGGACCTTTCCCGAGGCCGATCAGCCAGCCGAGTAGCGACGGCAAGGGCTTGGCTACATCTCCTCTGATGCAGGGGAACTGCTGCCAAAGAAGGGCGTGAGGTAAGCCACCACAGCCCCCAGGGCGAACCCGGCAACATTGCGCACCAGCGGCAGCCAGTCGGATGTGCGGGTAACGACCGGACCAATGCCAAAGGCAATGAACAGAATTCCCCAGAGCGGTGAAAAGATTAGCATCCACTGCCAGGCGATGGGCTGATTGGGCCGGCGGGGTTGGGCAGCAAAGCCGCAAACGACGCCACCCACGATGGAGGTAATGAGGGTGAGAATCCACTGCTCCCGCGGCAGACCCGGGACGACATTACAGCCCCCCTGCTTGAGGCATGCCTGAATCGATTCCAGCGCTCCGAGGATGGAGCCATCCTCCCCGTTGTCCCGCACAAAGAACTGGTTACCGTAGCGAGTTTGCAGCTCAATCCAAAAGGTGCGGGGCAGCAGCTCAAACAGAGCATCCCCCACGCTGAAATTTAGCAAGTTTCCCCCCCGAGGATCAGCGACCAGCATAACGCTGCGATCGTCAAGGCCCCAGAATTCTTTCACTGCCGTACCAGGGGTGCGCTCAAACTGGGTCAAAACGCGGAGCTTCCAGCCCGTCTCCTCCTCAAAGGCGCGCAGCTTCTGGTCCAGCTCTTCTTGCTGCACGGTAGCAAGGGAATCGGCCAGGTCAATAATGTTGGTCGGTTGATTGGGAAGCAAATCTGGATTGTTGAAGGCGTGGGCGGGCAGTGCAGTCGCCCAGGTCAGAAAAGCAGCGGCAAACGCCAGGATGCACGGAAGCAAGCGAGAGAACAGATAGTATGACATTGACGAATTCATTCAGGCTAACCAAACGTCAGAGTAGAAATGCCAGAGTAAGGAAGACATGAGAATCGGTTTCGAACTCTCTGTAAACGTAAATAATTTGTTACACTCCTTAATCTAATACTAATCTTAAAGCACATATTACCTGAGCGCATCCGTCCACTACACCTAGCCAAATTTGCCGTCAGAGCTGGCCCTACTGGGGAGAGATCCGTAAAGCATCGTGAAAAAGCGCTATAAAAAGGTTGAGTCCGGTGAGGCGATCGCCCCCGCTGCCTGACCCAATCCGTCATTTCTCGACCACCTAAGCACAAGTACTGCCGTGAATTTACCAACTTCCCCTGAAACCATGCCCACCAAGGCCCCCAAGGTTTTGCTGCGAGGTCTAAAGTCAGAACAGTTTCGCCATTCCCTAGACCTCCAGGCGACGCAGGCGCTGCAGCAGATTCCCGGTATCGACGTGCTGATCCGCACCGTGCTTGGGCCACTGGCCGAGCAGGTGTTTTACCTCGAAAACATTGCCTCCAGCATTCTGGTGAGCGACCAGCAGCTGCCCCAACTGCACGCGCTGCTGGTAGATGCCTGTGAAATTTTGGATCTGGAACCGCCCCAGCTTTACGTGCGGCAAAATCCAGCCCCCAACGCCTACACGTTTGCAATTCGGGGCAAACAGCCCTTTGTGGTGCTCCACAGCTCCCTCGTTGAGCTGTTAACCCCCGCCGAAATCCAGGCGGTGATCGGACATGAACTGGGGCATCTCAAGTGTGACCATAGCCTTTACCTGACGTTAGCCAATCTGCTAATTCTGGCATCAGGGGAGCTGCTGCCCTTCGGCGGGCTCATCGCTCGAAGCCTACAGTCCCAAGTGATGGAGTGGATTCGCTGTGCCGAGTTTACCTGCGATCGCGCTGCCTTGCTGGTCGCTCAAGATGCCCGAGTGGTCGCCTCGGTGCTCATGAAGCTGGCGGGCGGTTCCCCCAGCCTAGTCGCTCAGCTCAACCTAGACGCGTTTTTGGAGCAGGCCCGCTCCTACGATCAGGTCGCTCAAACCGAAATGGGCAGTCTAATCGGGCAGGCCCAAACCGAGCCGCTGACCCACCCACTGCCGGTGTTACGGGCGCGGGAAATTGACCGATGGGGCAGCAGCCAGGCTTACCAGAATCTGCTGAAGCAGTGCTCAATTGGCTATAATAGTGAGGATGCGTCCAAGGGCGGATGGCGAAATTGGTAGACGCACCACACTCAAAATGTGGCGACTTCGGTCGTGGGAGTTCGAGTCTCCCTCCGCCCATGTCTACATTGTTGCAGCAGGAGGAGTCATGGCTCAGCGTCTAAAGCGGTGGGAGTCTCCCCGCCGAGAAGGCAGAAACGCCAAAGGAAAAGGGGGAAGCGCCCGAGGGCGACAGCGCCGCAAGCAAACCCAGGTACTTAGGCAAAAGCTCAAATCAGGTTCATCCTCGACGGGCGATCGCCCCAACTCAAATCCACCCCACCGGGAAGCGCCTCAACCGCCCTTCCCGGTTTTTTGTTGGAGTACTGATGCCAACACGGCATCGTAAACCGTTACTCGGTGCCCAGCCGTAAATTCGTCATTCGGTAAGTAGGTAGCCATAAGTAAACGACGCTATGGCGGGGGGCGCACCCCACTAGCTTTATTTATGGCCATGCACTTACTCAAATTTCCTATCAGGGTTTTCGGGCAGGTTCTAAGTAGGGGCAGGCTTTGTTTTACTCTTCAAAATCCTTATTGCCAAAATACGCAGAATTACGCATGATGAAGACGACTTCTGCCCAGTTACAATCAAGTCAACCGGCTAAAACAGTTTAGAGTAGTGAAAATCCGCGACTGATTCATCAGAATCACGGATAATCTAGCTCAGATAGCCCTAAAGTTTCAAAGTGAAATTACTAAAGAATTTTTTAAAGCGAACCTCCTCCCGCTTCACGCCCATTCTTGGCAGCATTAAATTTACATAGCCTAGATTAGCCAGCCATGCATGCTTCGCTGGTATCCGTGCGGCGTAAGCCTTAGCTAGCAGGTCATTAGCAATATGCCTCCGTCACCTCTCATCTGGTTTGAATCCGTTATGCCCGGCAGTGTGTCTGCTGTCGCGGGTGCTGCTCGGCGCTGGAGGTTAGAGTACAGAGCAGCAATCAGGAATGCTGCCATCGGTGCTCAGGGTGAGCAAGCTCATGCTGATACAGAGGAGGCAAACCGTTGAGTGTGAATAAGCGCCATTCAGAGCAGCATTCTTTTCACCAAAGGCTGGCGACGCAAAGCACACCAGTTACTGGGCGCGACCTGTCTGCATTGCTAGCCGACCTCTCGCAAACGATGACTGACCTGCAGCAGGTTACTGAAAACTTACAAAATAAGCATAGTTATTTATCCCAACAGTGTCAGGTTCTGTCTAAAAGTCATCGTTTTTACCAAATGCTGTTTGAGCAGGCTCCTGTCGGCTATATCGTGACGAACGCCCTTGGCGTCATTGAGCAGGTCAATGATGTTGGGGTTTGGCTACTGCAAAGCACGCAGGAAGATCTCATCGGCCAACCGTTTCAGCGCTTCATTTCTGAACGATCTGCTATTGATCTTGCGAATCTTTTGGCTCAGTGTTTATCCCAGCCTGACGACATCACTAGGCAAATCGAGGTCTGCTTGCCCAATGTCGAGGGCAGAGATATTTGGATTAATCTCTTTGTTCGCCCCATTTATCAGCATTGCCACGACATCTCTGGTTTTCGCTGGATTCTCCATGACATTACCGAACGGCGGCAGGCGATCGCCTTTCTGCAGCAGCGCATTGACCAGGAGCGGCAGCTACGGAAGATTGCTCATTCCATTCGCCGCTCCCTAAACCCGCAGGAGATTCTGCAAAGCACCGTGAGTGAGCTGCAGTCACTGCTGCAGGCGGGCCGGGTTTTTGCCTGCCAGCTTACCCCCTCTTCCAAATCTGTGGGGGAGGCGGGTGATTTAGCATCTGAGGGGCCAGCGACCAGTAACGCCCTTAAGGCTGAAGCCACCGACCTCACCTGGAGTAGCGGAGATGAGCTGCTTCTGAGCGATCGCCTCCTGCGGCAGCAGGTGCAGCGGCTCATCCACTACCAGTGCCCGGCCATTGATGACTTAAACCACGTCTGTCTGCTGCCAGAGCTGCGAACGGTCTGGCAGCAGCAGCAAATTCAAGCCATTTTGGTGGTGCCCCTGGTGTGGGACAACAGTCCCGTTGGGCTGCTGAGCATTCTGCAACAGTCACCCCGCTGCTGGCACCCAACTGACATTGAGCTGATGTGTCAGCTCGCTGACGACGTTACCATTGCTCTCCACCACGCCCACCTATACCACCAGATTCAGCAGCTCAATGCCGACCTAGAGGCCGAGGTCGAGCGGCGCACCGTGCAGGTGCGCACAGCGGCGGAGTTTGAGTCAATGCTAAAGCGCATCACGGACAAGGTGCGCGACTCGCTGGATGAGAGCCAAATTTTGCAAACGGCCATGCGCGAGCTGGCCCAGGTGCTGGAGCTGGGGGGCTGCAACACGGCCCTTTATGACCTAGAGGAGGAGACTTCCACCATTTCCCACGAATATACCAACTTCATCCCGGCCTATCGGGGGCGAGTCGCCCAGATGAATGACTTCCCCGAGATTTATAGCCAGCTGCGCCAGGGCCAATATTTCCAGTTCTGTTCCCTCATTCCCAACCCGGCCCGAGGTCAGGTGGCGCTCCTGGCTTGCCCAATTTTTGTTGATTCCGAATCGTCAGCAGAGGGTACCCAGCAGGTGCTGGGAGATTTGTGGCTGATTAACCATAAGGACCACATCTTCAACGAGTTTGAGATTCGCCTGGTGCAACAGGTAGCCAATCAGTGTGCGATCGCCATTCGCCAGGCCCGCCTCTACCAGGCTGCCCAGGGTCAGGTCCACGAGCTAGAGCGACTCAACCGCCTCAAGGATGAGTTCCTGAGCACGGTATCCCACGAGCTGCGCACGCCCATCTCCAACGTCAAAATGGCGATTCACATGTTAAAGCGAGCTGGCACCCCAGAGAAGCGGCAGCGCTACTTCGAGATCCTGGAAGCTGAATGCCAGCGGGAAGCTGATTTAATTAACGATCTGCTGGATCTCCAGAAGCTGGAGGTATCCTCCTATCCAATTACAGTGAGTCCCATCATCCTGCCAGACTGGATTCCCAGCGTGGTTGAGCCCTTTCAGTCGCGCATTTCCACCTATCAGCAGCACCTCGACGTTGTTTGCCCCCCGACGCTGCCGCTGCTCTGCACCGATGCCGACATTCTGCAGCGCATCCTCGCTGAGCTGCTCAACAATGCCTGCAAATACACCCCCTCAGACCACACCATTGAGCTGGGAGTGTACAGCAACGAAGAGGTGGTGGACCCGCTGGGGCGATCGCTCCCGCCCGGAATTACCGTCATCACGCGCAACCAGGCAGAAATTCCCGCCTCCGAGCTGCCCCACATTTTTGAGAAATTTTATCGGGTCCCCAACGCCGATCCCTGGAAGCAGGGCGGTACCGGGCTGGGGCTGGCTCTGGTGCAAAAGCTGGTGGAGCAGTTAGGCGGCTCGATCCATGCCGCTAGCCAAGATGGCTGGACGACGTTTACGATCACCGTGCCCAACTTGCCGAGGCAAGGTTCCTGAGCGATCGCAATCTTGATGCCATCGACCGACGCCCCCCTGCTGCATGACCTTAGAATGAAGACGTTCTGAAGATGGAATCAGGGAACGGGATGGCAATATCTACACCGGGCAATAGTCGCGTCATAACGGGGTCGGGCTAGATCGTGATCGGACACCTGATCGGACAGATGGGCCTGATGAACCTGCGTTTCTTTCGATTTTTCCGATACCTGACACCACGGGTGATCTGGGAAACGAGTAAGCGCGTCGCTGAGCAGCAGTTGATGGGGCTAGCATCCGAGATTGCCTATAACGCCATGTTTGCCCTGTTTCCATCGATCCTGGCAATCTTTACAGCCATCGGCCTCTTTGCCCCGCTTACCGTCCGGTTCCAGCGCATGATCGAACGGGTTAGCGAAATCGTGCCCCTTGAGGTTTTCCGCCTGGTGAGTAATTTTGCAGAGGAGCTGAGCAGCAGCAGCAACAGCGGTCTGTTCTCTCTGAGCTTTTTTTTTGCGATCTGGATTTCGTCCGGGGCTGTGGGAGCCGCCATGCGGGCAATGGACCAGATTCACCAAATCCCCCGTCGTCGCCGCCGCCCTTTTTGGAAAGCTAAGCTCATTTCCATCGGGCTAACCCTGGGGGCGATCGCCCTCCTCATCCTGGCCTCTTTCCTGGTCTTCCTCAGCGATATCCTGTTCGACGTTCTGATCCAACAGGCTGCCCGCAGGAGTAGCTTCCTGGAGCAGGCGCTGCTCACCATCGCTCAGTACCTAAGTCTGCCCCTGGCTCTAGGCACCATGTCTGTCGCCTTTGCCATTCTCTACCGCTTTGGCCCCAGCCACTGGAATCCGGGCAAGCCGATTCTGCCAGGAGCGGTTTTGGCCGCTATCTCCTGGGCGGTGATTTCTGGACTGTTCCGCTTCTACGTGACCCATTTTGGCAACTACAATCGGGTCTATGGTGCCGTAGGTGCCGTAATCGTGCTGCTGCTTTGGCTCTACCTGAGTTCGCTGGTGATGCTCATTGGGGATCAGCTTAATGTCGTGGTGGGTGAGGCCATGCAGGGCAAGGAAGAGAGAGAAGGGCGCAAGGAGCGGAAAAGAGCGAGAAGACGGGAGAAAAGAGCGGCAAGGCGCAAAAAACAAGCGAATCAGGCGGAGGAACGGTGAATGACCCAGGTCGTGGTGGTGGGAGCCGGGGTGGTGGGGGCGGCGATCGCCTATGAGCTGAGCCGCTTACCCGATCTGCAGGTGACGCTGCTGGATCGCCAGCCGCCCGCCCAGGATTCCACTGGTGCTGCCCTCGGGGTCCTGATGGGAGCCATTAGCCAGAAAACCAAGGGGCGGGCCTGGCGGCTGCGGGATGCCAGCCTGCGCCGCTATGAGACCTTGATTCCAGAACTAGAGGCGATCGCCGGACAGCCCATTCCCGTCAACCGGGACGGCATCCTCATGCTGGGCTTTGAGGGCGAAAACTGGGACAAGTGGCGGGATCTGGCAGCGCTGCGCCAGTCCCAGGGCTGGCGGCTGGAGATTTGGGACGAAGCGACCCTGCGATCGCGCTATCCCCAGGTAGGCCAACAGTTGGGCGGGCAGCCGATTACGGGAGCCATCTATTCCCCTGGCGATCGCCAAATCGATCCGGTCAGCCTCACCCAGTCCCTCGTATCAGCGGCTCGGCAGAACGGGGCTGTCGTAAAGCTGGATGTCACCGTCACTGGGCTGGAGCGATCGCCCTCCCCACCGGCCCAGTACCAGCTACACGCTACCAAGGGAACCTTCGCTACCGACTGGGTCATCCTGGCCGCCGGGCTGGGGACATCGCCCTTGAGCCAATCGCTGCACCAGCCTCTGGATGTCCGTCCAGTTCTAGGCCAGGCACTAAGGCTGCGCCTCCATCGGTCCCTCGGATTGCTCAACTTCCAGCCGGTGCTGACGGGACAGGACCTGCATGTCGTACCTTTGGGGAAGCGGGAGTATTGGGTAGGAGCGACCGTGGAGTTCCCCGACGAGATCGGGGCAGTGGCGGCAGACGCTGCCCGGCTACAGGCGGTGCTGGAGGGGGCGATCGCCCTCTGTCCTCCCCTGGCCAACGCAACTATCCTTCATACCTGGTCGGGCCGGCGTCCCCGCCCCTTCAATCGTTCTGCCCCCATTATCGAACCGCTACCGGATCACCCCCAGGTCATCCTCGCTACCGGGCATTACCGGAACGGTGTTTTGCTGGCCCCAGCCACCGCGCTCCAGGTGCGGGACTTGATTCTCAGCCAACTCTGAGTTAGCGAAACCTACTGCTGGGACAGCCGCTTTACCGTTGCACCGCCCAGCAAGCGATCGGTTTCCATCAGTACGGCAGGAATCCGATCGGCATGGGGGCTGTGGGCCAAACACGCCCGCAGGTCGAGCTGGTGAATCTGGTCTGCCTTGTTTCCCGGAAACCAGTGGCTGGCGTTGCCCAACAGGTTATAGCGCATCTTGGCATAGTCCACCATGTCGTAGGCCAGGGCCAGGTTGCGTAGCCAGAGGATCACGGGAATATTAACGTCACCAGGAGTATCCCGCTGGTCGGGCAGACCGATGTGCCAGCTCTTGTACCAGCTTTCACCCAGGGCTTCGATGGCCGCCTGCTCCAGCCGCTGCAGGATGGGCGGCAGCACTTCGTCAGCCCGGTCGAGTAGTTCCAGGGTTTTCAGGTGCTCGTCGAAGTCGGTGGGACGGGCGGCTCCCAGGCTGAGGGTGTGCACCTGGGGATGGCTGAGGCAGAAGAGATCGTTGAACACGATCGGACTCAGGGGCGCACAGAGATTCACCAGCTTTTGGGGCGGACGGTAGAGCTTGCCCCCCTTATCGGAGGGGCTGATGATGAACACGCCCATATCCCGCTGGGTCGCCGCCTGAATCGCTGGCCAGTTGAACTGGTTGATATAGTACCAGTGGAGATTGACGTAGTCGAACTGGTTAGTTTCGATGGTCTTGAGAATAATGTCCGTCGGGGCGTGGGTAGAAAAGCCGACAAAGCGCACCAGCCCCTGCTGCTGGAGCGATCGCGCCACCTCCAGACAGCCCCCCGGTCGCACGCTCCAGTCCAGCAGTTCGGGGGTGTTGATGCCGTGGACGCCCAGCAGGTCGATATAGTCGAGCTTTAAGTTGGACAAGCACTGCTTCACCGTTTTCTCAAATTCCCCGGGGTTTTCCTGGGGCGAGACCTTGGTTTGAATGATCAGCTCTTCCCGCGGCAGCCGTGGCAAAATCCGTCCCAGTTGAATTTCGGATGTGCCATAGCCCCGTGCTGTTTCAATATGGTTAATACCAACTTCAACTGCTCGGCGGATGGTGGCCTCCAGATTAGCCTGGTTAGCCTGGGGGATTTGCCAGCCGGGAACGTCTTTCCAGGAGTGCTGGTAGCGCATGCCGCCGCAAGAGAAAACGGGCATCTGTAGGTTAGTGCGTCCGAACCGTCGGTATTGCATGAAAACTGGTTTGCCTCGCTGCCATCACTCGCATCACTTCCGAGTATGCCACGGCAATTTCGGTCAGGCAGCCTGCTGCGCCATCTATGGCCCGACGGGCTCAGGTTTGAGTGTGGAACCCACGCGACGTGTGGGGTCCACACCTCTTGAGCGTCCTACCGCGAAAGCGTAGCGCTCTATCCGCAACATCCGGGAAATTACGGAGAAAATATACGGGTATTAAAAAATTCATCCAATCTTGACTCAGCGATCAAGTATTTTTGTGGAAACGTGAGGAATACTAAATAGCAGAGAATACTAATTAGAATACTTGGTAAGTAGCCATAAATAAACGACGCTATGGTGGGGTGCGCCCCCCGGCGGAAGCGCACCCCGCTGGCTTTATTTATGTCTATTACTTAACTACCAGAGTATCTTCGGCGTGCATCTTCAGCCCGTATCTGTGTTCGTTAGGTTCCTTTTGTGGGGTTTTTTCCAGAAGGCTCAGACTTAGCTCTGGTGATATTCGACACCACCCCCACGCTGGCAGGCGGTCCCTACCAGTCTGATCATCGTTTGGTCCGTGAGTTCTGCCTATAGAACTCGGCTGCAGGGGGTCAGTCCTCTGTGTAGCTTGCCAAGAAAGCCCACCAATTCGAGACCTATGCTCCCTATCCCAGCTTCGATCGCCCGAAGCCGTGCCGATACGCGATCGCGCTTTGCCAATCACCCATTGATTACTTTCACTGAGTCGCGTCAGTGACCCTATCGTTCAGCGTTTATAGCGCATCTGCCTATGCTAGGACATATTGTCGGCGGACGGTACCAAATTCTCCAGCACCTCGGAGGGGGAGGATTTGGCCGGACCTATTTGGCAGAGGACAAACACCTGCCGGGGCAACCCCAGTGCGTCGTTAAGCAGCTGAAGCCCCGTAATACCCATCCCCAGGCGCTAGAAGTGGCGCGACGCCTGTTTGAGCGGGAAGCAGAGGTGCTCTACTTGCTGGGCAGCCATCCCCAGATTCCTCGCCTATTCGCCCACTTCGAGGAAAATCAGGAATTTTATCTGGTGCAGGAGTACGTTGACGGGGTTGTCTTGAGCCGTGAAATTCGCACGGGTCAGTCGCTCAACGAACCTGAGACCGTCGCGCTACTTAGAGAAATTCTGACCGTTCTGCAATTCGTCCACGGCCAGCACGTAATTCACCGCGATATTAAACCTTCTAACCTGATGCGGCGACGCCACGACCAGGCTATTGTGTTGATTGACTTTGGCGGAGTTAAGCAGATCGGGGCGGAGGCACTAGACGCTGAGCAGAGCAGCGTCACCATCGCCATTGGCTCCTCCGGATACATGCCCAACGAGCAGTTGGCGGGCAAACCCCGCTATAGCAGCGATATCTACTCCGTAGGCATGATTGGCATCAAAGCTTTGACGGGCTGCAGTCCGGCCCAGTTGCCGGAAGATTTACGGACAGGAGAAATTGTCTGGCGCGATCGCGCCCCCCACACCTCCAACGAATTTGCCCAAATTCTGGAGACCATGACCCGCTATGACTTCCGTCACCGCTATCAGACTGCCGAAGAAGCGATCGCTGCGCTGGATACCCTAACCGCGCAGTCGGATACAGAAACCATTCCTCACCAGTTGCACCCCACTCAATTTTCACAATCATCCCAACCGCTGAATCGATCGGAGGGAGGCACCTCCGGCATTCCCAATACTATTGATCGCGCCACCGCTCCTTCCTCCGCCGATTTGTCTGCCCACGTCGGGCTATCGACCCTGTTGCTGAATACGGTTACCCAGAACACGGACGGCGCGATCGCCCATGCAGCCCCAATGGACGGACAGCTGATTTGGTATGAGCGGGGAGATGAGCTGTTCCAGCAGCAGCGGTTTCAGCGGGCAATTCCCTGCTACGAGAAGGCGCTACGGGCAGTACCCGATGATTACTTTATCTGGTTTAAGCTGGCGATGGCCCTGGAGAACGTGCAGCGCCATGTGGACGCGATCGCCTGCTATGACCGGGTCGTTCAGCTCCAGCCGGAAGATTACCTGGCCTGGTTTAAGCGGGGCAAGGCGCTGGAATATCTGCAGCGGTATGAAGAAGCCCTGGCCTCTTATGACCGCGTGGTGGAACTCCAGCCCCACAACTACTGGGTCTGGCATGAACGGGGGGTGGTGTTAGAAGCGCTGAAGCGTGATGATGAAGCCATTAGCGCCTTAGACCGGGCCGTGCAGCTTAAGCCCGACTTTCAGCTTGCCATCGACCAGCGGAAACGGCTTTTGCGGCAGTCCCAGCAAATCAGCCGCCTGTATGACCTGCACCACTACGATGAGGCGATCGCCTCCTGCAACCAGGCCATCCGCGACCAGCCCGACAACGTGATGGCGTGGCTGATGCGGGGCATGGCGTTCGAGAACGCGCAGCAGTACGTAGAGGCGATTCGTTCTTATCACCGGGTGATTCAGCTCCAGCGGGATGACCACCTGGCCTGGTTTAAGTGCGGGTCGCTGCTGGAAAAGCTGGAGCGCTATGCCGATGCCGCCAAAGCCTACCGGGAAGTGACCCGACTTCAGCCCGATAATTACTGGGCCTGGTACGACTGGGGGCGGGTATCCGAAACGCTGCATGACTACGAGCAGGCCCTGATGGCCTATGACCGTGCCGCCCACCTGAATCCTAACTTGGAAGAGGCGATCGCCGGACGCAAGCGGGCCATGCGGCAACTGCGGCTGACCTGCGCGACTTCATCGGATTAAAAGGTTATAGCGTTACGCTTTCGCGTTGGCCACTCAAGAGGCATAGAACCCTCGCGACGCGAGGGTTCTACACTTAAACCTTAGCCGTAGGGCTTTAGCTTTCGCCCTGGGATTGGGATTGCTGCACATCGGGCGGGGCCTCCGGCTCCAGCTCCAGCTCACGGACTTCGGGGGTGGACAGCTCGCGGAGTTCGGGCAGCTCCAGCAGCTCTGCTTCGGGAGCCGCCTGCTTTTCCTTCAGATCCAGCGGCAGCGCCAGGGGCTTGGGCGTTTCGATCCAGCAGCTCGCCAGCGGCAGGGTGTGCTCCAGGTCTTCCAGGGGGCGAGGAATCACCATGACGGAGTGCAGCTCACCGATGCGCTCGGCCTCGTGCATCCCCACCTCAATGGCGATGGTGACATCGGCAACGCGGCCACGAATGATGGCTGTACACAAACCGGACCCAATCATCTCGTAGGAGGCAAGCTGCACCTCAGCGGACTTGAGCATGGCGTCGGCGGCCCCCACCATGGCGGGAAAGCCGCGAGTTTCCAGGAGGCCGACCGCCTGATTGCTGAGGCGGCTGTAGCCGTTAATTTCAGAAATCTGTGCCAGACGGCTGCCGATGGGCAGCACCGCGTCCAGATTGGGCAGGGGACGGGGAATCACCGATTTGGAGATGAGCTGGCCAAACTGCTGGGCCGTTTCCGCGCCGCTCTCTACCGCAATCCGCACATCCGCCAGCCGTCCCCGCACCACGGCGGTGCAGTAGCCGCTGCCGATTTTCTCGTAGCCCAGCAGGGTTACGCCAGCGGACTTGAGCATCATGTCGGCAGTGCCAATGATGGCCGGAAAGCTGCGAGTGGAGACTAACCCCAGCGCCGTGTGGCTGAAGTCGGGCGATCGCCCCGAACGCTGGCCTCGAATCATACCCCGTGCTTGCATGTTCACCGTAGTCTTCTCCACTTACAAAGTTCGCCCCATCATTCCTCAACCCGATGGTCAGGAGGGTCATTGACCGATTGGGCTGAGGGATCCGGCATCTGCTGCCCCGACCCGTTCCGGTAGAACATCATCTGCATGAGCCGCTCAACCGACGCTCGCCCATAAACATGGGCAAACTTGACCGTTGACGAAGTTGACGAGGACACAAATGCCGTCGGAGTGGAGCTGGGGCCTTGGTCTGCCGGTGCGGCGTCTGGGTCGCCTGCCGCCGGGGGAGCCGCTTCCCCATTGCTGCGCTCTGGAGGCTGCCGATGGTTAGACGGCGGCGTATCGGCGGGAGGGGCTGGCATGGGGATAAAACTCCCCGGATCTCCCAGGAGACTGCCTGGAGAAATCACCTGCTGGGCGTCAACCTTGACCTGGTACAGAACCGACGTATCGGCACCAATACAGGCCCGCTGCCCCACCAAGCCATGTCCCATAATCAGAACCCGCGAACCAATCGTGGCATGGTCCCGTACTTCCAGGATACCCCGGTGAGCGTGGAGAATGGAGCCCGCCCCGATGGAAACCCCCGCCGCAATCCGCAATTGACTATCGGGATCAGCCTGGAGGAGGACTCCTGATGCGATGACCGCTGACGGATGAATTGTGACATTTCCACCGATAAAGAAATGTGCCTCATTCATTAGTTCCGGCAATGGGCCGTGCATTCAGAAAAACGCCTCCGGACTGACAGCATCAGTAGTTATGGCCCTACGGGCTAAGGTTTGAGTATGGAACCTCCGCGTCGCCGGGGTTCCACACCTCTTGAATGTCCTAACGTGAAAGCATAACGCCATAAACAAAATTATTTTCCTGGGGGTATGCGCCCTCCGCGGGGGCGCATACTTCATGAGAAATTGTGCTGGAGCACCTAGTCGAGATGCAGCGGCTACGGTCGCTGCACAATCAGCTCCAGCACCCGCCGCTTGGCTTTGGGGTCAATGCCAATGATGCGGACGTATTCGCCCTGGTGCTCAGCCATGCAGGCTTCAATGGCGGCGATCGCCTCCGCTGGTCGATTGGCCTGGCTAGACGCACAGGTTTTCCAGGAGCTGGTCTGGAAGCGGCGAGCATCGGCATATTCCGTCCCAATGCGGTAGCCCTGGGAGAGGAGCTGGCTCACCTGGTTAGCCGCTTCTGGGGCCAGGGTCCGACTCTGCACGGCTGAACTGCTGGTGGACCGAGAGGTTTCGCGCGGGGGAGCGGCACTGCCTGCGGGATGGGCCGTGGGCGTGAAGGGACGCTGGGCCTCACCTGGACGTTGAATAATTGTTTCCAGCACCCGCCGCTTGGCGTTGGCATCGATGCCGATGAGCCGGACATATTCCCCGGCGTGCTCCGCCAGACAGGCTTCTAGAGCAGAAACTACCTCACGGGGTCGGGTGGACTGGATGGGGGCGCAGCTCTTCCAGGAGCTGGTCTGGAAACGGCGGGCGTCGGCGTGTTCCGTCCCGATGCGGTAGCCCTGGGAAAGGAGCTGGCTCACCTGATTCACCACTTCTGGGTCGAGGGCCTGACTCTGGACCGATTGACCATAGCCATTATTTTGAGAGGCACGGGGCGCGGCAGCGCTGCCAGCCGGGTGGGCGGTGGGAGTGAAAGAAGGGGGGCGATCGCCCGGACGCTGCACAATGATTTCCAGCACCCGCCGCTTGGCCTGGGTATCAACGCCGACCAGCTTGACGTACTCCCCCGGATGCTCCGCCAAGCAAGCCTCCAGGGCGGCGAACACATCCGCCTCCCGCCCAGACTCCACCATAGGACAGGTCTTCCAGGAGCTGGTCTGGAAGCGGCGAGCATCGGCATGCTCCATGCTGACGCGATGGCCCTGGGCCAGCAGTTGGCGCACCTGCTGAGCCAGATCGCCGTTTAGAGATCCAGTGGATGCCGACTGCGTCTGGCCACTGCCGTAGCGGCTGCGACCGTTGCCGTTTGAGGATGAGGCCGAGGCAGGAGCCGCATAGCCGCCACCGTTGTTGGCAGGGTTGAGGCGAACGGCTGCGTCTCCCGGACGCTGGATAATTCTCTCCAGCACCCGGCGCTTGGAAGCGGTATCGACCCCCAACAGCCGGACGTAATCGCCCTCGTGCTCCGCCAGACAGTTGGAAAGGGAGGCCAACACTTCGCTCTCCCGGTTGGAGGAAATGGTTGGGCAGCTCTGCCAGGAACTGGTCTGGAAGCGACGCCGGTCAGCATATTCAGCGCTGACCCGGTAGCCCTGGGACAGGAGTTGACGCACCTCGGCGGCGATCGCCTCACTGATGTTGCCCTGCCCGGATGAGCCGGTGGAAGACGTGGATGAAGAATAGGTCGATTTCATGGCATTTGAGGTATTTGACTGGTAGCTCCGTTCTAGTTCACTGCGGATGGCAGCGACGCAGGCAATATCTTCTGAGCAACGATAGCCCGATCGCAGCGCATCGTTAACATCGACAACATGACTGGCAAACTGGACATCCAGGGAATGGACATCGGGTAGCTGTTCAGCCTGCTGCTGGGTGGTAATGATGGCTCCGGAGGGGACATACTTTCCGGCGGGAATCTCCACATCCTGGATGAGGGCATGCATCATGACAATGCAGCCGTTACCGATGCGGGCGTTAAAAACGGTGGAGCGAAAACCAATAAAGCAGTTATCGCCCACATAGGCCGGTCCGTGGATCAGGCACATGTGGGTGATGGAGGTGTTGCGGCCAATCCAGACGGAATACTGCTGGCGATCGTCGCCGACGACCCGCCCCTGCTCTAAGCCGTGGATGACAACACCGTCCTGCACATTACTGTTTTCACCGATGTGAAAGGGATGTCCTTCATCGGCCCGAATCGACGTTCCGGGGGCAACCAAAACGTCTGGACCGATGTGCACATCCCCAATAATATTTGAAAAAGAATGAACGTAGGCAGTTTCATGAATTGTGGGCTGCGCCAGACTTTTCGACCAGGGAGTCGGCGGGGCAGCAAATGTTTGAGCAGCCATAGAATATCTCTCCTATACCTTTTAGCTAGCTTTAGCTGAAGTGCGATCGCCCAAGCCGCAGACGTGCGACTCGCTCAAGGAGTGCTATTGATGGCAGCCCGCACAGGTGTGCGCAGCCAGTGTGCGAATTGAAACCTAGCGATCCTGCTCACGCTTACTGTAGAGAGAGCGCCGATCGATACTCACCGTGTCAATAATGCCCACCACTAGCGCGTCAAGGGGCCGAGTCTCGCCGCGCGGGGTCTGCCGAGCAGCACTCCCACGACTCACCAGAACCCACTCATCAATGCCTGCACCGACATTGTCAGCCGCCACCTCATACTCAGGGAGGGGATTGCCGTCCTCATCGATGAGTTGAACCAGCAGGAACTTAACCCCCGTGAGGCTGGGCTCCTTCTGGGTGCTAACAACGGTGCCGCGAACTCTTGCAATCTGCATCAGGCTTATCGGCCCACCGGACGAATGCCAGTGACGCTTTCACGGAAAGCTTCAACCGCCTCAGTGTAGCGGATCGGCAGCACATATTCCAGGTTTTCGTGGGGACGGGCGATGATGTGGGTGGAGAGCACCTGCCCGCCGTTCACTCGCTTGACGTTGTCAATCCCAGCGGCAACGGAGGCCTGCACCTCGGAGACGTCGCCCCGCACAATCACCGTCACCCGACCACTTCCAATCTTCTCGTAACCTACCAGCGTCACCCGCGCCGCCTTCACCATGGCGTCGGCAGCTTCTACCACCGCCGGGAAACCCAGCGTTTCAACCATTCCAACAGCAATTGCCATAATCAGTCCCTTCCAGTCAGTGTCAATCTATGCGGTCGGCTATACAGCCAGCCAACTCTTACTACTTTGCGATTTGTTACTTTATCGTCGGATTCTGCTAAGCAAGCTATGAGCCTGCTTTGAAATAGTTCCCTTAACTTTTCTAAAAATTAGTAGACAAATCGCTAGGCACCCAGGCGAGTATCAGAATCAAGTACCACAAAATTCCGTCTTGCCTGGATGCGATCGCCCCTTATTTTAGGTTAACCAGGGTCAACTCCGGAACTGCTCAACCGCCTCGGTGTAGCGAATGGGCAAGACATATTCCAGGTTTTCGTGGGGGCGAGCAATGATATGGGTGGAGAGGACCTCACCGCCATTCACGCGCTTGGCGTTGTCGATCCCTGCAGCAACGGAAGCCTGTACCTCAGACACGTCGCCTCGTACAATCACCGTTACCCGACCACTACCGATTTTCTCGTAGCCTACCAGGGTCACCCGCGCAGCTTTCACCATCGCGTCTGCGGCCTCTACCACGGCAGGAAATCCCAGCGTTTCAACCATTCCAACAGCAATTGGCATCTCTAAATCTCCTAACTAAATTCAAGCCCTAAAAATGGCACGAAATTCGCATTTTCTGATTCAAATACTCAATGATGAATGATTCAGAAAAAGCACCTTAAAATCCCAGCTTAAGCATACAGGGCCACTCTCAGCTTTGGCAATATAACCTAGAATGATTATCTCAAATAGGAAATATAACCTCAGCTTATACCAAAACGCCGACAATCAGTTCCCATGCCTCTCCCGATGTGAGGATATTCCCGTCCTTTGCGGTCGGGGCAGGAGCTTAGCATACTAGCGGGGCAACGCTTGACCAGTAGCCCACCCTTTATTGTCTTTTAAGATCGAGTCTCTTAGCTTGATTGAATTAAGTCTCAACGTATGTACAACTAATCTCAAAGTTAGTAAAGATTATTCAAAGGAGTTTAAATTTCTCAATCATGTCCTTTCTACCTCAGGGCATGGGTTCCGGGCGGCAGCGGTGTGGGTCGCCTTAATCCTGCTACTCTAAATAATAAGCAGGTAGGAGATGAAGTATTTATTGCACTTATGTTCCCGGCTATAGGCTCAGCCCAGGTTTGGCAGATCAAACGGGGTATGTTCCTGGGGCCGGGCTGGCCTTTTTAAGTGCTTAAGCACAATCAACTACGTGGGGGCGTGCGCCCCCGGTAGAGGCGCATACCCCAAAGAAAACAATTTTATTTAGTTGCTCAGTAGAAAAGATGGGACGGTGGTCATGGAGCAGTTCCTACTGCAAACAAGCTGGTGGATTCCCCTATACGGCCTGCTGGGGGCACTGTTGACCCTACCGTGGTCTTCGGGCGTGATTTCCCGGACGGGGCCTCGACCGGCGGCATACCTCAACCTGCTAATGACCTCCCTGGCTTTTCTCCACGGCTCAGCGGCGTTTCTTCTAATCTGGCGATCGCCCCCCCAAACCCTGGTATTCAACTGGCTCCAGGTGGCCGACCTGAAGCTCACCCTGGCGGTCGAACTGTCCCCCATCAGCCTGGGAGCAATGGAGCTGGTGGCTGGAATTAGCCTGCTGGCCCAGTTCTATGCCCTGGGCTACATGGAAAAAGACTGGTCCCTGGCCCGCTTCTTTGGCCTGATGGGATTCTTTGAAGCGGCATTAAGCGGCATCGCCATCAGCGACTCGCTGCTGCTCAGCTACGGCCTGCTGGAGCTATTGACCCTGTCCACCTACCTGCTGGTGGGCTTCTGGTACGCCCAGCCCCTGGTGGTGACGGCGGCGCGGGATGCCTTCCTCACCAAGCGAGTGGGGGACATTATTCTGCTCATGGGCATTGTGGCCCTGTCAAGTTACGGCGCGGGGCTGTCCTTCTCGGAACTGCAGTCTTGGGCGGAGACCTCGCCGCTGCCGCCCCTGGCTGCTACTCTGCTGGGGCTGTCGCTGATTGCCGGACCCACCGGCAAGTGTGCCCAGTTTCCCCTCAACCTGTGGCTGGACGAGGCCATGGAAGGCCCTAACCCCGCTGGAATTATGCGCAACTCCGTAGTCGTCTCCGCCGGGGCCTATGTGCTGATCAAGCTCCAGCCGGTGTTTACCCTCTCGCCCATCTCCGCCGATGCCCTGATTTTGATTGGGGCGGTGACGGCGGTGGGGGCGTCTCTGGTGGCGATCGCCCAAATTGATATCAAGCGAGCACTGTCCCACTCCACCAGCGCCTGGTTGGGGCTGGTGTTTATCGCCGTAGGGCTGGAGCAGGTGGACATCGCCCTGATGCTGCTACTGGTGCATGCCCTGGCCAAGTCGCTGATGTTTATGAGCATTGGCTCAGTCATTTCCACAACGAGCAACCAGAATATTACGGAAATGGGCGGCCTGTGGTCGCGGATGCCTGCCACCACCACCGCCTTTGCCGTGGGAGGGGCCAGCTTGATTGGGCTACTGCCCCTGGGAGCCTTCTGGACCCTGAAACGCTGGACCGGCGGCCAGTGGGAGCTGACAGGGTGGCTGCTGCTCATTCTGCTGATTGTGAACTTTCTAACCGCCGTCAACTTCACGCGGGTCTTCCGCCTGGTCTTCTGCGGTGCGCCCCAGATGAAGACCCGCCGCACGCCGGAGGTGGGCTGGCCCATGGCGCTGCCGATGGTGACCATGACCATCGTGGTGCTGCTGTCGCCCTTGATTCCAATGAACTGGGCGTTCTGGCTTAGCCCCGTCGGTCCGCTGGAAAATGCGGGCCAGCCCCTGGTGCAGGTGGCGCTGCCCGCGCTGGTGCTGTCTGGCCTACTAGGGGTTAGCGTTGGCGTCACCCTGGAGCTGCGGCGGGCCTGGTCCCGTCCGGCCCGGGTGGCCTCGCGGTTTGTGCAAGACCTGCTGGCCTATGATTTCTATATTGATCGCCTCTACAATGTCACCGTCGTGTGGCTTGTGGCCCAGTCCTCCAGGCTAACGGCCTGGTTCGATCGCTATGTCGTAGATGGAGCCGTGAACCTGCTGGGGTTTGCGGCGGTGCTGAGCGGTCAGGCGCTGCGGTACAGCGCATCGGGGCAGTCGCAGTTCTACATCCTGACCATTCTGGTTGGGGTGGCGGGGATGTTGCTGCTGGCCATGGGTTGGCTGGGCTGGCTGTTTTGAAGTCCATTTGAGGTCCCCAATTGGCCCCATTTGGCCCCAGTTGGGTTAGTGTCGCGGGTCATGTGCAGTTAAACGAGCGGAGGAATTGCGAGAATGCTGAGTGCGTTGATTTGGGTGCCGCTGTTGGGCACGATTCTGATCAGTCTGCTGCCCAAATCCATTCAGCCCTACTGGTATCGTCGGGTAGCCCTGGCGATCGCCATCGGTCTGCTGGCCTGGACCGCGCTACTGGGCCTGCAATTTGATGTCTCCCAGACCAGCCTCCAGTTCATTGAGGACATCACCTGGATTCGCCCCATCGGCCTCAACTACCAGCTTGGTCTGGACGGCCTGTCCCTGCCCCTGCTGGCTTTGAATAATTTACTGACCATCATCGCCATCCTCAGCAGCGATCGCGACATTGAGCGGCCCCGCTTTTACTACGCGATTCTGCTATTCCTCAGCGCGGGCGTCACTGGGGCGTTCCTGGCCCAGGATCTGCTGCTGTTTTTCCTGTTCTACGAGCTAGAGATTATTCCGCTCTATTTCCTGATTGCCATCTGGGGCGGCAAGCGGCGGGGCTATGCTGCCACCAAGTTTCTGATCTACACCGCCATCTCCGGTATCTTCATCCTGGCGTCCTTCCTGGGGCTGACCTGGATTTCCGGCGTACAGACCTTTAACTACGAAATTCTCCGCTCCCAGTCGGTGCCGCTGACGGCGCAGCTCTTGCTGCTGGGCAGTTTGCTGATTGGCTTTGGCATCAAGATTCCCTTCTTTCCGCTGCACACCTGGCTACCCGATGCCCACGTAGAGGCGTCTACCCCCATTTCCGTACTACTGGCGGGGGTGCTGCTCAAGCTGGGGACCTATGGCCTGCTGCGCTTTGGCGTGGGGCTGTTTTTGGAAGCCTGGACCTATCTGGCCCCGTGGCTGGCGGTGTGGGCGGCAGTGAGTGCGTTGTATGGGACTTCTTGTGCGATCGCCCAAACCGATATGAAGCGGGTGGTGGCCTACTCCTCCATTGCCCACATGGCCTTTGTGCTGCTGGCCCTCTCGGCCACGACGCGGCTTAGCATCACGGCGGCGGTGTTCCAGATGGTGAGCCACGGCCTCATCTCCGCCCTGCTGTTCCTGCTGGTGGGCACGGTCTACAAAAAAACGGGTAGCCGGGACGTGAACTACCTGCGGGGGCTGCTCAACCCGGAGCGGGGGTTACCCCTGACGGGCAGCCTGATGATCATGGGGGTGATGGCCAGTGCGGGCATTCCCGGCATGGTGGGCTTCATTGCAGAGTTTCTGGTGTTCCGGGGTAGCTTCCCCATCTTCCCTCTGCAAACGCTGCTGTGCATGGTGGCCACGGGCCTCACTGCCGTATACTTCCTGCTGATGATCAACAAGGTGTTTTTTGGTCGTCTGCCGGTCTATCTAAGCCAGATGCCGCCAGTACCCTGGTCGGAACGGATTCCGGCGATCGCCCTGGCCTGCCTGGTCCTGGCGCTGGGGCTACAGCCCAACTGGATGGTGCGCTGGACGGAGCCGGAAGCGGGCTATCTGCTGACCGGGCAGTTCGCCGCCCAGCGACTGGATCACCCCATCGTGATCCGCCATTCTGCCCTCCCCCTTGCCCCCGCCGCCACTTCCCTGTCTTCCATTCGCGACTAGATTCGCGACTAGTCCTCTGCCCAGTTCTCCGACCAGTTTTCAGCTATGACGAGCACCGATCTACCCAAGCCTTCCCACCATCCCCTCGCCGAATATATCTATCGCCTGGAATCCGGGGCAGCGCTGCTGGACGAGTCTCCCGTCAACGTAGTGGAGGTCGTCGGCATTCTCAAGAGCTATGGCGTGGTTTTAGATGCCTACTCCAATAACCTGCTCTACATTGCCAACGAGCAGTTTCTGGTCTTTTTCCCCTTCTTCAAATATTTCAACGGCGATTTTAAGGTCGGCAAGCTGCTGCGCCACTGGTGGCACGATCGCATTAATTATGAATACGCCGAATACTGCATGAAGGTAATGCTGTGGCACGGCGGCGGCGGTTTGGAAGCATACGTCAACGACCCCAAGTTCAGGGAAATTGTCGAACCCGTCATCCAGGCAAAATTTCGCTGGAACCTGCCGTTGCTGGGCCTCCATCGGGCTTTTCCCGAGTTTCTGCCCGAGCAGATGCGCCAGATGTGCTACTACAGCGCCCTGGGCCAGTTTTGGCGAGTGATGAGCGATATTTTTCTAGACTTATCCGATCGGTATGACCACGGCAAGATCCAGACCATCGCCGATGTCGTTGCCCACATCCTCAACGGCCTGGTGGCCGATGCAAATCGCCCTATCACCTACCAGGTCAGCGTGGGAGAGCAAACTTTCGAGGTGATCCCTAAATCAGCCGGGCTGACCTTCCTGCCTGATACGGCGGTGCCCTACGTCGAATCGGTGTTCTTTCGGGGGACGCCTTTTCCAGGCACGATCTCCTACAACGCTCAGGCTTACCAAATTCCCTTTTACCAGAAGGATTTTGCCTACGGTGCCCTTTTTGCTGACCCCCTGCCCACGGGCGGTTCGGGCATTCCCCCCACCCAGCTGATGCAGGACATGCGCCACTACCTGCCCGACTATCTCCATGACATTTACCGGCACAGCGGCCGGGGTGAGGACGATCTGCGGGTTAAGATTTGCGAAAGCTTTCAGAAATCCATGTTCTGTGTCACCACGGCGGCCATTCGGGGGCTCGCTCCCCATCCGCTCGACACTGCCGATCCCCACCAGCGGCAGGAGAATCGGGCCTATTTGGAAACCTGGATGGATCGGTTTCTGGAGTCGCGACTGCGGGCAGTCCAGTCCGTATAATCACGGCCTGGATTGCTGACTGGTGCCTAATTCACGTCATTAGAATGGGTGCTAGGATACGGGCAATTTTGGCAGCTTGCTGTAGAGTGGAAGTGCGTTCATGTGCTGCGGCCTTCTCGCCGCCTTCAGGGTTCGACAGTTCCCGCATCTTTCCAATGCATCTGCACTGATTCGCTAAAGCGCTCCTATGTCAGCTACACCTTCCTCACCCGATCGTCCGTCGCCTGATGTTACCAATGCTGACGTGGTGTCAGTTGATGCTGTCGTCATGAGTACGGGTGTAACTATCACAGCTGAGGGCAGTTCCGCCACTGCCCCGACCGGGCAGCCTACCGAAGTTTCTACCGTTACAGTGCAGGCTGCGACAGTACAGGCATCCATCGTACAGACTGCGACCGACGGCTTTGCGACCGATTCCCAGGCCATCACCCTATCAGGAACAGGCAGTGCCCTGGCTACCACCCAAGGCAGCTTCGGCTCCTTTTTAGCTCCGCTCACCACCGAGACGTTTAAGCAGGTGGTGGACGATGTCCAGGAAAAGCTTGAGATCGTCAACCAAACCCTGTCGATGCTCGACTCCCTCCTCGACAGTCAGGGGTTTGACGCCATCCTCAACGAGATGCTGCGCTCTATCACCCTGAAAACCGGGGAGCTGCTCAACGCCGATCGCACCACGATTTACCTGCTCGACGAAGAAAAGAATGAGCTGTGGTCGATTCTCGCCAAAAACGAAAAGGGCGGCAACCTAGAGCTACGCTTTCCGGCCACCATGGGCATCGCTGGC
>JBHJGR010000066.1:0-55209 GCA_050331615.1 Elainellaceae cyanobacterium
ATGCTGCTTTCTCATTTTGGGTGCTACCCCATTCCCACTCCCAATACACTGCGGTAAGTGCTTGAGCTGTTTTAATTACTTTTTCTTGGGGGTGGGCCCCCGGGGGGGGGCACACCCCCAAGAAAGTAATCTTGTTTGACTACTTACGGGGCATTGTGGCCCCGATGTGTTTGGGATGGAGTCGGAATAAGGACTGGGGTTAGGCTCTCATCCTTGTGCAGGGATGTTGACTCATGCAAATGGGTTCCTTACCTGCTGGTATGGCTAAGGGTGAAGTCTGACTTTAGCCTAACCTGATGGCTTGAACCCGGTCCACGCTCAGGAAACTCACCTGTCCAATCTGGTTTGCGATCCGCCGACGGAATTGAGGTGAGGCATCCGCCTGCGATCGGCCTGCTGCATTTCAGATTGGTTTACTTGGATACAGGAAGGATTAGTCGCTACATGGAATTCTCAATTGCAACGCTGCTGGCAAATTTTCCAGATGAGAAGCTGGTTGCCCCAAAAGCGCTCGAAAAAAAGCTGAACTGCAAAGATGACGAAAGCGTACGGAAGCTGCAGATCGCCCTGGATGCCCTCGAAAAAATCGGCATCCTGGTCAAAGATCGGGGGCGCTACCGCCGAGTTTTCGAAGAGAGCGTGATTGAGGGGAAGCTGCGCTGCTCTAGTAAGGGGTTTTGCTTTGCGATTCAAGATGACGAAAGCGCTGAGGATGTTTACGTGCGGGAAAGCCAGCTAAATACCGCATGGAATGGCGATCGCGTCCTCGTCAAAGTTACCAAAGAAGGCACCCGACGGCGCAGTCCCGAGGGTGAGGTGCGCCTAATTCTGGAGCGGGCCAACCAGTCGGTGCTGGGGCGGGTCAAGCAGGTCAACAGCAGTTTCCATGCCGTGCCGCTAGACGACCGGCTGCTGTTTGAGCTAGACCTAAAGCCCAACGGCGTTGACCTCAAGGAAACGGTCGACCAGCTCGTCCATGTAGAAATTATTCGCTATCCCCTGGGGCAAAACCCACCGCTGGGGCGGATCGCTCAGGTGCTGGGCATCGACGCCGAAGCGGCCTCCGACATCGAAATTGTGCGCTGCAAGCACGATCTGCCTCGCGACTTTCCCGAAGAGGTGCTGCAGGAGGCCAAGAAGCTGCCCAACCGCATCCGCAAGTCAGACCTAAAGGATCGGCTAGATTTGCGGGATTTGCCCACGATCCGCATCTCTGGCCCCCACGTCACTGAAAACCCCGCCCTAGATGATGCTCTCTCCGTTGAGCCGCTTGAGAGCGGCTGGCGACTGGGGGTACACATTGCCGATGTCTCCACTTATGTCGCCGCTGATTCCGAGCTGGACGAAGAAGCCCAGCGGCGCAGCACCTCGATCTACCTGGGGGAGAGCGTCCTACCCATGCTCCCAGAAACGGTATACCGCCGCTGCTCGCTGACGCCCGGCGAAGAGCGGCTCACCCTGTCCGTGCTCATTGACCTGGATGCCAATGGCAAGGTGATTGAGTATGAAGTGCAGCCCAGCATTATTCAGGTCGACTACGAAATTGACTACCTGCAGGCGCAGGTGATTCTGGAGCGCCATCAGGCCCCTGAAGCCAAAGCAGAGGAGCCATCAGAAACCGAAGATGCCCAGAGCACCAGTTCCCCCTATCAGCTCCCCGCCCTGGATACCCTGACGGAGTTTGAGCCGATTTTTGCCCTACTCGACCAGCTCATGACCCTCAGCCAAGCAGTGCGCCGCCAGCGTCGTCAGCGGGGGGCATTTGAACTCAACCTGCCGGAGCGGCTGCTGCCGGAGGAGTCGGGCACTGGACTGGGAAAATATTTCTCTACCAAGTTTGAGTATGACGATGAGGGGGCCATTGGGGCCATGGTGGTGTCGTCGCTGCTGCCGGCCCGCTCCATTGTGATTGAGCTGATGATTCTGGCGAACCATCTGGTGGCGTCTCACCTGAAGGCGCTGCAGGTGCCATCCATCTATCGGGTCCACCGTCCGCCTGAGCCCACCAACGTGCAGGAGCTGCTGAAGCTGGTGAGCAACATGGGCATCGATCCCGAGCTGGAGCAGGATGATGCGGTGCGCCCCCGAGACTATCAGCGCCTCACCCAGCAGTTTGCCGAGTCGAAGGTGGAAAAGGTGCTCACCTATCTGCTGTTGGATACCCTGAAACCAGCGGTCTATAGCACGAACCCCGGTCCTCATTTCGGCCTGGCGCTCCAGGAAGGCTATACCCACTTCACCTCTCCCCTGCGTCGCTACCCCGACCTGCTCGTGCATCGGGTGCTGCACGCCATCTTCGAGGAAGGGCGCGATCGCCGCTCAGCCCGGTCGAAGGAGCGGGTCAACCTGCGCAGCAGCTCCTGCCACGGCAGAATCACCTGGAATGTGCTGCCCACCAAGGTGCAGAACGACCTGGAGGAGCTGTTTGCCAACACTGTCAGCTATCTGACAGAGCGGGAGAAGCAGGCCCAGGAAGCGGAGGCCGATTTGGAGGGGCTGAAGAAGGCCGAGTTTATGCAGCAGCATACTGGCTCCGTCTTCCACGGATTGATCACTGGCGTCCAGTCCTACGGCTTCTTTGTGGAAATTGAAGAACTCCTGGTAGAGGGTTTGGTGCACGTCAGCTCCCTGAAGGATGACTGGTACGAATATCGTTCACGGCAGCAGAAGCTGGTGGGGCGCAAGAATCGTAAGCAGTACCGCCTGGGCGATCGCGTCGAAGTGCAGGTGAAAAGCGTTGACTACTACCGCCAGCAAATTGACCTAGTGGCGGTGGGCGGCGGCAGCCAGGCCCTAGATACGGACGATCTGGATGAAGACGCTGACTACAACGGCCACGACGAAGACGAAAACGGACATGATGAGGACGATTATGATGAATAAAGCAGCGTCTAGTCATTCCTGACGCAGCGTGCCGTCCTCTTAAACTTCCTGTGACTTCTAATCTTTCGTCTGCGATTCCTCCCCTGATCCTCGGCGTGACTGGCGCATCGGGGCTGATCTATGCCGTACGTGCGGTCAAATACCTGCTAGAAGCTGACCAGTCGGTTGAACTTGTGGCCTCCAAGTCTACCTACATGGTGTGGCAGGCTGAGCAGGATACGCGCATGCCCCTAGACGCCCTGCAGCAGGAGCAGTTCTGGCGACAGCAGGCGGGGGTGGAAACGGGCGGCAAGCTGCGCTGTCACCCATGGGGCGACGTGGGGGCAACCATTGCCAGCGGCTCCTACCGCACTGCTGGGATGGTCATCATGCCCTGTAGTATGAGTACGGTGGGGAAGCTGGCGGCTGGCCTCAGCTCCGACCTGCTGGAGCGGGCGGCGGATGTGCAGCTCAAGGAGGGGCGATCGCTGGTATTGGTGCCGCGCGAAACCCCGTTTAGCCTCATTCACCTGCGCAATCTAACCACGCTGGCGGAAGCCGGTGCCCGCATCGTTCCCGCGATTCCGGCCTGGTATCACCAGCCGCGGACCATTGAGGACCTGGTGGACTTCGTCGTGGCCCGCGCCCTCGACCAGCTGGAGATTGACTGCGTTCCCCTCAACCGCTGGCAGGGGCATTGATGCGCCCACAAGTGTCCTCCCAGTGGGAGGGCGATCGCCAGCGGTCTGCTAAAGACGTTCAGAGGGACCGAAAGCTGAAAAACTAGGTGCGCACCGGACTGGGGGAATATTATGTCCATCGCCAAACTCATACTGCTGATTGTGATCCTGGGAGCCTTGGTGGTCTTCGCCCTGCAGAACTGGTTACCCACCGTACCCCTGGTCATTTTGGGCAGCAGCACGGTGGCCCTTCCCCTGGCCGTCTGGATTTTGGGGGCGATCGCCGCTGGTGCCCTCACAACTCTGGTAGTTACCCTGCTGCTCCGCTTGGGGGGCGGGGGCAATCTGCCGTCACGGCGGCGGCGACCGGTTCAGCCTGCGAGCGATCGCACGGAGCCAATGGCATCGGGACGGGCGGATCGGTTCCAGTGGGCTTCCCAGCCGTTTGCCGCGTTTAACCGCAAACCCGCCGCCGCTAAAGCCGCTGCTAGAGGAGCGGCTGCCGACGCCCCCCGTGCCGCCTCCACCCGCCCTGGCCGCCCTGCCGATAGCTGGGAATCTTTTACCCGTCCCCGCACTGAGTGGGAAGACTGGCAGCGGTATGAGGAACCCGCCTCGGCAGCGGGCGATCGCCCCACCGCCCCCCGGGTCACCGCGGTTCCTGAACCCGAATTTGAGCCCGAGGTCCCGCCGGATACTCGCACCCGCATTCAAGACCGGGAAGACCAGTCCTGGTCCGATTGGGAAGACTATGGCGACTATTTTGAAAGTCGGGGAGAAGACGTGCGACCGATGGGCGATCGCGCCGCCGAGCATTACCGGGAGACCGCACCGGAACAGGACGCTGTAGACCGCGAGGAGTTTGATAACCGCCGCCGCGATCGCCAGTATGGCCACGGTTGGCAAGCCCCAGAGCGGGATCGCCCTCCGGCGCAGGATTGGCAGAACCAGAGCTATGAACCCAGTGGCGGCAGAATCGACGACGATTATCAGGCGGTTTATACCAATGGTCCTGTTTCCGAGCCTCCCCTGGAACCGGAGCTGGTTGAGGAGGAAACTGACGACCAGGACTATCAGGACTACATTGTGGACTATGGCGATGAGGACGAAATCGATCGCTACGACCGCGAGCTGGAAGACCGGGCCACCTATGGCGGTGGCAACATTGCCGATGATTTCGAAGATTTTGATAACTTCGAATCGACCCGTGGGGAACCGGAAGCGCGAGAGGCTGGCGATCGCCCCCCTGCCGAGGCTGAACCTCCCCGTCGCCCCATTCAGGAAATTCAGCGGGAACCCAAGGCGGTCTCGCAGTCAGGCTCCCTGTATTCCTACAGCTACCGCCGCCAGGAACCACCCACCGATGCAGCGGACGCCCCCGCTGATGCTGCCGAGCCTGAAGAATATCGCGTCCTGACGCCGCCCTATCGCCCCGATACTGATTCCCAGCCCAATACCAATTCCCCCGATGCCCCCGCCACAGATACGCCTTCTGACTCACCCCCGCCATGACCTTCGTTGTTGCCACGTTCTACCAGTTTTTTCCCTTTCCCGACTGTGCCGATAAGCAGCCGGAGTGGCTGGCCCTTTGCCAGAGCCACGGAGTTAAGGGAACTCTGCTGCTCGCTCCCGAAGGAATTAACGGCACCCTGGTCGGGTCTCGCGCCGGTATTGATGCGGTGCTGACGGAGCTGCGTACCGATTCGCGTCTGCATACGCTGGAGCATAAGGAATCGTTCACTCACCAATGCCCCTTCGGTCGCCTGAAGGTGCGGCTCCGGCCTGAACTGGTGCCCCTGGGAGTTGCTACCGTGGATCCGGCGCAGCAGGTTGGCACCTATGTGGAGCCTCAAGACTGGAACGCCCTCATTGCTGATCCAGAAGTAACACTGATTGACACCCGTAACTACTACGAAGTGGCGATCGGTACCTTCAAGGGCGCAGAGAATCCAGAACTGGACTCGTTCCGGCAGTTTTCCGACTATGTGCATCAACACCTCGACCCGTCCACCCACAAGAAGATCGCGATGTTCTGTACTGGAGGCATTCGCTGCGAGAAGGCAACTTCGTACCTGATCCAGCAGGGCTTTCAGGAGGTCTACCACCTCAAGGGCGGCATCCTCAAGTATCTGGAAAACGTTCCTCCCAACCAGAGCCTCTGGGAAGGGGAGTGCTTTGTCTTTGATGAGCGGGTTGCTGTCGTCTATGGCGTGCAGCCGGGCACTTACGAGATGTGTCTGGCCTGTGGTCACCCCATTTCAAATGCCGACAAACAGACCCCAACCTTCGTCGCAGGTCACTCCTGTCCCCACTGCTGGGGAGATATAGCCCTACGGGCTCAGGTTTGAGTGTAGGACCCGTGCGTCGCGGGGGCTTCGCTTGTGATCATGTCTTAACGCACTTAACGCAAGAATATAGCGAAAAAAAAAAGACCCGATGATTCACCAGGTCTTTTACGTGCATCCTTGAAACATCAGACAGGCAATATGCCCGATTGCCCCCTGGGCATGCCTGTCCTGTCCCTGTTCTCTATAGTCAGAGTACGAAATTTACCCCGCTGCCTACTTCACCTCGACTGGTCACCCACTCGGATGATTTACGCTAACCCCCACGCGGTATCGGGTCGCCTACTGGTTAACGGCCAGCCCTCCCTGCGCCCCAGCGCGTCTCCTCAGAAAGCGCGGCTTTAGCAATACCCGGAACAGCAGCAGGAGCGATCGCCATTCTCCCGGAGTCGAGCGGGTTTGCCACTGGCCAGGCCGACAGAACAGCAGCTCCACCAGGCGACGGTGCTGGGGTAGGGACAGGGGCGCAAAGCGGAGGTGGACAACTTGCTGGCCATGCCGCGTCTCCAGGCTAGACACAACTCCGGTCAGCTCCAGGGACTCGCCCAGTACCGTTATCTGGACCGGCAGGGCGCGATCGGCTGCCGGGGGCGGAAACCCCGATCGATTCAGGGCAACTTCCATCCCCACTTCAGACATTTGGATACTGATGCCCCAGTGGGTTTGAGCTTCCAGAGCGGAATTGCTTAGGGTCAGACGTATCGGACGCCGCAAGCCGAGCCATATGCCCCAGGGCCGGGGCGCATCCAGCAGAATCAGCAGGGCAACGCTGAGCATCAGCAGGTTATAGAGGCTCCAGATCCAGCCGAGGCCAAAGGCGATCGCCCCGCCCTTCCCCATGCTGGTATGGAGGTTAATTCCCAAACTTACCGCCGTTGCTGCAAACATCACTATCAAAGGAGCAGCCAGTGCCCAGCTAAACGAGAAGCGATCGCGCAGGGTCCCCTTGGGCGTAACCCGAAATTTGCGCCCAAACGGGCTAATCAGGGACTGCACCACGGTCCAGGCGAGGGGAAAGCAAAGGGCTAAAGAATAAATGTCTGACAGCAGGGCCGAGCGCGATCGGTAGTTCAGCCAGGAGAAGACCGCAATCTGCACGGCGTAATAGGGCAGAAAAAAATAAAGCAGCTCCGCAGGCTCAGCCTGCAGCGGGACGACCTGGAGAAAGGAATAGGCCAGCGGCATACAGAGAAACCACACCCGTGCCAGGCTGCTAAACCAGTGAAGAATGCCCTCCAGGTAGGCGAGCCGCTGCATCGGTTTCAATCCCGGAATGGTGAGCGGGTTCGAGGGGATGAAGAAAGACTGGAGGGTTCCCCGAGCCCAGCGAATACGCTGAATAGCCTGAGCGGTAATGGTTTCAGCCGCCAGTCCGGCACTTAGCTTCTCGTCCAGATAAATCAAACGATGGCCATTTGCTGCCAGGCGAATGCCGGTAAAGTAATCTTCGCTGAGGGACTCGGTGACAAAGCCATGCTCCAGGGCGCTGCGCCGCACCACAAAGGAGGTGCCCGCACAGATGACGCTGCCTGCCCCGTCTCGCATGGGCTGAATCTGGCGATAGAAAACCTCCTCTTCAGAGGTGAGCACCGCCTCTAGCCCCAGGTTGTAGGCAATCGGGTCGGGGTTGTAGAAGCTCTGGGGCGTCTGCACCAGCGCCACCGCTGGATCTTGAAAGAAACCTACTGTGCGAGTCAAAAAGTTTCGGGTGGGCACAAAGTCGGCATCGAACACCACGATCAGCTCGCCGGACGTGTGGGCGATCGCATGGTTCAGGTTCCCGGCTTTGGCGTGGCGATTATCTGGTCGGGTGAGGTAGCGGCAGCCCAGTTCCTGCGCCAGGGCACGGATCGCGGGACGGCAAGTATCGTCCAGCAGATAAATTTGCTTATGGGAGTAGGCCATGGCCTGACAGCCGATGACCGTGCGCCGCAGGATAAAGTCGGGCTCATCATAGGTGGGAATCAGCACGTCTACGGTCGGCCCGTAAGCGCCAGTGACCACGTCCACCGCGAGCTGGTCTGCCTGACGACGGCGATCGCGCACCCGAAACAGCAGCACCAGCTGAATCAAAAGCGTGCTCAACAGCAGTAACTCCATTGCCAGCAGCCCCAGGCTAAACAGCCCATCCAGGGGGGTGGCCAGGTTGAGGGTGGTGAGCGATCGCCAGATCAGATAGCGCCCCAGTAACCCGCCCAAAATTCCCGCCACGATGCCCCGGGACCAGGGGCGGGGCTGGGGGGAGAGACGCATCAAAACCTGGACGAAGATCAGCAGCCCTACCGTCGGAGCCAGCAGCCGATAGCCCGAAGGCGTGGGTGCCTGCAGCCAATCTGCCGGATGCTCCTGCAGCGCCTGTAAATCTAGGAAAAAGCGGGTAACGGCGGGCTGTCCCGTGAACCAGGCAACGCTGACCAGACCAATGAGGGCGATCGCCCCCACTACAACGAGCGTCGCCGTATATGGCCGCCGCCTGGGGAGGATTGGGGAAGATTGGCGTCTCCGGCGTTTGACTTGGGATAGGGCCATGGGTCGACTCTGAAACTGCCAGCGACCAGCGCTAAACCTGACTCAAGCTAGGAATGAGTCGGACTTAACATTGATTTAATAATCTAATCTCACGTTTACATTTTTTAATGATTTGCGCAATTATTCCCCTCCTGAGGATTTGTTGCGCAATCATTGGTTCATTGAGCGATTTTTGGATCGCAAGTTCCCGCCAGCGATTTTGAGCACTCGGCAAGATTGCAAAACCGTCCTCAAGAAAAATCTTCGTCGTCGACCAGATTTCCCTGCTCGTCGTGGATGTAGAGTTCAACTTGCCGCTGCTGGGCCGTCTGGCGGGCCTTGTTCATCACATCGCCCTTGTCTTGCCCACGGGCCACGGGGGCCTGATCCTGCCGGGCAATCCATCCCGTGCGCTGCGGATCAGGAATGATGTGAATAGCGTGGTCATTGCCAGGGAAGCCCCGCTCAACCGAGTACCCCGTCGAGCCCGTGCTCCCCTCTTTGACCACTTGTTTGTCTCGCTTCTTGGCCCACTTTTCGGCCTGGGCTGTGGCGATCGCCAGACACCGCTGCTCTTCATAGCCTTCCCGCTCTAGCGCATTGGCAATATCAATGGCCTTATGGCGTGTTTCGGTGGCCAAGTTTTTCATAGAGGCCGGGTAGTCGCGGTAAGTCCAGGGCATAGCGGATGTGCTGAGTAGCGTCGGCTTGCAGATAAGCAGGTTATTCAACCCTTAACCCGACGCTCATCGCCGCGCCATCCATCCTTTGGTCAAACTTCGGACCGATTAGGGGGAATTACCCCACATTCCTCACCGCTGAACTTGTGGGAATATGGGCGGTGTAGAACACCCAAGCTCCTTCAGACGAGTCTGAAGGATTTTTCTTACCAGGTTGGGTCAACAGACAAATTAATAGTCAACTGGGGAGAACCCGTCGGCACTGCCGAGATGCAGGAGCAAATCACTTGACCGTTCTCCAGCTCGACCTCGCAGGCGTGGCAGGAACCCATGAGGCATCCCGTGGGGATGGATACCCCTGCCCGGGCCGCCACCTGTAGCAGTGGCTCGCCCGCTTCGGCGTCGACGGTAATGTTATCGGGCAGAAAGCAAACCTGGACACTCATAGCGGTTGGAACGTTGAGTTGGGCAAGTTGAATTAGACAAGCTTGAATTAGGCAAGCGGATAAGCTATCGGGCACGACCCAGCTATTGGCTGTCAAAAGTTGAAAGAACGGGCGTCAGATCAAGGTAGGCATCAACCACATCTGCCAACGTATCTAACATAACTTCTCGCTGCTCTCGATAGTTCGGTATTCCCGTTGCTAGCGATCCCAAGCCGCGCTGCTTCCGGAGTCGATTCAGCCAGGTGCGCCGCCACGGGCCGTTGTCGAAAAGGCCGTGGAGATAAGTGCCCCAGATGGACTGGGTAGAATCGACTACCCCCAGATTGGGATCATCAAACATGGGCTGATAGACGGGCTCTTCGCTGTCGTCTTGCTCCGGGCGCACCAGTTGACTGCGGCCCTGGTGAATTTCGTAGCCGGCCACTGGCAGACCCGCCTGGGGATACTTAGACGTGACCAGCCGCTGGCGAGCCACCTTCTGCCCCGTGATGACAGACTTCAGCGGCACCAGCCCCAGCCCCTTGTAGCGACCTTCGTGGCCCTCCACCCCCTCTGGGTCGGCCAGCATCCGCCCCATGATTTGGAAGCCGCCACAGATACCCAGAATCGTGCCCCCCGCCGCTGCATAATCGCGAATGGCATCAGCCATGCCCGTCCGCTGGAGGGCAATCAGGTCAGCAATGGAGGTTTTTGACCCAGGTAGAATCAGGGCATCGGGATAGCCCAGCGGCTCTTTGGGGCTGATGTAGCGGAGGTTGACCGTCGGCTCAGCATCCAGCGGGTCGAAATCCGTAAAGTTGGAGATGCGGGGCAGACGAATGACCGCAATGGTGAGATCGCGCTGAGCATAGCTGTTCACCCGGTCAAACAGCGAGAGGGAATCTTCAGCGGGAAAAGCCTGATCGATCCAGGGAATGACGCCAATGACGGGAATCTGGGTGCGGTTCTCTAGCCACTCGATGCCCGACTGCAGGAGCGATCGCTGTCCTCTAAACTTATTAATCACGATCCCTTTCACAAGGGATCGCTCCTCTGGCTCCAGCAGCTCCAGGGTGCCCACCACATGGGCAAAGGCCCCGCCCCGGTCAATGTCCACCACTAGGATCGTCGGGGCGTTCAGGTGCTTGGCGATGCGCATATTGGCCAAGTCGCGGTGCTTGAGGTTGATTTCTGCGGGACTGCCCGCCCCCTCACATACCAGCAGGTCAAATTCGTCCTTGAGCCGATTGAGGGATTCCTGAATGGCCAGCCAGCCCGGCTCAAAATATTGCTCGTAGTAGTCAGCGGCAGCCACCTGGCCCACGGGCCGCCCCTTGAGGATGACTTGGGAGGTCTGGTCGCCCTGGGGCTTGAGCAGGATGGGGTTCATTTCGATTCGAGGCATCACCCCGGCGGACCAAGCCTGCACGGCCTGGGCATAGCCAATTTCGCCTCCGGTCGGCGTGACATAGGCGTTGAGGGCCATATTCTGGCTTTTGAACGGCGCAACGCGCCAGCCCCGTCGGCAGAGAATGCGGCAGAGCGCCGTAGTGAGGAGGGACTTCCCAGCGTGGGAGGTCGTTCCCACGACCATAATGGCTTTCATCCGTAACCTCCAAAAGTTTCTGTAGCCACTGGATTCATCAACGGAGGCAATCAAACGTCAACCGCCGTTATTACTGCAGCCAGCCTGATAGCCGCACCCACCGGTTGAGCGCGTTCGCCAGGCGATCGCGCCAAGACGGAGCCGACCACTCCCCCCCCCGGCTGCGCCACTGCTCCACCAGCTGCCGACCGAGGGGGGTAAGCCGAAAGCTATCGGTAATGCCCTGGCCGTCAACCTCGCGCCGCAGCAGCCCGGTTTGAATCAGCCACATGAGATCGGCTTCGGCAGCCAGCTCGGGCAGGGGTTTGGTGGTATAGCCATTCTGAACGCCAGTATTCCCGGCGATCGCCGCTAGGGCAACCCGCTGCTTCAACATCGTTTCAAATAGATGGATGCGAAACGGTGAGCACTGGACGGCTCGTTCCGCCCGCTGCATAGCCCTGGGAAAGTAGCGAATGGACCGAGTAGACTGACGATTAGCAGAAGCCATGAATATCCGCACAAACGATGCTTGAGTGATGCCTTTTGAGTAAATCGCTGAATCAATTCCCGATCAATCGCTGGTGAGCCAGTACTGAAAGTGAATTGTTCAGAGTTGCTCGGACTGAGCCAGGATGCGATCACGCTTTAATATTGCGACAACGCTTAAATATTATGAACGCCAATAAACCGCTTGGAGTTCCGCTGGCTTTTCCCACAGAGCTGCCTTTCAGCGAATTTTGCGCTGACCAATCTGCGCTTCAGCCAAACCAAGTAAAGACGGATTGATTAGACTATTTTATTCCCTTTTATCGATTTAATCGATGCTCTTGCGCTCGGGCGATCGCCCTTTCGAGATTTCGCCCCCC
Organism: Elainellaceae cyanobacterium; assembly: GCA_050331615.1. GTDB lineage: Bacteria > Cyanobacteriota > Cyanobacteriia > CAKZMO01 > CAKZMO01 > JAYKGU01. The sequence goes on from JBHJGR010000066.1 coordinate 11,955, forward strand.
TGGTCTGCTGACGGCGGCAGGGCAGGGCACCTAAAAACCTCCGGCATAGCGCTGTTTTTCACTGCATTCGGGCGGGAACACTAGCCCAGAGAGAGTTGCCCGAGGCACCAATATCCTCCTCTATCTATGCCAAACTGAACATATTCCCACCAGAGTCGCTCCCATGAGTTACTGCCTTAACCCATCCTGCCCTGACCCGGAGTTCCAGCGAACGCCCAACCCTGAGCAGGCGAGGTTTTGCTCTAACTGCGGCAGCAAGCTACTGCTGAGCGATCGCTACCGGGCGCTGCAGTTGCTGGGGCAGGGGAGCCTGGGACGCACGTTCTTGGGAGTGGATGAGCACAAGCCTTCCCGTCCCCGCTGCATCATTAAGCAAACGGTGCTGCTTGCCCAGGCTGAAGCCGACATCGCCGCCTCAACCACCCTGTTTCACGAAGAGGCGGTCCGCCTCGAAACCCTAGGCAAGCATTCCCAAATTCCGGCTTTGCTGGCCCATTTTGAGCATGGTCCCCTGCAGTACTTAATTCAAGAGTACATTGACGGCGACACCCTAGACATGCTGGTGGAGCAGCACGGGGCGTTCCAAGAAGACCAGATTCGGCATCTGCTGGAAGAAATTTTGCCGGTGCTCCAGTTCGTTCACATTCACCAAATCATCCACCGCGACATCAAACCCCAAAACCTCATTTGTCGCGCCCTGACCGATGACGTATCGGCAGACGCTGAACAGCTTTACCTGGTTGACTTTGGGGCGGCCAAGTTTGCTACGGCCAGCAATCTTTTGCTCGACGGCACCCGCATCGGCAGTCAAGATTATGCCCCGCCCGAGCAGATTCGCGGACGGGCCACCTTCTCCAGCGACCTCTACAGCCTGGGGGCGACCTGTCTATACCTGCTCACCCAGCGATCGCCCTTGCGCCTGTTCAACTTTGAGGAAAACCGCTGGAGTTGGCGATCGCACCTGCAGAATTCCGTGAGCGATGGCCTGGCTCAGGTCCTCGATCGGCTGGTGGCCCGTCCCCTAGCCGAGCGCTATAAAACCGCTAATGAGGCCCTGGACGACCTGCAGCGCAGCGGCACCCGGGTGAGCGATCGCCCCACTTTCATTCCCCTGTCGGCTCGTACTTCTCAATCTCCACTCCCGGCCCCGACCCAGGCTCAGCCAACCTGGCGATGTATCTACACGCTCAGCGGTCACGATGCCTGGGTGCGCTCGGTAGCCCTGAGCGGTGACGGGCAAATCCTCGTTAGCGGCAGCGGCGACAAAACGGTCAAAGTCTGGTCGACCTACACGGGGGAACTGCTCTATGATTTGGTGGGCCACACCACCTGGGTGCGGGCGGTGGCCATCAGCCCTGACGGTCAGCGCCTTGCCAGCGTCAGCAACGATAAAACCGTGCGGCTATGGCAAACCCAGGACGGTCAGGAATACGCCGTGCTCACGGGCCATTCTGACTGGATTCGGGCCGCCGCCTTCACCCCCAACGGCAATCGCCTGTTTACCGCTGGTCAGGATAAAACCATCTGCGTTTGGGATGTGCACAAGATCCGCCTGACTCATCAGTTTACCGGTCATCGTCACTGGGTATTGGCGATCGCCATTAGTCCCAACGGTCACCTGCTGGCTAGCGGCAGTCGCGATCGCACCATCCGCCTGTGGAATCTTGTCACTGGCGACTGTCAGCTCATCCTAGAAGGCCACGCCGCCGAAGTCACGGCCCTTGCCTTCAGCCCCGATGGCCAGACGCTAATCAGCGGCAGCACCGATCAGACCCTCAAGACATGGAATGTGACCTCAGGTGAGCTGCAGTGCGACGTTGTGGCCCACGGCAGCGCCATCAACGGCCTCACGATTAGCGCCGATGGCGACCTCCTGGCCAGCGGCAGCAGCGACAAAACCATCAAGCTTTGGCATCTCGCTACCCTGCAACCCTTGGAAATCCTCACCGGACACAAGGGCTGGGTCTGGTCAGTGGCCTTCCCGCCCCAGTCAACGGGCGATCGCCCCCTGCTTCTGGCTAGCGGCAGTTGGGACGGAGCCGTTAAGCTCTGGCAGCGCTCCCCCATCTCCAACCTCACCCCTGCGCTCTCCCCTTGACCCTTCTCTTTCAACCACCGATGCCCCACTCCCCCGAACCCGCCAGAATTCTGCAAAAGAAGCTCTTCTACCAGGGCCGCAAGTTTGCCTACGAAGTCAATCGTCTCCGGCTCCCTAACGGTGCGGAGGGCGACTGGGAATGCGTGCGTCACCCCGGCGGTGCCCTGGCAGTCCCCGTAACGCCGGAGGGTAAGCTGGTGCTGGTGCGTCAGTATCGGTTCGCCGCCGCTGGCCGCCTGCTGGAGTTTCCGGCGGGCACCCTAGAGCCGGATGAAGACGCGGCCACCACCATCCAGCGTGAAATTGAGGAAGAAACGGGCTACCGCGCCCATCGGTGGACAACTCTGGGGCAGTTTTTCCTGGCTCCAGGCTATTCCGATGAGATTATCTATGCCTTCCTGGCCCAGGATCTGGAAAAGCTGGCGGTGCCGCCTGCCCAAGACGAGGACGAAGACATGGAAGTGGTCCTGATGACGCCCTCGGAGCTGGAGCAAGCCATCCTAGCGGGCGAGCCGGTCGATGCCAAGTCAATCGCGAGCTTTTTGATGGCGCGATCGCATCTGCTGGCTTAGCCTATTGGCATGACCCATTTTGAAACCTATCCCCATCGGGCGGCGATCGCCCTGGGCAGTAACCTGGGAGACTCGGCCACCATTCTCACCGACGCCCTCCAGGCCCTCGATCGGCTGCCCGACACGGCAGTGATGGCCCACTCCCATTACTATCGAACCGTGGCCGTCGGCCCGCCCCAACCGGACTACCTTAACGCCTGTGCCCTGCTAGCGACCCATCTGGCACCTGAAGCGCTGCTGCAACAGCTTCTGCGAGTAGAAACGCAGTTTGGCCGGGTGCGCTGCGAGCGCTGGGGTCCCCGCTCCCTTGACCTGGATTTGCTGCTTTTTGATGACCGCATCCTCAATCAGCCCAACCTCCAGGTACCCCACCCCCGTATGCGGGAGCGAGCCTTTGTGCTGGTCCCTCTAGCGGAGGTAGCGGCTGATTGGATTGACCCGGTAACGGGACGGGCGATCGCCGATCTGCTCGCATCGGCTGACTGCTCGGGAGTCGGGCCACAGCTCGATGCTTCCTTTATTGCGGTTTGTGACGCCATCCCCTGGCTTTGTAAACGAATATGACGAAATTGCCGTCATACCGGCATGCTGGCTTGACAGCTCCTGGTTGGGCTGACTATCCTGGCAAACATACCCGGGTATCCACTATATCTATCCATATATGAACGAGAAGCAGAAGGTCACATTCTACATTCCCTCGGAACTTCACCACCGACTAAAGGTTCGTGCAGCCGTTGATTCCGAGCCAATGTCAGCAATTGCAGAGAGAGCAATTGTGTTCTACTTAACACACTCAGAGGTGGTGGATGAAGTAGAACTGACACACGGGCAAACCCATCGCGTGTACGCCTGTCCTGAATGCAGCAGCAGTGTAGTCATTCGCGACGGAGAAATGGAATCAGCTCACAGCCGTGCAGAGGCTGTTGTCGATGATTCTCTAAGCGTCGCTCACCATGTTGAGGATGGGTACCCCACTCCCGAACGACACGACCGAGAAGAGCTGGTCCCTTGTTGATGGGAGGCTCTCTAGCCCTATACTTTCAAGCTGGGATTTACGAACTCGCTCGAAATGGGTTAGAGCACTGGTTCAAACTATTCTTTGCCCTTAATTCGCATCGTCTCTAGTAGGTCAATGATCATGAAAGAAGAGCTAAATATTCTAGTACAGGCTCAATACCCTCTGATCTATCTCGTGACCTCGGAAGAGGAGCGGGCGATCGCCACAATTGCCCAGCTCAAGCCCCAGCGGAAAGTGTTTGTCTGGACGGTTACCCACGGCATCATCGAATACGATCCGTCTCGCGGTGGAGGCGCAGCCCAGCACAGCCACAATACAGTTTCACCAGAAGCAGCAATTGAGTGGGTTGTGCGCCAGCGCGAACCAGGTACCTTTGTTTTCAAAGACCTGCATCCTTTTATCGATTCTCCTGCCGTTACCCGATGGCTGCGGGATGCGATCGCCAGCTTCAAGGACACTCAGAAAACTATCATTCTGATGTCTCCAGTGCAGGAGGTACCCATCGAGCTTGAGAAAGAAGTCGTTGTGCTCGACTTTCCTCTGCCAGACTTAGGAGAGATTAACCAGGTCCTCTCTAAGCACCTCGATCAGGTGCGTACTCGGCGAATTTCAACCGAAGCCCGCGAGAAGCTTCTGAAGGCAGCTCTGGGTCTCACTCGCGACGAAACCGACAAGGTCTATCGCAAGGCTTTTGTAACTGCCGGACGGCTCACTGAAGGAGAAGTTGAAATTGTCCTCTCTGAGAAGAAGCAGCTCATCCGCCGTAACGGCATCCTCGAATACATAGAGGAAGACGCTACAATCGACTCTGTTGGTGGTTTAGCAGAGCTGAAGCGGTGGCTACAGCAGCGCTCTGATGCCTTTACTGAGCGGGCACGGGAATACGGCTTGCCCCAGCCCAAAGGGATGCTGATCCTGGGGGTTCCGGGCTGTGGCAAATCGCTAATTGCCAAGACTACCTCCCGCCTTTGGGGGCTGCCGCTGTTGCGCCTTGATATGGGTCGAGTCTATGATGGCTCTGCAGTCGGTCGGTCAGAGGCCAATCTGCGCAATGCCCTAAAGACAGCTGAGTCTATCTCTCCTGCCATCTTGTTTATCGACGAAATTGACAAGGCGTTTGCAGGCAGTGCTGGTTCAGCCGATTCAGACGGAGGCACTTCCAGCCGTATCTTCGGCTCCTTCCTAACCTGGATGCAGGAAAAGACTTCACCCGTCTTCGTCATGGCTACTGCCAACCGAGTTGAGCGTCTTCCCGGTGAGTTTTTGAGGAAGGGCCGATTCGATGAAATCTTTTTCGTAGACCTGCCCAACGCTGAGGAGCGGCAGGAAATCTTCAGAATTCACCTTTCAAAGCGTCGCCGTGACATCAATCGCTTCGATCTTGACCAGTTGGCCAATGTCTGTGATGGCTTTTCTGGGGCAGAGATTGAACAGGCATTGATTGCCGCAATGTATGAAGCCTTTGCTCAAGACCGGGAGTTTACCCAGCTTGACATTATTGCGGCTATCAAGGCGACCCTACCGCTTTCTAGAACGATGAACGAGCAGGTAACGGCCCTCCGCGATTGGGCTAGGCAGCGCGCGCGACCTGCGGCCTCATCAGTTGCTGAATACCAGCGACTAGAGTTCTAACCAGGCTTTCTCTTCTGGCGCGAGTCAGGAGGAAAGGCTAGCTTCCCAGCTAGCAGTTTCCAATCCGTACCTGCCGCATTTGTGGTCTGAGATACGGTGTCTCTCACATAACGTTGTCGTTTCTCTCAGTTTCTCTACAGGAGGAAATCCTAAAATGTCTCACTTTAGCACTCTGCGTACCAAGATCACCGACGCTGAAATCCTCAAGTCCTCCCTGCGCGACCTCGGCATCACCGTCAAGACTGACGCTGATGTTCGTGGCTACAACGGTCAGCGCGTTCGCTCTGACATCGTTGCTGTCCTCGAGGGCGAGTATGACCTGGGCTGGTCTCTGAACAGCGATGGTTCCTTCGACCTGATCGCCGACCTCTGGGGTGTTGCTAAGAAGCACAACCAGACCGAGCTGATCAACTCCATCAACCAGAAGTACGCTGTCAACAAGACCCTGGCCGAAGTTAAGCGTCCTGGTCTGCAAAACGCAAACGTGAAGCTGGTTCTACAAAAATAGTTCTTCTGAGCGTTCCCAATATAGACGGGTTGACCCAAGGGGGTTAACCCGTTTTTTCATGATTAAATTCAAATCGCCGTAATCAAGCTTAAGATTTACAGCTTTCCAAAACTGTTAGGGTACCTTAGTCTAGACGGTAGAGTACCTGTTTCGACCGTTGGTTCTAGGATTAATCTTTCACTGGTGAGATTTTTCCGGTGACCCTGTGTCAATCCCTATCCTATTCGTGTATTTTCATGCAGACCGAAGCTTTTAGTGAGCTTTTCCCCCTCTTTAGCTCCGCGAGCCCAGAAACCCTGGAATGGCTACTGTCCATCGCGGTTGAGCACGACTATCCCTCAGACCGTGCCGTTTTGATGGAAGATGCCTGGGGAAACGCGGTGTATTTCATTGAGTCAGGATGGGTTAAGGTTCGCCGCCACTCCGGAGATGAGGTTGTTACCCTGGCAATTCTAGGCAGGGGTGATTTCTTTGGAGAGATGGCAATTTTGGATGAATCGCCCCGCTCTACGGACGTGATTGCGATGTCAGCAGTGAAGCTTCTTAGCGTTTCTGCCCAGCGGTTCATTCAAACTTTGTTCAAAGATTCTCAGCTTCATCACCGTCTGCTGCAGCTCATGGTAAAACGGCTACGCCAGACCAATGCTCGTTTTCAGATGCGCCATCAGCCTCCCGCTGTCAAGCTAGCCAGCACTCTGGTATACCTGGCTGAGCACTATGGCCGACCCACCGAGCAGGGCACGGAAATTTTCAACGTGCCGTCTAAAGACCTGGCGGACGTGACCGATATTGGTGTGGACGATGCCAACAAGATTATTGAAAAGCTAGACAGCAAAGGCTGGCTAAAGGTAGATGTAGATAACCAAGTCATCTACCTAGTTAACGAAAAGCAGCTTTCCCACCTGGCGGGCCAGCTCTAGGCACAGCAGCGCTACTGCGATCGCACTGAGTCACAAGTAGTCTGTCAAGGCAAAAAATCCTTAGCTCCCCAAATAAGGGTCGCCCGACGGGTGCTCTTAGCGGCCATCATCGGCTAAAATCCGGCCAGTTGCCCCAGAAATGAGGAGCCTACCATGCTTGCTTACTTATTAGCGCTGGTCGTCGGTACGGGTAGTTTTGCCCTATACATGTCGGCATTTTTCTTCCCAGAAATCTACCGCCGCTACGACCTGGTGTGGAGCGGGATCGGCATGTTTTATGCCCTGGTGCTGTGGATTTGCGCGGGACAGTTTCGGGGAGCCACTTTGCTGGGACAGATTGCTATTGTCTCCCTGGCGGGCTGGTTTCTCTGGCAGAACCTGGAGCTGCGGCGATCGCTCACTCCCCCCGATCAGCGCACCCCCCGTACCCAGGCCGATCAGTCCCTGGCCTCGGTGGTGAGTACTCAATCTCAGGTGTTGAGCGATCGCGCCTCCCAACTTCCCATCAACCAGCAGGTAGGACAGTGGGTGCAGGCAATTGGCGAGCAGGGGCAGGGCATCCTGGCTTCCCTCCAGCCCCGACCCACCCAGCCGCCCGCCGAGCTGGACTTCAACCGCGAGTCATCTTCCAGCCCCAATTCATCCGACCCAAATTCACTCAGCTCCAATCCATTTGTGCAAATGCCAACCGTAGGAAGCGAGTCCAGTCAGTCAACGGTAGATGACGAGGGCGAGTTCCCCGACCTGGACGAACCGCCTCGCTAATGGCCAGTGAAGGCTGGTTTAGTAGAGAAATTCCTGCGGAATTTCTCTACTAAACTCAACCCTGACAAGCGCTAATGCTCAAACACGTTCTGATAGAGCATTAAGTCCAGGGTGACAAAGGTGGGGACACAGGCGAAGCATGCCTGGGCGAGTTCCCAGCGCTCTTCCCGCTGCAGCATGACGGTGAGCCTGTGGCGCAAGTCGATTAGATAGCGGACGTCGTTGGCGGCATAGGCGAGCTGTTCATCAGATAAATTGGCGGCGTTGCCCCAGTCGGAACTTTGGGCGCTCTTGTCCAGCTCCACCCCGGCTAGCTCGTTGACCAGCTCCTTGAGGCCGTGGCGGGGGCTGTAGGTGCGGGCCAGCTTGCTGGCAATTTTGGTGCAGAACAGCGGCTGAGTCTCAATGCCCAGGTGGTAGCGCAGGGTGGCGACGTCGAAGCGGGCAAAGTGGAAGATTTTTTGAATGCTCGTTGCCTCCATTAGGCGCTTCAGTTTGGGGGCAGCGGCCTGCCCCCGTGCAATGCGAATAGCAGAGACGTGCCCCGCCGGATCGCAGAGCTGCACCAGACAGAGGCGATCGCGCTGAGGTACTAGCCCCATGGTTTCCGTATCGACGGCGATCGCCTCAGCCTCCAGATAAGTGGTGAGTGCTCCGTCCGGCAAATCCCCCTCGAAGGTTTGAAAACTGTCCAGTGCCATGATCCCTCATCTTTGAAATGCCATTACAAAGTTAGTACAGAACCGCTCTCTCTGCGGAAACCTGCGTTAGAGTCACGTTAATCTGGTTTCAAGTCTGGTAACGCAGGCAGCCCACTCAACCTCTGCCCGTATCCTAAAACTATGCCGCCGACCGTCAAATCCCCTGCGCCGCCGTCTCCGTGGGAGCAATTTCCGCTCCCGCCTGCCCCCGCGCCTACCCAACTGGACAACATCAAAGCTCAGCTCGACCTGGTGCTGCTGGCGCTGGAAGCTCTGGTAGGCCTCGGCTCTGACGCAGTGCTCCAGGCGGCCAAAGATTTGGAGCTGACCCATCTGGTGGGCGATCGCGTGGCCCTGTGGCGGCTGCGGCAGTCCAGTCCGCTGCGGAAGGGACAGGGGCGCAAGCGGCTGGATGTGGAGGAAGCCCAGGCCCTGGTGCTGATTACCTGCCACCTGGCTCAACAGCAGGGAGAACTGCTGCGACGGGCGATCGCCCTCCTGGAACAGCTCACCCAGCAGGGGGAACCACCCCACCGAGCAGCCCTGCTGGGAGATTATCTAGACAATTTCAGCAATTTCTATGAAGAGCGGATGGATGAAAGCCATACCCCTGTCCCCGACCAGCTCACCCACCTGGCCCTGAAGCTGCTGATTGACCTATTCTTCTACAGTGCGCCCAACGGTGCCCGCCGCCTGTGGCTGGCCCTGATCGACCGGGCCAATGCCTGAATTCCACTCGCTGCTGCCCCTGCTTACTCACCCCGCTTTTTATGGCTGTTTCTGCAATCCGTCGATATACGCCGCCCACCTGCACCCTGGAAATTCTGGCCAAGCAGTCGGTGCTGTCCCGCTGGACGGACCGGGCCGTGCTCCAGGACGTGCGGTTTCACCTCAGCTTTGACGGTCCTCAGCGCCCCCAAGAGAATCGAGTTACCCTGCGGGGCGATCGCGACCAGTTGGAGGGGCTGTGCGACGTGGTGGAGCAGTATGTGCAGCAGGTGGTAGGCGGGCAGGCGGAGTCTGTCTTTGCCGCCCTGCTGCAGCCATCTTCTTCACCAGCTCAACTGCCTGGGAATCAGACGCGTGCAGGTTCCTATCCTGCTGCTGCATCTCCCCCAGCGCCTGCCGACCTGAACGGCCATTCCAGCTCCGGCCCACAGGCTATGTTGAACGGACAGTCGGCGATCGGCGATACCATCATTCCCCGTTCCCCGCGCCCTGCGGACATGGCCCGAAGGCGGCGGCTGGCCCGCGAGAAACCGGTGTCCCCCCGCCCATTTGGGCTTGGCCCATCCCTCCTGGGCAGCCAGCTCCCAAACGGCGTGGGGCTGCATCCAGCAGGTAATCTAGGCCATCGGCTGGCCTTTGGCTCTCTGGCGACGGGGGAGTCGGGAGCCTCTATTCAGCTCAGCACAGTGGAGCTGTTTGACCTGGCCAATGCCCTGGAGGAGTATCGGCGGGAGGCGATCGCCCTACCGTCCACCGAACAAATAGGCTGGCTGGGCAAGACACCGCCCTGGATGCGGGTGGCGGCGGTGGCCGTGTTTGCGGTGGGGACAACTACGGCGATCGCCACCATTCTTTACACGCAAAATACAGGTCTAGTCAGCAGTTCTGCCGACCAGGAGGAGGTGCTGAGCCAGGTGGAGAGCCTGCCTACAACCGATGGCCTGGAGGATCAGGAAGCCGCTACGGAGTCAGCGCCGCTGGCCGCAGTCCCCGCCGACCCGGCTGCCCCGGCTGCCGATGCTGGCCCGGAAACCGCCCCCGATGTGGCTGATACTCCATCTAACGCCCCAGATTCCCCCCCAGCGAATTCCACGGTGCCCGCTGTGCCGACGGATGGTCCCCTGCCGTCGCCGCCATCGCCCTCTGCGCCCGTCACTGTGCGTCCTCAGCCCACGCCTGGCAGCCAGGCCGTTCCCGGCATGCCCTCGGCGGCACCGACGCCCACTGAGCCTGAGGCGATTCCCCCTGAACTGGCTGCCCTGCCTCCCGTAGAGCCTCCCGCTGGGACCGCTGCTGCGCCAGAGGCAGCGACCTCCCGCCAACGGTCGACTCGCCCCGAAGCCCTGAGGGATGGGACGGGCCAGACAATGAACGAAGCGGCCCCACCTTCGCGGGTGGTATCGCTGCCCCAGGTGAATGAGGTGCGGGCCTACTTTCAGGAGCGCTGGCAGCCCCCCGCCGACCTCGACCGCACCCTGGAGTATCGCCTGACCATCGGCACCGACGGATCGCTCCAGCGCATTGTCCCCCTGGGGCAGTCGGCCCGACTCTATCTCGGTCAGGCTGGATTCCCATCACCCAGTGCCGAGTTTGTCTCACCATTGGCGGGCGATCGCCTCCCCACCATTCGCCTGGCCCTGGGAGCCGATGGCCAGGTGCGCACCTTCCTGGAAACCATGACCCTCCCCCCCGAAACGCCGGAGTACCCGCTGCTATGGCCAAACGAAACGACGCCCCGGCCCTGATTACTTCCCTGCTGCTTACCCTGGCGCTGTTGCTGGCGGGGGGCTGGTGGCTGATGCGGCAGCTCAGCGATCGCGGCGTCTGGACGGGACTGCCCGACGTCCCCACCGGCAACGTCACGTCACTACCAACCGCCAGCGGCAAGGATTTGCGCATAGCGGGCGATCGCCTCAGTTTGGGGGGCATTCAGCTCTTAGCCGAAGAGTCCGATTTAGTAAAAGCGCGGGCGATCGCCCAAGCCCCCACTCCCGTCACCCGCGAGGGCATCCAGCAGGCGCTAGCCGCAGCGGACTTTGCAGTTGAAGGGGCGACGGGCACCGTATCGTTCTTGCCGTCGGGCGATCGCAACCAGACCATGCAGTTGGTGGTGGTGGAGCCGGGAACCCGGTCGGGCTACGGATATGATTTTGTGCCAGTTGAGTAGGGGCGATCGCCCCCCAACCCAAAACACTCTCGCTCCAAACTAGACACTGCTCGCCGCCTAATATATCCGCAGATTACGCAGATGAACGCAGATAGAGCAGCAGGGATACGATTCATCTGCGTAATCTGCGTAATCTGCGGACAAACCCCACGGTGACGACCGGCATGGAGCCGACGGCGATGACGCGCAGGATTTTGGGGTCGTCGTTTTTGGGCAGGCGTGGAATCCATTGATTGACACTCCTGTTTGTGTTTGGGTAAATGCGCCCAAACAACGCCACCCCGTGATGCGTGACAAAACGAGGTGGCTATGACAGGAGCTAAAATCTGCAATAGCCTCCGCGCTGCGGTCTCAGCGTTCGGGGGTCAGCTTCCTGGAAGCGTGTCACCACTTTCAGGGAGCGCGGGTTGGGGGAGGCAATGTCACTGAGTAGAGGACTGGGCGATCGCGTCTTAGTCTTGGGCGATCGCCTCCCCATCCCAACCAGACTTGTCGCGTGTCAAACCAAAGCGCCCCCGGTCTTGCCATTGATTTGTGCGCAGATTTATCAGAACCGCTCGACGTTGGGAAAATCAACCTGGGTCTGGGCCCTAGCAGCCTCACCGCAGGTGCGGGGGGTGGGGAAGATCTTATCCGGGTTGGCAATGCGCTTGGGGTCAAACACCTGCCGCACCCATTGCATGGTTTCCAGGTCAGTCTCGGAGAACATGTCGGGCATGTAGCAGCGCTTGTCGGCTCCAATGCCGTGTTCGCCGGAGATGCTGCCCCCCACCTTGACACAGAGCTTAAGAATATCGCCGCCCAGCTCTTCTACTGCCTCCAGCTGTCCCGGTACCGAGTTGTCGTAGAGAATCAGCGGATGCAGGTTGCCATCTCCTGCATGGAAGACGTTGGCGACTGCATAGCCGTGGTGCTGGCTGAGGGCCTCGATTTCCCGCAACACCTCTGGCAGCTTAGTGCGGGGAATGACGCCGTCCTGGACATAATAGTCGGGACTGATTTTGCCCATGGCGGCAAAGGCGGCCTTGCGGCCTTTCCAGAGGGTGAGGCGTTCCTGGGGATCGGTGGCGCTAGTGAGGTTGCGGGCTCCGTTTTGGCGGCAGATGGCCTCCACCCGACGGCTGTTTTCCGCCACTTCTACCGCCAAACCGTCTAGCTCGATCAGCAGGATGGCGATCGCATCTCTGGGATAGGCGTTGGTGGCTACTACATCCTCGACGGCGTTGATGCTAAAGTTGTCCATCATCTCCATGCCAGCGGGAATGATGCCAGCGCTAATGATGTCAGACACGGTCTGCCCGGCAGCCTCGATGCTGGTGAAATCTGCCAGCAGCACACGAATCGCCTCCGGTGCCTTGAGGATTTTTAGGGTGATTTCCGTGGCGATGCCCAGGGTGCCTTCTGACCCGACAAAAATGCCCGTGAGGTCATACCCCGGCATTTCAGGAATCTTGCTGCCCACGTCCACTAAGTCGCCGCTGGGCAGGACGAGCTTCAGCCCCAGCACGTGGTTGGTGGTGACGCCATACTTGAGGCAGTGGACGCCGCCGGAGTTTTCTGCCACGTTGCCGCCAATGGAGCAGACCGTCTGGCTAGAGGGGTCGGGGGCGTAGTAGAAGCCTGCGCCGCTGACGGTTTGGGTCACCCAGTTGTTGATCACGCCGGGCTGCACCACCACCCGCTGATTCTCCAGGTCTACCTCCAGCACTCGATTCATGCGGGCGGTGACGATCAGGACGCAGTCTTCGGTGGGCAGGGCTCCACCGGAGAGGCCAGTGCCGGAACCACGGGCGATGAAAGGGACCTGGTGGCGATCGCAGATTTTCACAATCTCCGCCACCTGCTCCGTGGTGCGGGGCAGCACCACCACCGCCGGACGCTGGCGATAGCTGGTGAGGCCATCACATTCATAGACCAGCAGTTCTTCGCTGCGGCGGATGACGCTGCGCCGGTCCAGCACCCGCTCAAATTCCTTGACAATGGGCTTCCAGTTGCGGCCAGTGGTGGGCTTCAGGTTGAGGAGAGACATGGATGGGCGGGCACCTTTACCAAAGATTCACCTTTTGATGCTAGCGCGATCGCCCCTCGCCAACAATCCCGTGCGTTTTGAACACAGACGGGGTCAGAGCAAATGGCCATTTGCCCCTACGGGTGTCGGTTACAGACCGTATAGCCAGATAATCAGCAGCGGCACCAGCAGGGTCAGCCCCAAGCTCAGGGGTGCTCCCACCCGTGTGAAGTCCGTGAACCGATAGCCCCCCGGTCCATATACCATCGTGTTGGTTTGGTAGCCGATGGGGGTCATGTAGCTGTTGGAGGCGGCGAAGGTGACGGTGAACATCAGGGCGAAGGGATTGATATCGAGGCTCTTGGCCACCTCCACGGCAATGGGCAGCATCAGCACCACCGAGGCGTTGTTGGACAAAATCTCTGTCAGAATCGACGTGGCCAGGTAGAACAGCAGCAAAATCCAGTAGCCCGATAGCTCGCCCCCCGCAGCCAGCAGATGATCCGCCAGCCAGCGGGTCGTCCCTGACTTTTCCATCGCGATGCCAAAGGGTATCAGTCCCGCCAGCAGAAAAATAATGTCCCAGCGCACCGCGCCATACAGCTCCCCCGGCTTGAGGCAGCCCGTCAGCACCATCAGCACTACCCCCGTCAGGGCGCTGACCATGATGGGCGTCAGGTTCAGGGCCGCCGCCAGCACGACGCCTAGAACGATGGCGATCGCCACCCAAGCCTTATCCTGCCGCAGGGTTTCAATATCCCGCTGCTCCAGCACCAGCAGCTCCCGACTGGTTTGCAGACCCAAAAAGCTCTCCCGTGGCCCCTGCACCAGCAGCAGGTCGCCAAACCGCAGGGGCACCTTGCCCAGCCGTTCCCGAATCAGCTCCTGCCCTCGGCGGATGGCCAGCACCGTCGCGTTGTAGCGCTGGCGAAAGCGCAGTTCCTTGAGCGTCGAACCGTTGAGCCGGGAGTTGGAGAGAATCAGCACCTCGGCAATGCCGTCCTCCTCGCTCTGCAGCTCGCTTTCCAGGTCGGAGGCGGTCTCCTGACAGAATTTCATATCGGGGACAATCTCCAGCCCCCGCTCGGCCTTGATCTGCAGCAGGCATTCCTTACCGCCTCGCACCAGCAGAATGTCCCCCGCCCGAATGGTTTTATCCGCCAGGGGCTGGGCGAAATGGCTGCCGTCGCGGATGATCTCCAGCACGTCGATGTCAAACTTGCGCTGGACGCCACTACTCCGCAGAGTCTGGCCGATCAGGCTGGAGCGGGGCGTCACCACCACCTCGCTGACGTAGTCCTGCATGCCGTAGTCGCCGCCCATGAAATCGGTTTGGGCTGCCTTGCGGGCAGGCAGCAGCAGGGGAGCGACAAACGCCAGGTAGGCAATGCCGATGCAGAAAATAATCACTCCCAACTGCGTGAACTGGAACAGGCTGAACTCGCCGTAGCCCAGCTGGTCGGAGATACCGCTGGCCAGTACGTTAGTAGAGGTGCCGATGAGGGTGAGCAGCCCTCCCAGGACGGTGGCATAGGACAGGGGGATCAGCAGCTTGGATGGAGAAATGCCCTGCTTTTTGCACAGGTCTTCCACGATGGGCAGAAACACCGCGACCACTGCCGTATTGTTGATAAAGGCCGTAATCGGCCCCACGATTATTCCCATGACAAAAATTTGCTGGGATAGGTTTTTGCCGCCCCACTTCAGCAGGCAGTCCCGCACCAGCTGAATCACCCCGGTGCGGGCAATCCCGGCACTGAGGATAAACATGGCCATTACGGTGATGGTGGCAGAATTGCCGAATCCGGAAATGCCCTCCTCCGGCGTCACCAGCCCCAGCAGCATTAGCACAACGGCGATGACGATCGCCGTCAGGTCAACCGGCAGCCACTCGGCCACAAAGGCCACCAGGGCAAAGAGGATGACGGCGATCGTCAGGAAAATGGGGCTAACGGCAAATTCCATAAGTTTCAGACAGGTAGCGGTAATCAACGAGGCGGAGCAGCGGTAAGTGCTCCGGTCGGGGCAACCTTAACCGGAGGCCCTTGCCTCCACTAAGGTTCTCAACGGGCATGTCTCACTAAGGTTCCCAGTCAGGGACGGCAAACTTGCGTGAACACCCTGATCTAACCAGTGCCTTGGGCTCGACTCACACCACTGGCATTAAGGCGGAATCGAACGGTAGACTTCAACTCGCGCTGGGGTGACTTTGGTGAATCTAACTTTGGTTGGGCTTTGGTGCGTCACGCAAAGCGATGATGCACCCTACAGTGATTCGTGGCATTCGCTTCATCTGTACGGAGAGCTGTTTTGCCTACGGTAGCCAACCTGGTGGAATGACGGAAAAGTGGGCGATCGCATTTTCACCGCAGCTTCACAAACCCCAAAGGTCTCATAGAGCCCACATCATGGAACCGATGGCGCGATCGCTTCGGTGCCTAACTAATTAGTTGATCGCCGGAATGAGTTCCAGCAGTGTTTTGAAGCTTTCACTCGCCGTACTTAGTATTGCAATAATGCTTCCCGCAGCAAAACCAGCGCTATGGCCAAACGAATCTTTCCCCAGAAGGATTTGTTGAAACAGGCGGCGATAGGCAATGACTGCAGCGATCGCAAACAGCATGGGTACCAAGCGCCCCGAAATGACGGCTAGGGTGACCAGAAATGCCATAAAGCCATAAACGACTGCACTCGCGCCAAAATATACGCCATAGCTCACGCCAAGTAGCCAGATGATTGCGCCGCTCAGGAGGGCAATGCAGGCAGTGAGCTTGTAAAACATCTCCCCGCCAATCTGAAGAACCATGAGCGATCCCAAGGTAATAAAAGCCGTCGTGTTCCCGAAAATGTGCTCTTTGCTATTGTTGGACCACTGGTGCAGAAACGGGCAGAAGACAATACCAACTAAGCCACGCACCGTTCTGGGACGAATTCCAAGCTGCCCTGCCAAACTTCCCTGGCATAAGAAGTTAAAGAAGTGGATGAAAAAGGCAATAAAGACCAAATCTCTGAGCGTGGAAAACTGTGCACGCGGCTCAACCAGGTCTGATTCTGAAACTAGAATCAGGACCAGCATGAGGCAGAGGGGATAGAGCAAAGATTCGGCGGTTAAATCCTTTAAACCAAGGGTGGCGATGAATAGGAAGACACAGATTATGGCGAGCCCCAGCATATCCATCTTAAGCGGCACCCAGCGAATGACTCTTTATTCATACCCCTCGTAGTGGAGCGAGCGTCAAGGTGCATCTGTATTAACCATAGGCTCTTCACTCAGAC
The DNA here is from genome assembly GCA_050331615.1 of Elainellaceae cyanobacterium. Taxonomy (GTDB): domain Bacteria; phylum Cyanobacteriota; class Cyanobacteriia; order CAKZMO01; family CAKZMO01; genus JAYKGU01. Next base: position 28,349 of record JBHJGR010000066.1, read on the forward strand.
AAACTGGTTAGGCAGCAACTGATCTACATCAAAGATAAGGTGAATGCGCCAGTCGTTTGATTCGTTGAATGCCTCATGGGGTTCCTTGTTGTTAAACCACCAGAGCTCTCCTGCCTGCATCCGTACCCACTCATCTCCAGCACCTAAAATGCTGCCTGACTGGCTTTTGAGGACAAGGTGGTAGCGATCGCGCACCCGATAATACTCCCCCTGATCAATGTGGCGGTAGACGCGCCCGCGGGGAGCGAGCCGCACCACCGTTACCCGTCCCAATTCGCCTTCCAGGGAAGCGGCGAAGTTTTCCGCCCATCCAAGAATGACTGGAAAGTGCTTGGCGACGCTTGTGGGTCGACTTTCGTGGACATCATTGCTGGTAGTGACTCCAGGGGGAAAGGGTTTGGCGGCACTGCGCAAATAGATGGAATTGGTTTCTCGCTGCACTTTGATTTTATCTTGACGGCTGGTGTCATGGAGCCAGTAGTGGGCGTTGGCTTCCAGTTCGTCCAGCAAGGGCTGAATGTTAACGGACTTCTGCAAGAGTTTGAAGTGGCGCAGGTGCGATCGCCCTTCCCCTTCAGTAATGTGCTGGAACTTTTCAACCGTTGGAGGAGATTTTGCCTGGGAAAATTCCGCAAGCGGCATTAGCTTCAGGAGCGCCATCAGGCAGTGCTGTACGTTATCCACCCGAATCACGTTATCGTAAACCGTGGTGCGAATCGCCCCGTGCACGGGAGAAGGCTTGGAGATATAAAACAAATCAATATCGTCCCGAAACTGGAGTTGCCGGACACTCCGCAATCCCCGCCAGATGGCTTGCTGGTAGGTTTGGGCGTGCTGGTAATCTTCCATTTGAGCCGCTAGATGGTAGGCATCGGCTAATCCTTCCAGATATACTCCCGTAGACGAAGCGTGGGGTGGTCCATATTCGGGATGGTCGGGATGATAGAAACGCCCCTGCACATCGGTATAGCGTGCCCCGTCCCACTGCTGCATAGACAGCAGCCAATCATTCATTTCAAGGATAAAGTCCAGGAATTGGCGATCGCCCGTTTCCTGATACAGCAAGGTATACGCCTGGGTGTGCCAAGGGATGAAGGCGGGATTGCGGTGCTGGCGGTGCCAGTCGCGGTAGTAGTTGAAGCTGGCGTAGCACTTTTCTAGTAAGCAGACATCCTTGGTGTGGTGATAGAGGTTGGCCCAGAAGAGGAGGGCTTCTCCGGGATAAAAGTTTTGGTTATCGTTGCGATCGCTGGGTTTGTAAAAGGTGCGAAAGGCTCCATCGGGCTGCCACAGGGCATCCATGGTATGACAAAGGGCTTGAAAGATATCCGCGTAGGGAGGGGCAATTAAGACCTCCGATGGGGAGCTTTCATCCTTGCAAGTGGAGTATTCCAGGATGGCCAGGGCGGTGAGGGCGATCGCTCCCAGCTTCACCTTGCCATCGTACTTCACAAAACCCAGGGAACCTTCCTGTCGATAGAACTGCTTCAGGTTATAGTTGAGGTTGTGGGTGGCCAGCGTCCAGTGGGCTTCCTCCTGGGTAAAGCAGGCGTAGCGAATCAGGCACAGGGTGGCCATAAACTGCCGAATCAGGTTATTGCCCTCTGACTCTTCTCCCCGGCTGGGGAAATACTTGTAAACCATGCGACCATCGGCCTGCACCTGCCGCAGCAACCAATGTCCCAGGCAAAGGGTCATGTCCGCCAGCACGTCCCCCGACAGTTTCTCAAAGGGTACGACTCGATTGCCGCGATGCATGGTAGTGGCGGCGATTTGCGACCCCAGGTGGATCAAGACCTGCCGTGCCTCAAAGGCTTGTAGGGTACCACCTCGACGCACGAAGATTTTAACAGAAATTCCTTCCCGATCAAGTACCTGTTGAAAGACTTTCTGAAAGCTTAAATTGGCGGCAATCATGCGGGTGGGACTGTAGCGATAGATCCGTTCCTGATACTGAATCTCAATGCCGCGAATGCCGCGATGGATGTTAGCAAATATCCGATCAAAGTCCGCGGGAGCTACGAGACGAAAGGTGTGAGTAAGGCAAAGTTCAATGGTATCGATTCCCGCTTTCCCCGATGTTTCTACTACTTCACTGGCAGCAGGACTGAAGGTCGCAATGGCTCGCTCAATTGAGCCGTCTAGTAATTGCGCCAGCTCGGTTTCATAGCGCCAGTATGCCTGCTTCAACTGCCCTCCTTTACGAAGGGCTACATAGGTTGGTCCCTCGCAGAGGACAGGCTCACCTGAATAGGTTTGGTCGGCCAGCACTGCCTGCACTAGGGTAGCGAGATCTGCATCAGACAAAGTCATTGAAGTGCTTGACATGGAAGTAACCAACTGGATGGAGTGGTGGGATACCGGACCTGACGCTAATTGAACCATGCGATCGCCCTCTATTCACGAGATTTATCAAAAAAAAAACACCAACCCGTAGGGGCGAAGCATTTCGTAGAAACCTTTGGGTCTTCTCCTAAACGTATTGCCAAAATGCTTCGCCCCTACAAACCGTGTTGATGGAATTACCACCGGTAATCGCCATCGCCGTCACCGTCACCATCACCATCGCCATCGCCATCACCGTAGCTGTAATCCATCGGGATGACTGATTGCGTTAGGAGCAAATCATCGGCGGCATCGATTAGTGTGGGTGTCTCTTTCATCGTCCTTGGTATGAATAGCTATGAGTGGGTTACTAATAGGTCATCAACAACAGTCTGGTTGTCGCAACATATTTGGATTAACTCAGTTGTGGTTAGCGCTAACTAGCGGCAAATCCTGCTTCCATCGCCTTGATGGAGGGCCGAGGCAGTATTTCAGCGAAGTAGTTTGACCCATGTCAACGGGGACAACACAACTCTAAGTGCCGAGCTGTAAGAAAACCGTAGGAGAAAGGTAAGGAAACCCTTACCGTAATGGGCTAGAACAGCCTGTAGATAGGGTAACTACCTAGTTGCGCCGTCGCCTGCCTGCCCAGGGGGGCGGCCCTTCTGCATCACGGATGCGAATGACTTCGCCGCTGCCACGGGTGATGCTAAACGCGTCGAAATCGTAGTCGTCGTATTCACCGACAACCGTTACTTGCTCCCCTTCCTGCAGGTTGAGCTGGTGATACCATATGGGGCCACCATCCACGATGACCTGTCCGGTGCCATCATCGAGAATGAACTCATTGCCAACGACGCTGCGAATTTCACCTGCAATGGTGACGCCCGGATCGCGGTGCAGATACCGGATAGGGATTTGGGCCTTGGCAGGAATGCCAACTGCCACCAGCGCAGCCACAAGGGAGAAGGCAAGCGACTTTTTCATCGGCGTTCATCCATCCGTTTGCTCCACACTGGGACTATAGGCAGAAAAAGTGACCAAAAAATGACCCGTTATTGAAGGCAGAAGGTGGAAGGCAGAAGGTAGAAGGTACTCATCAATGGATTTGATGCACAAAATGGGGACTTGGTAGTGCCAAATCCCCAATGGTTGCGATCGCACCAATCAATCCGCGATCTTAATCCAGGTCGCCAGGCGTGATGGAACTGGCATCAACTCCCAGGAGTAGCGCCACGCGATTCCCGTTAGCGGTAATCAAAGTGTTGCGGCCCCGCTGCTGAATGTCCAAATCGCTAAACTCTAGGCGGCCAGCAAGGCCCAGCTCATCCACGCCATCCATAAAGTCGCGGATGATGTCGTTGCCATTATTCTCAAGTACAAAGGTGTCGCGATCGCCCCCGCCAATCAGCACATCTCGTCCGGCACCGCCTTGGAGATCGTCCTGACCACGGCTCCCCTTCAGTCTGTCGTTGCCACTACCCCCGAAGAGGTCATCATCTCCGGCACTGCCTACCAGAATGTCGTTACCAGTATTACCAAAGATGTCGTCATCTCCGGCACGACCAATCAGGCGATCGCGTCCGCCCCCACCCCGCATATCATCGGAGCCTTGGGTACCGCGAATGACGTTGTTGCTGTTGTCGCCGATGAGGGAGTCACCGTCGCCATCGCCATCACCGTCGCCGTCACCATCGCCATCGCCACCAGAGCCTCGACGCTTACGACGTCGTTGTCGGCGCTCTCTATCACCATCGCCGTCATCATCACCGTCACCATCGCCATCACCGTCACCATCGCCATCACCGTCACCGTCGCCGTCACCGTCGCCGTCGCCGTCGCCGTCACCATCGCCAGAGCTGATTTCGCCGCTACTGCCCGTGATGGAGAAGGCGTCAAACTCCCCGTCGTCAAACTCCCCGGTGACGGTGATCTGGTCACCCACTGCGAGGAACTGGGTGGTTGAATCGCCGTAGATATCCCACGAATCCACCGTGACCATGCCTTCGCCGGTATTCAAGCGGAAGCCATCTTCCCAGACTTGCTCCACCGCTCCGGTAATCGAGCCGCTGTTTGTCGTCCGAGCGCTCGCGATCGCTTCGGCCTGGAATGTCAGGGTCAAGTCATTCGTGGCATCGGTCAGTTTCAATGTGTCTTTCATCGTCGCTTGTTTGTTCTACTTTGTGTGAGGGTGTTTGTTAGATTGCAAGGTAGTGCGTGTTAGCGGCACAGGGATGCGCCGTCGCCGTTGGTAATGGAGAAGGCGTCAAATTCGCCGCCGTCAAACTCTCCCGTTACTGTGAGGCGATCGCCCACGGTCACCGCATTGGCGGTAAAGTCACCACACAGGCTCCAGGCATCGACGCGGAGGGTGCGCTCCTCAGTGTTCAACCGGAAGCCATCTTCCCAAACGCTTTCCACCGTTCCCGTATGGGAGGTTCCGCCCTGAGCAACGGCGGGGTTGGGGCGCTGCGGAGCGCCAGCGGAGACGGTGTTGCCGTCGCTGGTGATGGAGAAGGCATCGAAGTCCCTGCCGTCGAACTCGCCAGTAACGGTGAGCTGGTCGCCGACGGACACATACTGCCCGGTAGCGTCACCATAGAGATCCCAGGAATCGACGCGGAGGGTGCGCCCTCCAGTGTTTAACCGGAAGCCGTCTTCCCACACCCGCTCCACGGTTCCGGTAAAGGAACCCCCATTCTGGGCGGAAACATTAGACATACTAGACATACAGCCAATCGCAACCAGGGCACCAAGGGCAACTAAACCTGCTGTCATTAATTTCATGGGAATCGTCCTCCAACTGCTGCGAACTAAGTAAGGTTGGCTGAGGGCAAAGCTTGAACCAGATCGACAAAGTTGAGGGGGCAGCGACTTTTGCCCACTTCAACAGGCCCAATTTAGTTTAGAAATGAACTCGTAAGAGAACCGTAGGAGAACGGTAAGAATACTCTTACGGTACCCAGGTTTCTACAAAAGGCTTGTTTGAGCTCTGTCGGCGGGCATCTATCCGTTTATCTGTACTCAAAGCATAGGTAAAGAGAATGACCAAAAAATGACAAGATTTATGTCTGATGCGGATTGGGGACTAGATGCCTCGTCGCGCCAGCATCCTGCTTGCTGACATCGTCCCATCGCAGGCTAGAAGCCCACGCGACGCAAGGGTTTGAGATAATTCACATCAGGCGTGTTTTTTGAAGATGATCCGACCCGGCGACGTAGGGGCAAATGGCCATTTGCCCCTATCAAACGTTCAACCGGGGGACAGCAAAGTAGCCTGAGATTCTTCACCCAATGTGCGAGGGAGGGTGACCGTGAAGGTGGTGCCTGCGGCTAAATGGCTCTGGACAGCGATCGCATATTCCAGCCCCTCACTGCCATCCTGGGCCACATCCACCGCATGTCCTGCTTCGTTCAATCCCTGGTCAATAAAAATTTTACAAGGGTAAAGGTTTTCACTGGCCCCGCAGGAATACCGAGGAGGTGGAGCTGGCGATCGCCATTGTTAGATAGGGATACAGAATTCAGGAGTCAGAATTCAGGAGGGTGCTGACTTCTGGCTCCTGACGCCTGGATTCTATTCTTGGGAAAGCGTCCCGCTTTACATTGATACTCCATTTAGGATGGAGCGATCGGTTCCACTACCCTGCCCGTGATATCACTGGCGAGTAACGGTGTAGCGACCAGCGGTAAGGCAATTTGGAAAGTGGAGCCTTCGCCTAAAGTACTGCTGACGGTGATCTGGCCGTGGTGGGCGTGGATGATTTGCTGGGCGATCGCCAACCCCAAACCAAAGCCCCCCGATGCCTTGGAGCGCTTTGTATCCGCCCGGTAGAACCGCTCAAAGATGTGAGGTAGGGCGCTGTTGGAAATACCAATGCCCGTGTCCGTTACTTGGATAATTGCCTGGTTATCCTGCGTCTGGAGGCGTAACTGGATGGTGCCACCAGCAGGGGTATAGCGGCAGGCGTTGCTGAGGAGGTTAGCGATCGCCTGCTTTAGCAAATTGGCGTCAGCGTTAATCATGACTGGTGTTTGGGGCGCGTGGTAGGTAAAGTCGAGTCTCTGGGAATTGGCCTGGGCCTCCCAGGTCGCTGCCATGCCGTTCAGCAGCTTTACCAAATTCAGCAAATCTAAAGATTCCTGAGACAGCAAGCCCTCGTGACGGGCCAGGAACAGCAATTCTCCCACCAGCGTACCCATCTGCTTGGTGAGGGCAATGATTTTCTCAACGCGCTGGCGCACTTCGGGGGCGGATTCGTCCAGATCCTCCAGATCCATCAGGCTTACCTGAGCATTACTCAACACGGCGGCCAGGGGTGCCCGCAGCTCGTGGGAGGCATTGGCGGTGAATCGCTGCAGCTGCTCACACACCGTTTCCAGCCGCTGGTTGGCGGTGCGCAGATTCGTTTCGCGGTGGGCCAGCTCCCGCTCCAGCTGATGGAACAGGTGAATGGCAAACCCAGAGCTAACCGTGCCCAGCCCCGCCGCCAGGCACAGGACAATCCAGATAATCTGGCGGGACTCATCGCGATGCTCAATCCGCTGCACCAGCAGGGCTTCCTCCTCCTCGGCAAAGCGATCGATTTCAACGCGGGTGCGGTCCATGGTGGCCTTGCCCTCCTCCAGCCAGTCGTAGAGGGAGGCCGCCGGTACCAGCACATCTGCCGAACTCTGAATGCGGTTGAGTTCCTGCTGGAGCGCAAGCTTGTGCTGAAAAACCGCCATATTTTCATCCACCAGGGCGCGGATATGCTGGAGCTGCTGGGTTTGCTGGGGATTGTCCTGCACCAGATTCTCCAGCCGATCCAGCGACCCTGGAATCACCGCCTGCGCCCACTCATAGGGCTCCAGAAACTCTGGCCGTCGCGTCAGCCCATAGCCCCGCACCCCGGTTTCCGCATCTACCAGGGCGTTCAACAGCCGCTTCGTTTCCAGCCGCACTGTTTGGGTATGCTGCACCCAGGTTTCATCTTCCACCAGCCCCAGCTTGAGCCAGGCAAACGCAGAAACCGCCGTCAGCAAACAGGCAACGGGCATGGTAATAATCACCATGCCGCGAATGCGAATGGGAAGGCTTTGCCAGCGCTGGTGGAGTTGTTGGAGGGGGTGAGACATTTTGGATTTTGGATTTTGGATTTTAGATTTCCCTGCTGCCTGCTGCCTTTCACCCCGGTGGTTCGAGTCGATAACCCACACCATATACTGTTGTAATCCAGGATTCGGCTTCGATGTCTTTGAGGCGCTGCCGCAGGCGTTTGATGCGGGCGGTGACGGCGTTGCTTTCGGGTTCGGTGCCCCATTCCCAGAGGGCCTGCTCGATCTGGTCATGGGTGAGAATTTGCCGGGGATGGCGCATCAGGTATTCCAGCAGTTGAAAGTCGCGGCTTTTGAGCTTCAGGCTGGCGGTTCCTAGCTGAATGGTCATGGTGTCTAAGTCCAAAATCAGGTCGTTAACGCGCAGGGTGTCTCCCCACCAGAGGGGCGATCGCCGCCGCAACGCCCGCACCCGTGCCAGCAGTTCGTCCAGATCTACGGGCTTCACCAGGTAGTCATCAGCTCCCGCATCCAGCCCCATCACCTTATCGGCGGTAGTATCCTTCGCTGTGAGCATCAGAATGGGGGAGGCTTTACCGGCCTGACGATAGTGCTGACAGAGAGCAATGCCGTCTTCTCCAGGTAACATCCAGTCAAATATGAGCAGATCATACTCTTTCTCGCCCATCAGCCACTGGGCCGTGGTGCCATCCTCAACCGCATCCACGATATGGCCGGATCGGGTCAGGGCAGCGTGAAGAGGTTCGATCTGTTCGGGGTCATCTTCAACCAGCAGAATCCGCATGGCCTCTTAGATAAGTAGCTAAACAAAATTATTTTTTGGGGGTGTGCGTCCCCGGCGGGGGCGCACACCCCCGTAAGCTGTAATTAGTTGTGCTTAAGCACTTATTCTCGATTCACTAGATTAATTACTAGACCAGCATGACCAAAAAATGACAACCATGAATCAGAATTCGAGAGGTAGAGGCCGATGGCCGCTTGATCCTGCCGGTAAATCTCAGTTCCCGGTTCGACGGTGAGTAACTGCAGCGACTGGGCGATCGCCCGCAGGCTCCCCTCCGCCAACAGCCCCCAGACGCGATGGAAGCTCAGCCAGTCAAATCGCTCGACCACAGCGGGGGAACTCAGGGGAACCGTCTCATCCGCGCCTTGCCCCAAAGGCAATTGCTTGGAAGCAGAATCCGAAACCGACGGGCCAGATGAAACTGACAAAACCTAACCTCTTTGCGTCATGCTAGGGTTCTGAGTGGTCATTGGACGCCACGGCTTTCCACTCCTGAATCAGCGCGGGCGAGACCGGCAGCAGGCGATCGCCCTCATTCAGAACCGGCAGGGTCAGCCGCAGTGGGATTGCCGTTGGCAACTGGGACACAATGGGTTGCAGGTCATACTGACCCACGTTAGGCTCGGGGGCAGCCGCGTTGGTGAAGATCTGGCCCGATGCGTCAAGGGCCGTTAGGGATTGACCCAGCGAGGTGGTGAGGGTCAGGGGGCGGGAGCGGTCGATCGCAGCAGTGCCCGGAAAGCCAACCAGCCGCAGGTAGAAGCGGGTACTGCCGTCGGGGCGGATGCGCTTGAAGGCGATGGCCTGCCAGCGATCGCCGTGCTGGTCTTGCACGGTCTGGCGAGACTGATAGACGGTCTGGCCGGGGGCCTCTTCCAGTTGTCGAATGGCCGCCTGGGCTGGAGAAGCGTGAAATAGCACCCCCAGCAAGCAAAACCCCAAAAGCGCCGTAGCCACCAGAAACGAAACAATGCTGTGGATATGATACTTCATCCGTGCCTGCCTAAGCTCCTGAAAGCGCCTCTTCTAGGGCCTGCTGCACATCGGGAATAAAGACCGCATACATGCCACGTAAATCTCCGATGTTGAAATCGTAGGCCAGATCCTGGGGATAGTTGTCCTTGACGAATTGGGGGCGATCGCCCTTAGCTCCGTGGCAGGCTAGGCAGCTTGCTTCCACGTTAATGCGGCGATAGTAGCGCGTCCCCATCTGACCCGCAATGGTTTCGGGCTCCCAGAAGCCCATCAGCTCGGGGTCCTGCTCAAATTTGGCCAGGGCCACGCGGGCCTGGAGGGTATCGGGAGCGTGGGCGGGATTTCGATACTTCGTCGCAATTTGCTTGACCTGCCAGCCGTTTTCCTGGCTCAACTGCACGGCTTTCATGCCTACGGGCTTACACACCTGTTTCATCGTCGCCGCTGTCGGGGCTTCAGGGGCGTCCTTCAGATAAGATGCGAGACCGCTGCGCAGGGCATCCAGGGTTTCTATTTCCTGGACGGCTTTGGCAAGCTGGGCCGGCTCGGGCTGGGCCTGGGCGATCGCCGGATGCCCCACCAGCAGCAGACCGACCAGGAATATTCCTAAACCCAATCTACGCAGACTTGCTACTGGGAGGGTAAGCAATGCCCATCCCATGCGGCAACGAAAAGCAAAGCCAAATAGTGGGGTTAGCCAGGCTAACAATCGTCGTAAGAAGGTTCTCATCGTGTTTCAGCGCTCTTCGGTTTACTAAATAGTTATATAACAAAATAAGTATTTGCCTGCGTCCTGTCAACCCCGAATTTGTCTTTGAAGGCGAATCAGCCAGGGGGTATTAAAAGGCAGAAAGCTTTGCCAAGAATAGAATTCAGTAGTCAGGAGTCAGAAGCCAGCGCCCTCTTGAATTCTGACTCCTGGATTCTGACTCCTTATCCAACCAGGATTTCCCGGCTTAGATGGATACCCGCAATTCCCATGCTGATTGATAACTATTTTGCTATTTAGTTATTTAATGTTACAAGGATAATGAGCAGCGCTTCAGTCGCTTCGCACATCATTTGACAATACGCAAGGATTTTTAGTCCTGTACCACTTCAGCAAGGTTGTGAAGGCATGAACTACCCCTGGCTCAACGAAGTAGCCAGGGGCAGTTCATAACGCCTAGTGATATAGCCCTACGGGCTAGGGTTACACACCTCTTGAGTGTCCTAACGCGAAAGCGTAGCGCTATAAAACGAATCGCCCTGGGCAATGCGCTTGACCGTGGTCAGGGTTTCGAGGGTAATGGGTCCCCAGCGGTGGCCTCGATGGTTTGACATGCCCAGGGCGATCGGGCTGCCCTGACGGGGGTCTCGATAGAAGCGGGGCGAGGCATTGATGTAAGCCATGGCACTATTAACGCCCGTGGCGAACGTGCGGCTTTCCAGGTAAGCCTCCGTTACCAAGCAGTTGGCGTGACCGCTGCTGTACTGATTCATCCAGGCGATCGCACGACTCAGGGTACTCACTCGCTTAAAGGCCACCACTTTCTGCAGGTAAGCCTGCTGCCACTCCGAATCGTCAGCCAGCCCTAGCTCGGGGAACTGCTCTACCATCGGCGGATCTCCCTTTAGAACAAAATCTTTCGCCGATAGCCACTGAAATAACTCGCGTAGCAAGCTGGTTTCACAGGATTGGTGCACCAGCACCTTCTCGATCGCGTTGACTGGGTCAGGCTCGCTCTGGTGACTGTCATAGATAATGCTACAAACCCGGTCAAACTGCCCCGAAGGAGCCCAGTAGAGATAGCAGTTACCGATTGCCGTCTTGAGGACTGGCACGGTTGACTGCCGCATGACCTGCTGTACCAGGCTGGCTCGACCATAGGGCACCACCAGATTGATGTACTGGTCCAGCGTTAGCAGGTCGCGGGTCAGGTCGCCCTGATCCGATGGCAGCAGCTGTAGGCAGCTATCGGGAAGCTTCGCGTCCAGCAGCGCCTCTCGAAGCACGTCCGTCAAAATCTGGTTAGAGTGGCTGGCCTCAGACCCGCCCTTGAGAATCAGCACATTGCCGGTGCGAATGCAGAGCCCAGCGGCGATCGCCCCCAGTTCTGGAAAAGATTCGTATACCAGCGCCACCACCCCCAGCGGCATTAGCTGGCCATAGGTTTGGCAGTGGTCGACCTGATATTGCGATGCTGAAATCTGCTGCAGCGGGTCAGGCGTCTCGCGGAGACGCTGTAGCATCTGGACAACGGTCTGAAGCCGCTCTGGGGTCAGCCTCAGCCACTCCAAAATGAGTTCAGGCACCGCCATCTCGCGGCTGGCTTCGAGGTCGAGGGTGTTGGCCTCTAAGATATCGTCCTGGCGGAGCCTGATGATGTCTGCCATCCGACCGAGGGCATTAGCGCGCTCATTAGAAGATTTCGACACCAGTTCAAGCGATGTCCGATGAGCGCGTTGCGCAACTGCAATCAAATCATGGGAGGAATCCAAGGAAATCTGTTGCCGCTTAACGCCTACAAGCTAACCAAAAGATTAAAGCCAACATCGCTGCTAGCACAAGTGCCGCAACCACACGAAACCCAAAGCCGAGGCTGGAGCTGAGGGTCGTTAGCAGCAGCAGCAGCACTAAGCCGAATAGAATAATCAGCGTCAGAGGCAAGAACCCGCGACCAAACGTTGAATGGGCGAGGCTCCATTGATGCCCCGTCCATCGCCACGCCTTTTTGTACGGGTAGGTGGTGGAAAGCTGTTCGATGGAATACCCGCTTTCCTGCACAACAAAAATCTGCTGACAGCGATTACAGCCAAACGCCTCAGTTAGGGTAATCGGAATCAGACGGCCGCGACGACGGCAGGGGCAGGGGTAATCGGAACCTAAATCAATTTTGTTATGTTTATTGGTTTGCACAAGCCACGCTAGCACAATGAAACCGATGGTCAATGGTCAGGCAATATATTTGCCAGAGGTGCCAATCCGATGATCTTAAAGGCGATCTTACAGCTTCTGAAATGCTCCAGCCGCTATAAATCTCTAAGGTATACAGATTTCTACCTAATCTTAATATCTACCAAAATAACCTCTGTCAGCAATCCTGGCATCTGAGATTTCGAAATTTTTAGGTTTTCCCATGCCTTTGCCTACCGTCGCGGCGGTAAGGTGGCCGCAAAAATAGCGACGGAGAACACTGCACACACCCCCACACGATGCGTTAGCTGTACTTGAGCGCTTAAGCTCTTCGAAAGCGGGTAACGCGATTCGAACGCGCGACATTCACCTTGGCAAGGTGACGCTCTACCACTGAGCTATACCCGCAAAATTTGACTATTTGTTAGTATGTCAGAAATTCCACGGCATGTCAACACTCTAGCCTTAAGCCGCAGGGGCTTCCATGCTTAGGACAGCCAGGCAGTCTTTGAGAACTAGCTGTCCGACAGCTCAGGGGCGATCGCACTTTTAAACGAGGAAGGCAGCGACTGGGTGTTGGTCGCCCCTGACAGGCTATTCGGCACCAGGCTGGGGTGGGCGGCCCGCACCTGCTTCATCAGGCTAGCCATCTCAATAGCCGACATGGCATATTCCCAGCCCTTATTGCTCTTAATGCCAGCCCGTTCCAGGGCCTGCTGCATCGTGTCGGTCGTCAGGACGCCGAATACGATTGGTACCCCCGTTTGAAAGCTGGCCGCCGCCACCCCCTTTGACACTTCTGACGCGACATAGTCAAAGTGGGGCGTCTGGCCCCGGATGACAGCGCCCAGGCAAATAATGGCATCGTATCGGTAAGTAAGCGCCAGTTGACGCGCCAGCAGCGGCACCTCAAAGCTGCCGGGCACCCAGGCATAGTCTACCTGAGAGCCTTGGGGATCGGGGTCTACCCCGTGCCGTCGCAGCCCGTCCTGACATCCCTCTAGGAGCTTGCCCGTTACCAGGTCGTTGAAGCGACCAATAACGATGGCAAAGCGCAGCGAGCTCGCTTGGGTAAAGTTGCCTTCAAAAATTGCCATAACAGAAGTTAAACAAAAGTATTTTCTTGGGGGTGTGCGCTCCTGGTGGGGACGCATACCCCATTTGATTGGGCTCTAGCCCTGATCAACTCAACTCACTCCCACAGAAGTAGGGACACAGCAGCACTGTGTCCCTCAGATATAGCCCTACGGGCTAAGGTTTGAGTGTGGCACCCTGGCGTCGCGGGGGTTCCACACCTCTTGAATGTCCTAATGCGAAAGCGTAACGCCATAACTTCTAAATGAGCCAACCGTCTCCAGCACTACGCCACCAGATAGTTGAGCCCACCCACAACCAGGACCAGCACAACCCAGACCACCGAGCCGATCAGAATCAGCCGCTTCGACTGCTCCCAATTTTGGGGAACCGCGTAGCCCACGGGCACCCCGATGACCATCACAAAAGACATGATCACCAGCGCTGTCAGTGCAATTTGAAACAGGATTGTCAACATCGAAATCTTTTCTCCCAGTAATGCAAGAATTAAAGCCTCAGGTTGCTAAAAGGCCCGACAGATCAATACGTCCCTGTTATGTACCCTATCAGAAATTGGGGGGTTCTAGCCCACCCGTCCCCCAGATTCCTGACGGCCATTTTTAGTGACTATCCGAGAACTCGCCAGGGTTTTTGGCTTCAAAAACCCCTATCGGGGTTTGCGGACAGGTTCTTACCCACAAATTTGAGGAAGGGCTGCTGCAAAAACTCTTCCAGGGCCGCTTCCCCCCGTTCCGCATCCGTATCCAGGTTTCGCAGCAGTGCCGTAAATGCACCTGCCCCCAGACCTGATTGGGGAAACATGCGGTAGCACGGCCTTTCCGTCAGGTGAGACTGGAAGCCAGCCAGACCGGGGACGACCACGGGCGAGAACTGGGGAAAGCGGGACAGCAGCCAGTCCACCACCTGCTCATTCTCCTCAGGAGAGTAGGCACAGGTCATGTAGGCAAGGTAGCCCTGGGGAGCGACCAATTGAGCGGCATTGGCGACGATGCGCTTTTGGCGGTTGGCGTTTTTGTTGATATTGACGGGATGGAAACAGCCAGGCGCATCGATGCCCTTCACTAAAAGGGACTGGCCCGTGCAGGGAGCGTCCACGATCGCCACGTCAGCAGTTTGGGGGATGGCTGCTGCCAGCGCTTGCGTATCCAGACTTGAGGCGATCGCCCCTGCAACCCCACACCGCTTCAGGTTGGACAGCAGTGCCCCCATGCGCTTGCCAATGACCTCATTGCTCAACAGCAGCGTCGGCTGGAGCGATCGCCACGCAAACAGGCTTTTGCCCCCCGGCGAAGCACACAGGTCAAATACCCGCTCCACTGGGCTAGGGATCGCTTCCAGAACCGCGGCGGCGAAGACAGAGGAGAAATCCAGGCAGTAGAAATAGCCCGCGTTGTGGAGGGGGTGCTGGCCGGGGCGTTCAACTCCGGCCAAACGGTCTACAAAGGCAGGTTGCCAGGGTTCTGGCGGCAGGACGGGGAAGGGAAGATCGGGGGAGCGATCGCGACACCAGAGGATACAGGCATCTAGGGCGGGTGGCTGCGTCATCGCTGCCACGAATGCCTGCTGCTCCTCGGGATCAGCGAATAGTCGCCGGGCCAGCTTAAGTAATAGCCGGGATGGGGACGCCACAGTGCAGATTAGTTGCTTTTTCCAGGAGGAGCTTAGCACTCTGGTGGGGCGTTAGCCCATCGATATCGACGGAGTAGATAGGCACGTCCCGCTTTTTCTGGAGGTCGTAGGTGTAGGTCTGGTCGTAATAGTCCAGCACGATGTCTATGGCCACGGCCAGGTCGCCCTGCTGGATGGCGGCGATCGCCCGCTGGGTGCGCAGCCCTCCCAACCGCTTGCGGAGGCGTTCGGTAGCGACGATCAGCTCTTTCCAATTGGCGTCGCCATAGTCTTCCAGCAGGTTACGAATGCGCTCAGGGCGCGATCGCTCCACCTGCAGCACGGGCGCTTGCATCATCGGCTGAAACAGCTCGTCAGGGACGCGGCAGGTGCCGATGCGGCGACTCTCGGCCTCAATCCAAACCGGACGGCGAGCATCGAGTGCGGCCCAGGCCATTGCAACCCGATTTTCAAAATGCTCCGTGCTGGGCTGGGGGGGAAGTCCTAAACTGCCGTAGCTGCTGCCCCGGTGGTGGGCGATCGCCTCCAGATCCAGCACCTGTTCCCCCAGGTCGGCCAAGGCCGCGAGGATGGTCGTTTTGCCGGTGCCGGTCATGCCCCCCAGGCTGATGATGGGCTTGGGGATGGCCAGCAGTTCCCGGACATGTCGCCGAAAGGCTTTGTAGCCACCTATCAGCGTGGTCACCGAGAAACCCGCCGTTTCCAGCAGCCAGGCCATGCTGCCGCTGCGCATCCCGCCCCGCCAGCAGTGGACCCGGAGGTGGCGATCGGCGGTCAGGCTTTGGGCGGCCCTCACAAAATGCGCCAATTTCGGTCCGACTAGCTCCAGCCCCAGCTCGATGGCCTGATCCCGCCCTACCTGTTTGTAGCAGGTGCCCACCTGCGCCCGCTCGTCGTTGCTGAATAGGGGAAAGCTGTAGGCACCGGGGATGTGGCCCTGGGCATACTCTGCTGGACTGCGCACATCCAGGACAACACCGGGCGCATCGAGGAAGTCCGGAGTGGGCAAAGCGATAGGCATGGAAGCTGAGTTTAGAGGGTTACCGTCTTTCATTTTAGAAGGCAAGCCAGGACAGTGCTTCCACTTTAAAGTTTGGGTGGGAATTATTAAGTTCTGACTACA
The DNA here is from genome assembly GCA_050331615.1 of Elainellaceae cyanobacterium. Taxonomy (GTDB): domain Bacteria; phylum Cyanobacteriota; class Cyanobacteriia; order CAKZMO01; family CAKZMO01; genus JAYKGU01. Next base: position 44,234 of record JBHJGR010000066.1, read on the forward strand.
AAGCTCAAAAAAATTCTAGGGCGACTGCCTACCAGCGGTTAAGCTAGCGATGGATTTCCAGCCCGAGAAGCGAATTCAGCAATTCTCCGGAAGCGCGCGTTATCGGGCTGATGAATATTCTGAATTGATGACCAGTGCTATGCCACGGTGCATAGGGAGACTCTAAACCATGCTCTTAAACCAGCATCTTGTTTGCGTGACCGCCCTTTCAAGTATTCTATTTGCCACCTCCTCAATGGGGGCGATCGCCGCTGTCCCCTCCAGCCCGTTGCTCAAAGACGGCTCTACAGACCGTTTCCTGAGCAATGTCCCCCCAGCCCCCGCCCATCAGTCAGGGTCTGGACTGCTGATAACTCAGGCCAATACCCGTCCTCGGATTGCCGTTCTCGACTTTGACTACACGCCGACAATTGGCAGCTACCTCAGCGCCTTTCCGGGCTTTGCCGAAGGGGTCAGCGTGGTGCTGGTAGACCGGCTGGTGAACGGCGGGAACTACTCCGTCATCGAGCGGAGCCAGATTGAAGCCGTACTGCAGGAGCAGAATTTGGGGCAGTCAGGACGAGTAGATGCCAGTACCGCTGCTCAAATTGGTCGCATTTTGGGAGTGGATGCGGTAATTATCGGCTCCATCACTAAATTCAACTACGATGTGAGCGATCGCGGCATCAATGTGTTTGGCGTAGGTACCCGCCGGGAAATCATCGAGGCAGAAGTACAGCTCAACGTGCGCATGGTGAACACCAGCACGGCGGAGATTATGCGCACTGCTGAGGGCGTTGGTACGGCAGAAGACACCGCCAGCTCAGTGCGAGTGACGGGCGTATTCGGCCAGGATTCCGATCCGGAAAACGTGCAGCAGGTGCTGTCGCAGGCGACGGATTTGGCGATCGCCGAAGTGGTGGACAGCCTGAATGGGGCAGCCGCTGATATGGCGGACCTGCCGCCGACCCTGCCCACTGAAACCGCTGTGATTGCTGATGTCAGCGGCTCGACCCTGATTGTCAACCGAGGCACGGCCAACGGCTACCGCTCTGGCATGTGCCTATCGGTGGAGCGACTGGTGCGGGAAGTACTCGACCCAGAGACCCAGGAGGTGATTCACCAGGTGACGGAAACGGCAGGGCAGATTCAGCTGACCGATGTGAGCGATCGCTCCAGCGTAGGCCAGATTATCGCCGGATCTAGCAGTGCCCTGGCCGTGGGAGACGTAGCAAAGCCAGTGGACTGTCCCAACTAACCCGACAACCAGGTAGGGTGGGCGATGCCCACCCTGGCGCTACTGCTTGGAGCCGTTGTCGTCGATGATGGAGCGCATGCCCTCAACCGTAGCGGGAATGCTGCGGGGGTCCATAAACATCACCTTGCTGCTGTCGCTGGCACCGATTTCCGTGCCCATCTCGATGTACTGCTGAGCGACGAGGAACTTCAGCGCCTCGCGGGCATAGGGGTCAGACTTGAGGGTATCCGCAATGATCTTCAGGGATTCAGAAGTGGCCTGGGCTTTTAGCACTCGCTCCTGACGCTCGGCCTGGGCATTGAGCACCAGCGCTTTCTGCGCCGCTTCGGCCCGCAGGATGGCCGCTTTCTGGTGGGCCTGGGCTTCCAGCACCTGAGATTCGGCCTTACCCTTGGCCGAGTTCACTGCCGCTTCCCGTTCCCCTTCAGAGGTGAGAATGGCGGCACGACGGCGGCGTTCGGCGGACATTTGCAGCTCCATCGAGTCCTGCACTTCTTTGGAGGGCACGATGTCCCGCATCTCGACCCGAGTGATCTTAACGCCCCAGGGGTCGGTGGCGATGTCTAGCTCCCGCAGCAGAATTTCGTTGATCTCCGAGCGGGCAGTGAAGGTCTCATCCAGTTCGAGCTTACCGATTTCGGCGCGAATTTGGGTCAGCACCAGGTTGACCACCGCGTCCCGCAGGCTTTCCACCTTGTAGCTAGCCTTCTCCAAATCCATCACTCGCCAGTAGACCACCGCATCCACGGAAATAGCCACGTTGTCGCGGGTAATGCACTTTTGGGGAGGGATGTCGAGGACTCGTTCGCGAATGGTTTGCTGATGGACGACCCGGTCGAGGAAGGGGACGGTGAAGCTCAGCCCCGGATCGAGCTTGCGACCGGAGTAGCGACCCAGTCGCTCTACTAGAGCCTGGTCGCCTTCGCGGACGATGCGCACCGAGCCGAACAGCACGGAGCCACCGAGCAGGAAAAAGATTAAGAAGCTGACGGCACTTCCCATGGTTAAAAGATCCTCCTTGGGGTAGGAAACGTGGTTGGAAGAGGTGGGGTTGAGGAACCTCAATGAGCATGGAACAGGGGCGTGAAGTTCAAGTTTTGAGTTTTGAAATTTGAGCTTTGAATGAGCTGCTTAGCCGAAAATTCAAGCCTAATCCCTTGAGGCCAGTCACTCAAAACCCATCACTTCTCAAGAGTGCAGGAGCCGTTCAGGTACGACGACTAGAGTGTTCCCACGACGGGATACGACATAAACAAGCTCTTCTGGAGCGATCGCCATCTCATCGTCATCGCAGCGGGCCTGCCATGAGACGCCTTCGTAAATCACCCGTCCGGTCTTACCGGGAGGAATGGCAGTCAGGGTGCGAGCCTCCTTGGAGTCGCGGATCATAGCGGGGACGGCTTTGGGCATAAATCGCCGGGCTAGCACCAGAAACACCACCGACAGCAGCAGCCACGCCGCCACCTGAATGCTGAAGGAGGGCACAACCAGCGCTAGGATCCCAACCAGGATGGCGCTGAGCCCCATTGTGAACTCCAGGAAGGCAGTGGGGAGCGTGAATTCCATAATGCAGAGCACGACCCCTGCAATTAACCAAAGCATGGACGGCAAGTTGATTAGCATAGGAAAGATGGCTGGATCGCTAGACTCAATCTATCTCAGGGCAGGGAACGGATGCTGAGGGAATCAATCTATCTTTATACGATAGTCCTTTCCTGAGGGAACTGACTGTGGTATAGCCTTACCCAGGACCTATTTCTGGTAGTCTGCCCGCCATGACCTCGCTCATTGCCCCGCCTCAGCTCACCCATCAGCTTCCCTACCTGTGGATCACCGGCCTAGATACTCGGCGGCTGCCCGTTGGTAGCACCGTCAAGCACCGATATACCGTGGTCGCGCCTCAGCTCTGGCAAGACACCCAGCCGTCTGAGCCGCCCGCCGACCCGCCTGCTCAAATGCCGCCGCTGGCGATCGCCTACCTCCGTCTCCACGCCCATCGACTCCATCTGCCAGAACTCTACGATATCTGGCCCGATGCTGAGAGGCCCAGCCGCTCGATTCTACTCCTGAGCAATATTCCGGTGGACGATTCTGGTCAGCTACTGCCCGCCCTCAGCGCCGCCTGGATGACGGCGACGGCAGCGCGTCAGGTCTACTGGCTATGGCAGATGGCTCAGCTCTGGGAGCCGCTCCACCAAGCGGGGGCGGCCATCAGCCTGCTGCATCCAGACAATATTCGCGTGGAGGGCTGGTGCATCCGCCTGCGGGAGCTGCTGCTCGATCCAGCGCCTTCGTCGTCCCCAAATGTGCCCGACCAGGGCTCGGAGACAGCCCCAGCCGGATCAGCCCTGGCAACCCTGTGGCTGCCCTGGGTGAGTCGGGCCAAGCCAGCGATCGCTAAGCCGCTACAGGAGATCTGCCAACTACTGCAAACTGGGAATGCTTCCACTGCAGAGGTGATGACGCGGCTCAACCAGCTCCTGCTGGAGCAGGCGGCCCAGTCGCCGCTGCACCTCAGCCTGGCAGGCATCACCTTGACCGGACCGACCCAGTCTCATAACGAAGATGCCTGCTATCCCCGGACAGTAGCCTCGGGTGAGCCAAGCCTGGCGGAAATTGTAGGGGAACAGGATGGCGTATTTCCCCATCTGGCGGTGGTGTGTGACGGCATTGGTGGCCATGCCGGGGGCGAGGTTGCTAGTCAACTGGTGGTGCGATCGCTCAAGCTCCAAATCCGCGCCCTGCTGAGCGATTTGCTGGAGCAAGCGCCATCGGAAGTCGTGCCGCCGGAAATTATCTGTCAGCAAATCGAGGCCGCCATCCGCGTGGTCAACAACCTGGTCGCCGCCCAAAACGATGCCCAGGGCCGCACGGCCCGCCAGCGCATGGCCACCACCCTGACCCTGGCGCTACAGTTTCCCCAGCCCATTGCCACCGCCACTGGCATAGCCGCCAGTCACGAACTCTATATCGCTAGCGTGGGAGACAGCCGCGCCTACTGGCTGACCGCTAACGCCTGCTATGCCTTGACTGTGGATGATGACGTCGCCACCCGTGAGGTATTGCTGGGGCGATCGCTCTATCGCCATGCGCGGCAGCGAGACGATGCGCCAGCCTTAACCCAGGCGATTGGGGCACGGGAGGGCGATCGCCTGCGCCCCCGAGTGCGCCGCTTTGTTGTCGAGGAGGACGGTATCCTGCTGGTCTGCTCTGATGGGCTAAGCGACAACCAGCTCGTGGAGCAGCACTGGCAAGCTTTAACTCGTCCCGTGCTGGCGGAGCAGCAGTCTCTGGAATCAGCACTGCAGACTTGGGTAGACCTGGCCCGCCAGGAAAACGGTCATGATGATATCTCGGTGGTGCTGCTGCACTGCCGCGTGGCGGATCGCATCGATCCGAATCATGCGCCTGCGGAGGAGAGCCATCAGCCTGAGATAGAGCAAGGGGGCGATCGCCCTGAAGCTGATTCGTCTTCGTATTCGGAGGCAGCGCCGGCTGAGCCTGAAGCGTTTGCCGCAGCGTCACCAACGGAGCTGTCGGCAGCCTCCCGATCCCTGCTCTATGACACCGAGACCTGGGACGAAGACGCATCCTCTCTGGAGGATGGGATCGATGGGCTCGTGGATGCTGAACTGGAGAATAGCTCAGAGCAAAACTGGACCACCTGGATGATTGCCATTACCCTTATCGTGCTCATGTTCTGCCTGGGAGCGGTCAGCATTACCCTCTGGAGCCAGGTCAACCCCGATAGCTTTAATCGCACTTGGGAGCGCCTGATTGATTAATCCAGGTATCCCCGATTGTGCAAATATAGAGATAGCTCTACGCTTTGGGATTAATCTGGGCGAATCCCCCGCGACACGGGAGTTCACCCACAAACCCAAGACCTTAGGGCTATAGCAGGCAAATGAGGCAAAGTTTGAATGGCTATGAAGGTTGGCGATCGCGTTCGTGTTAAAGAATCAGTGATTGTGTATCACCATCCTAAAAATCGCAACCAGCCCTACGACCTGAAGGACCATGAGGGCGAAGTTGTCGGCATTGTGAATGAGTGGCACGGGAAGCCCATCAGCGCTAACTTTCCCGTTCAAGTTCAGTTCGAAAAGCGGTTTAAGGCCCACCTCCGCGAAAACGAGGTCGAGATCATTTAGGTAGGGACGCCGCATTCGGTCGAGAGCGACCGGAACTACTAGAGGCTACCTGCCGAATGTTTCGCCCGTACAGGTTCTCAGCCAAACAGATCATCAGTTGATGGAATCGCCCTAGCGTCGCCCAACCCTATCCTCCCCGACCAAACCAGGCAAGAATATTGAGTTCCCGCTGCATGGCCGCAAATTCACGGCGGTGCTCCTCTGCTACCTGGCAGTACCATTGGCAGTACGCTTCCAGCTCTTCCCGATGGCGAACTTCTCGATGAAACGAGTAGGTTGCCCAGTGAGCTTCAAGAATCTCAATCTCTGGAGACTTTTCTGGAAAAAACGGTCGCGAAATATTTGGCATGGTGGGCGGAAGTCTTTAAGTGAACACGGAGTGAGGGGGGTGCCCTGAACCAGCTCCTATAGGTGATTCGCTTCGTTGACGCAGCTCTTGGAAACGCATCGCTCAAAACGGAGAGGGTGGGATTCGAACCCACGGTGCCTCTCGGCACACTCGATTTCAAGTCGAGCGCATTCGACCACTCTGCCACCTCTCCAGGAAAGCATTTCCAATGCTACCCCACAGACAACCGTTTCGAAAACCCCGCTTTGGAGAAATCCCCCATCTCGCGCGAAGTGCTACATCTAGAATAGATGCTTAATCAAATTCAGGTTCTATTCATGTCTTTAGCGCCCTGGCGCACGCCCCTTTCCCGCGCGATCCACCGCAATCGCTCCGTTGCCTTTGCCCGCTACTTCCAGTTGGCTACGGTGCGCTCCGACGGGCACCCGGCTAACCGAACGGTTGTGTTTCGCGGCTTTCGGGACGACAGCAATCAGCTCGAAACCGTTACCGACAGCCGCAGCCAGAAATTCGACCAGATTCTGAATCATCCTTGGGGGGAAGTGTGCTGGTATTTCCCCGACACTCGGGAGCAGTTTCGGCTAGAGGGCAGGCTCACGCTGGTGCAGGCCGATTGCCCCGAAGCTGAATTGCGGCAGGAGCGGCAGCAAGTGTGGCGGAATCTTTCCGACTCGACGCGATCGCAGTTTACCTGGCCCCATCCCGGCAAACCCCGTGCCGATGCGGCTGATTTTGACATCGAGCCTCCCGACCCCGAGCAGCCGCTGCCCAACTTCTGCCTGCTGCTGCTGGACCCCATCCGGGTCGATCACCTGGAGCTGCGGGGCGAACCGCAGAACCGCTACCTTTACTACCAGGATCAGCAGGGACAGTGGCAGGAGCAGGCAGTGAATCCCTAGCGGGGGTAGAATGAGCAGATTGAACGGTTTTCCACTCCATAGACTGGTGAATTATGCAGTCCATCTCAACGCCTAATCGGACCGAAGCAGCGGGATTACCCGTCGGCCTGCTGCGCGGCGTCCACCATTTTGCGCTGCACGTCAAAGACATGGCCGCGTCTCGCCATTTCTACGGCACTGTTCTCGGCTGCCGCGAGCTGACGGGCGACGCGGTCCCAGAAACCCTCAAGAACCTGGTAGCCGCCGGGGAGGTCGCCAACTTTGAGCTGCCCGACGGCACTATCCTCGATCTATTCGCCAAGCCTGACCTGGAGCCGCCCCACGCCGATCCCCGGCAGGAATTCACCCGGGCAGGGCACCTGGCGTTTGACATCGATCCCCAGCAGTTTGATCAGGCAGTAGCGGTGCTGCACGCCCATCAGGTACCTATTGACCACGGTCCGGTGAGCCGTCCCACGGGGCGCGGCATTTACTTCTATGATCCAGACGGATTTTTGCTGGAGATTCGCTGCGATCCGTCACTGCGCTGCTGAAATACCCGCAGCATCCACAGGTGCTCGTCAATCTTGCGCTCCACCTCGATTAGCACGTCCTGGGTCACCAGGTCGGTCTGGTCGAGATCGTCGATGCGATCGCGAATCCGTCCATCCACCGTGTTCAATCGGCGGGACAGCACATCCAGCACCCGGTTGTCATCGATATAGCCCGCAGGGAAAGTGGGCAAATCGGCGGTGGTCTGCACCACACCAGGACGACCGTCGGCGGTATGCCCCAGGGCGAGCAGCTGCTCGGCCACTACGTCCGCTTCAGCCCGATAGTCCTCGGCGAACTCCTGCAGCAGCTGATGCAGGGAGTAGAACAGCGGGCCATCTACGTTCCAGTGGGCCTGCTTGGCCGATAGGGTGAGGTCAATGAGTTCCACCAGGGTAGCCTGGAGGGGCGCGGCGGCGGCAGGGCGAGACTGGGGCGACAGCGGCACCCGCTCCTGAGCGACGGGGTTTTCATAGCGGGAGAGGGGTTGGGCGATCGCCTCACCGCCCCCCAGCCAGCAGCCCACCATCAGGGTCAGCACCAGGACGGCAACACGGAAACCTGAAATCATGATTGTATGTAACGGGTCTAGATTCCTACGCTTTGATGGTGCCGAATGATAAGGCGACGTTCATCCGTCAGAGGGCTGTCATTTCAGCGGCACCTTGCGCATTCCCGGTACGCCAGCCAGGGCCGACCGTAGCCAGTTCCCAGCTTCCTTGAGGTTTTGCCGAATCGGCTGCTGGGTGCTGAGGAAGACACGGGCACAGTTGCGTCCCGGCATACCGGAGATGGAGCCACCGGGGTGGGTGCCTGCTCCCGTGAGAAACAGTCCGTCGATGGGGGTTTTGTAGTTGGCAATTTCGGGCAGCGGGCGCAGAAACACCATTTGATCTAGGGTCATGTCGATGTGGTAGTAGTTGCCCTTGAAGGCTCCCAGCCGTTCCCCCAGCTCGGCAGGGCTCTCCACCCGCCGGGCAATGATGGAGTCCTTCAGGTTAGGGGTGTAGTCCATCAGCTTGTCGATGACCCGATCGGCGACCTTATTCTTCAGCTCGTCCGTCCATCCTGTACCGTTCTGCCCCGTTCCCTCTGCTCCGGCAATTTGGTAGGGGGCAAAGAACTCGATCCACATAGTGTGCTTACCGTCTGGAGCCATTGAGGGATCGAGATAGGTGGGTACGTCCACATACAGGGACGGATTGCTGTCAGGAATCTGCCCCATCGAGGGCAGGGCGTGGGCTTCCTCAACGTGATTCACCGAATCGGCAATCAGAACGGAGCCAGACCAGTACTCGTCCCGGTGATCAAAACCGTCAAACCGGGGCAGTTCCGACAGCGCTAGGTCGATTTTGAGAATCGTCTCGTTGTTGTTGACGATGCGACGATCAAGGCGCGATTGCAACTCTGCACAAACGCCATCCGTATCCCCTGGGTCCAGTAAGTTTAGAAATAATCGCTTGGCATCGATGTTGGAAATAACCCCCTTGGTGGCCAGATACTCCTCGCCGGACACGGTGCGGACCCCCTCGGCCCGCCCCTCCGGGCTAATCAACACCTGTTTAACGCCCTGATCGCACAGGATCGTGCCGCCATCATGGTGAATGCGGTTCACCAATGCCTGAACCAATGCCCCCGTGCCGCCCCGAGGCCGACCCATGCCGGGACTGTGCCGCAGCGACATCATCATGCCGCCGATCGCCAGCGTTTTTTGCGACGGGGGTGCGCCCAGCTCTGCCGCTAGCCGGGCCAGGGGCGCTCTGAGGAATTCTGAGTCGAACCACTCCTCCAGAAGATCCGTGGGGCTGGTAATCATGGTGCGCAGCAAGTCCAGACTCTGATCGACGCCACCCAGGACGGATAGCAAGTCCCGCAGGTTGTGCAGCCCGTAGTTACCCAAAATATCCACAATCGACTTGGGCGGCGCGTTGAAGATGGGCGTCAAGGCGTGGGTAAGCTGCTGCCAAAACTGGTTGAATTCTTGGTATCGGCGGGCATCGCGATCGCTGTACCGAGCAATCTCAGCACAGGTCTGCTCTACGGAGCGATGGCCCAGAAAATAGGATCCGTCGGGATGAGGACAGAACACCACCGGATCGCAAAACAGGTACTCCAGGCCGAACTTATTAAGCTCCAGCTCCTCGACCACGGGACTGAGGTGGATAAATTCGTGGTCAATGGCGCATAAATTAAACCGAAATCCAGGGGCTGCCTCGGGCAGGGCCTCCTCGGTGGTGGCCGCCCCACCGGGAACCGATCGCTTCTCCAGCACCAGCACCCGATATCCGGCTTTCAACAGATAGGCAGCGCACACCAGACCGTTATGCCCTGCTCCGATAATCACAACATCGTAGGTTTGCATTGGGGGATCTTGATTCTCAGTTTGGGTCCTTTCTGAAGCGTAGCGCTGATTGACTGGCAGGGGCAGTGGGCGATCGCCCAAAGTATAGGCGAGGCAATCGATTTCCACCCAGGCCAGCTAAGACCTCTTAACGCCAGCCAGATACCGAATACGTTAACGCTCTTTCGATCATTTTGAGCGTTTGCCCCGGCGCTTTCGTATGCCCTTAGGCGGATTGTCATGTCGGGCGATCGCCACAACAGACACTCTAAGAGAAAATATATCTGCAAGCATCCTAAAGCGTCCTAAGAAAGAGTTCCCGCTATGCTATGGAACTCGCAAGTAGAAAATCCGCTAAGAAGCGGCTCGTAGCAGCGTTTTCACTGTCTTTAGAAGCTCTGGCGGATGAAACGGCTTGGTAATATACGCATCTGCGCCCTGCTTCATGCCCCAGTAGCGGTCGAACTCTTCGCTTTTGGTGCTGCAAATTAGAATGGGCACTGTTCTCACCGTTGGCTCGTTGCGAATCCAGCGGCACAGCTCGTAGCCGTTCATCTCAGGCATGATCAAATCAGTGATAACCAAATCTGGTGATTTGTCCTGAATCTGCTGCATGGCCTCGGATCCATTGGTGGCTTCCAGCACCTCCATCCCGTTGCTTCTGAGCAAATCCGAGAGCATCTTCCTCAACGTTTGGCTATCGTCCACGATTAAGATTGTCGTCATGACTCCTCATCTAACCCCGGATGTAAGAAGATGGCGATCGCCAGCCTGCATTCATCAGACTTCCGTTCTGACAAAGTGATTGGGCACTGATTCGGTAGATAGGCCGCCCCGCCTCAGCCATCTTGTTTAACCTAGTCCCTGATCCCCCGCTGCCCTAGACATCTGACATCTGACATCTTAGACATCTCCCTATGAGTGTGCCCAGAATTAAGTGGTAAACGCTATCACTCTGCCCTCTTTGCAGTTAAGACTTGCCTTCTGTTGGGTGAAACCTGATTAAAGGTTTGGTTAAAGGGTGGGGAATCAGCAAGTCGGTGATGAGTAGAAGGGCGGGCGATGGCGCAATCATCAGGCGCAATACCAGGTCGTGTTCACAATCATCCTACAGGAAGTCGCTAAGTTCATCCGGGAAGGGCGACTCGGGGCGGAGATATGAAAGTAACTGACCGCCAAGCTCCTCAGCGAGTCCTCGGTTAGAATCAACAGGGGACGGACCGCGGACCGGAAACTGTCGACGATCTGTCATCTCGCTGTCACACCGTCGCGATGCTGGTTGCCTAACCTGATAAATAGATTAAATGCTAAGTAGGTCGGCACAATTAAATTCATGTTAGAAAACCGGGGGAGCGCCCCCGCCGGGGGGGCGCCCCCGGTTGATAAAGTCGGGGTTTAAGACGAGGCGTCGGTATTTGTTTGTTTGGGCCACCGCGGCGACCCAGGCGACCCCCCGGTGGTTGGGCTC
>JBHJGR010000067.1:0-4986 GCA_050331615.1 Elainellaceae cyanobacterium
TGCACCAATTGCGTCAATGGGTGCAGCCGAAAGACCACCGTCACCTGCAGGGTTTCGCAGAAGCCGTCGCTGCCATTCTGCTGTCTCAAAGCGCTTGTCTCGGGCGGTGGATTCCCTACCTGACTCACCGTGACTGCCAGGCTAGAGCCCACTTGGCTCGGTTGAGCTACTTCTTGCACAACGAGCACATCAGCTCTGAGCGCTTCTACATCCCTCTGCTGCGTCAGTTCCTGCAGGGCTTCTCAGGCAGCGACCTGATTCTGACCCTCGATAGCAGCCTGCTGGGGGAACGCTTCTGCTTGGTGGAAGTCTGCTTGGCCTGGGGCGGACGCTCGATTCCACTGGCTCAAGTGGTCCTGGAGCACGCCAGTGCGACCGTTAGCTTTGAACAGTATCAGAACCTGCTAGAAACCGCCAGGGTTGTCTTGCCAGCGGGGTGCCGAGTGACCTTACTGGCAGACCGGGGCTTTGAGCATGGCGCACTGCTGCGGTGGTTGGCACAACAGCAATGGGCTTGGGCAATTCGGGCCAAGTCAGACCTGCGGGTGACCCTCGCTGAAGGCTCCAACCACTCAGTGGCAGAACTCATAGCCGCCTCTCAGACTGCGCATCTGTACCATAACGTGACGGTCATCGGCGATATCGGCTGCCACTTGGCAACGGCTCATGTTCGAGAAGCGCAAGAGAGTTGGGCCGTTTTGACGAGTGAACCGCCCACGTTACAAACCTTTGCTCTCTACGGCCAGCGTTTTGGTGGCATTGAACCCCACTTCAAGGATTACAAGTCCGCCGCTTTGGCGCTGTTAGATTCTGGTTTACAGGATGCTCGGGCGCTCACCTGCTTGTTGATGCTGCTGACCTGTGCCTCCCTGATTGCCCTGGTGCTGGCGATGTTGCTGGTACGCTGCGGGCAACGGACTCGTCTCGACTGGCACGGGCAAAGGGGGCTGAGCTTTCTCCAACTGGGGCTGCGGGAGGTGGCTAGACGGTGCTACGAGGGTATCGCGCTGCCTCAGTTGAACCAATTGCCCAAGTGTAATCCGCCGCCCGCTTGTGCCTCGCGTCGCAAGCGGGAAGCTCTAGATTGCCGGATCGAATTCTCAAAGGTGGTCGTTTTCTCATAGTGAGACCGGCTTGAGTTTTCTGCACCACTAAGTTCCAATACCTCAGGATTGCTCTTACACTTATAAAGAGTTGTAATTTGCTCTCTACCAATGGATGGTACCCTCACATCTATATTGACCAATCTCAAGCAGGATCTCTCCGAAATTTATGGAGATCGCCTGCTGCACCTTACCCTCTTTGGCTCCCAAGCCCGTGGCGATGCAGAACCGGAGTCAGATATTGATGTGCTGGTAGTATTAAAACCACCAGTCAATCCGGGTGAAGAGATCAAACGAACTGGCAGAGCGATCGCGGATTTATCCCTTCATTATGATGTAGTGATTAGCTGCCTTTTCATGGATGAGGTTCACTACCGAACTAGAAATGGTTCCCTGCTTCGCAACATCCGCAAAGAAGGGGTTCTTCTGTGACCGACGAACAACGAGAACTTCTCCTCAAGGCACAGCAAAGTTTAGAAGCCGCAAAACTCCTACTTGCCAACAACTACCCAGACTATGCCACCTCTCGTGCATACTACACCATGTTTTACATTGCAGAAGCTTTTCTAGAAGGCGAAGGACTCTCATTTTCCAAGCATTCTGCTGTCATTGCTGCCTTCGGACGAGAGTTTGCTAGACCTCAACGAGTGCAACCTGACTTTCACAGATTCCTGATTGAAGCCCAAGAACTCCGCACCACTGGTGACTACGGGCAATTGAACGCTGTCACAATTGACCAAGCTACAGAACAGATTGATCGTGCAGAACAGTTTTTAGCACTTGCAATTCAGGGAATTGGTGAGATCTAGGGAGCCTGCCAACACAAAGGCTTGTAGGTTGCGTAAAAATTGAGTTAACGGTTAAACCCGGCGACATAACAAGTCGTTGCAGCGGCGGAATAAAAGTTATCGTTAGGAGTCATAGGTTAAGTAGCTAGGCACAATTAAACTTAAAACGCTCCAGGGTGTAATCACCGGCCTGACTGCGTGATTCCATGCCCTCAATTACGGTCATCGCCAAGTCATACTCGTTATCAAACATTTGCCCCGCAATTTCGTGGGCTTTCAACTGCCGCCATTGGGTTTCAATCGGATTCATCTCCGAGCAATAAGGAGGCAGGAAGAAGATGAATAATCCCTGCTCCTGCCAACGTAGCCACTGCTCCTGCACCAGACGGCTTTTATGAAGTGAACCGTTATCTTGCACGATGACCGTAATGCGCCCGGTCTCCGCCAAGGTTTGTGCCGCCTTTTGAGCGACCCAGTCCATCACCTCAAGATAGCTTTTGCCCTTGAAGCCGCCTTGCGCGAGGGCATATTCGAACCCTTGGCTCGGTTGCCACAACCCCAGAATGCTGATGCGGCGGCCATAGCGCTGGGGCGTTTGCTCCAACCGTTTCTGTTCGCCGATGGGGCTGTAGCTGTAGCTCACGGGACTCCAGAGACAGAAGCCTGCTTCATCGAGGTACTTTAAGTCCACCCACCCTTCCTGCGCTGCCAACTCCAAGGTCTCTAGATCGGCTTGCTTGACGGCTTTTTGCACCGGGTCTTGCTGCTTGCGGTGGCTGTGCCGGGTGCGTTTCCACCGATATCTTTTTTTTTCAGCAAGCGGCGTAAACGGTCACTACTTAAGTCCACTAACCGCTCCTGCTTCAGCTTTTGAGCCAATTGAACGCTGTTGTAAGTCCGTTGCTCTTGCGCCAAACAGTCCGTCAAATAGTCCAAGTCGGCGGGTTGCCACGTCGCTTTCGCCCCCCGTCCGGGGGCTTCCCAGAGACCAGCCAAGCCATCCGTTTCCCACCGCCTTAGCGTGGCTCTGACAGTATGTTCATGACGCCCGAACATCTGGGCAATGGCTGGCACATTCCAACCTTGGGCATTCAGCAGCAGCATATGGGCGCGGTCTCGCGTCCGATACGGCACGCTCTGGGCTTGCCGTAACTCGCTTAGGGTGCGGTCTTCTGCTTCGGTCAAAGTAATGCGTAAAGGGGCAGGCATCGGCACTAAGGTAGGCAACCCCAGTATCTTACATTTAATTACGCCCGCCTACTTGCTAATTCTTCTTCAGTCGGGAGAATAACGTTTTTAGGCATTGAAGGCTTGATTGGCTTTCTACCTTCCTTCCCATTCTCTTTCCAAGCTCTGACTGCTTCTTCCCACTCATTTAGCTGCTGTTGATAGTGATTTTCACGCTCCTGATGAATACGTTCTAGCAGTTGATCAACCGTCTCCAATTGGTCAGCATGAGCTTCACGCCACTCTTCAGTTAGCCTGCCCTCAAAAGCAGCTTTTAGCACTGACTGACGATATACCTTAAGTTGTTCTTGAGCAGTTTTTAGATATTCAACCCCTTTATCAAGCTCTGAAAAAAGCTCCTCAATTTTGGCTACAATACGATTTTGCTCATTTCGTGGTAGTATTTGAATATCTAGTTCATAAACATCATTTCTATTAAGACCTGGAATAGCTGTTGATTTATCTAATCTTGCTAGGTTTAAACGTATAAAAAGATAACATGCGAATTTAAAGTTTATTTGGCTAGGAACTTTTACAGAATATGTAGTATCTATTGCCCAAAAATTCTATTCAGAAATAAATACTTCACCAACAGATCCTTTCCGACCAACTATTAAGGCAGGAGCTTCAACTAAATACTCATTATGATATCCAACAATTCCACTTGATCCAAAAACTGGATATTGACCTGTTTCAGCCCTATCACTTTTTCTCAACGCCTTTCCTTATTCAAACTCGAAGATATCTCCAAATTTGGTAGATACCCATGAATTAGCAAAATCACCTTCGGAATCGCTTGCCTGATGATCTGCACCGTTCATAATCATTCGCTAACTGCTCTCTCGGCTTGTCCTAAAATTTTCATCAGTCTTGAAATTATTCTTAAAAGTCCTTCAAAACTTCAGAAATCATAGTTTTTAGCTGAGGAACATCCTCCTGAACCGCTTTCCAAATGATTTCTACATCTGTATTAAAATAATCATGAATCAGTTTATCTCGCATTCCGGCAATATCTCGCCAGGGAATGTCAGGATATTGGCTTCTCACAGAATCCGGGATACGCTTTACGGCTTCGCCAATAATTTCGATCGCCCTTGAAACCGCAAATACCTTTTCCAAATTTTGCGAGAAATCTTCAAAGTTAATCCCTGCTGTAAACTGTTCGATCGCAGCAACAGCATCCAAAATATCTTGCAAATAGTCTTGAATTTGCCGTTTGGTCACAAGTAAACAACCTCTGCCAAAATGCGCTCTCCAATGCGTGGCTTTAGCCCAGCCTTATGCACCAGATCGACTTTGACCCCCAGACTATCACTGAGGTAGTTTTCCAAATTGACAAACTTCAATAAGCTCGGTGTCTCAGAAAACTCCACTAACACGTCCACATCACTAGTTTCGGTCTGTTCTTGCCTAACATAAGAACCAAAAACTCCTAGCTCCCGAACTTTGTAGCGTTGCCGTAACAGTGACTTGTTTTGCACAAGCCACTGTTGAATCTCCTCCAGCGTTTTCATAAAGCCCAATCCTCTTAAGGCAAGCACAGCACACTATCTAGCTTACCCTGCTCTGTTCCAGCCATTAACCGTGTATCAATTAGCACATTACTGCTTCTGTCTTGTGCTGCGTTTAAGTTCTGGAGAGCAAAGTCTAGTACCTATGGGAGGGGAATGAATTAAAGACCAACAGATAAGCTTTCGGTTGCGCCCCAACCGAGGACTAAGCGGCATAACTATATTATTCAGCACTCAAGATCTGGATAATACCCTCCAGGCCGGAGTTATCCCGATCCAATCTGGATAATACCCCTATATCGGAGTTATCCAGATTCTGTCTGGATAATACCCTCTACACCAGAGTTATCCCAGAAA
>JBHJGR010000068.1:0-2145 GCA_050331615.1 Elainellaceae cyanobacterium
AAGTGAAAACCAGAAATGGGTTGCAGATAACAAATGGCTCGCTGATACGCTCGGCTGTCTATGTAAAGGGTGGTCGTTCCTCCCCATGTCTGAAGCCAGCGGCTCCCCGACCACCCCTTACAAACCCCGATTTTCGGTGGGATTTTGGATTTTGGGTTTTGGATTTTAGATTTTAGACTCGAACCTGCGCTCCCAGGCTTCGTGGTTGGCGCGGGCATCCTGAATAATGGGGGATGCGGCTACCAGCCGACAGACCAGCCAGTTGACCAGGGAGAGGGGAAACCGCAGCGGGCGGACGATGTCTAGGAAGAGCACGGCCCTGTAACCATCGGTGTCGTTCCAGACTTCGTGGTAATAGGTGTCGTCGAAAATTAGGCTTTTGCCCTCCTCCCAGTGGGCGAACTGGTCGTCTACGCGAATGCGGCACTGCTCGCGAGGTTCGGGTACCTTCAGGGCGAGGTGATAGCGGATGAGACCTTTGTGCTTGCCTCGGTGGTTGGGAATGTGCTTGCCAGGGGCCAGGATGGAGAAGAAAGCTACTTTGACCCCAGGAATCGACTCCAGCAGGCGCGTGGTTTCGGGGCAGCGATCGCAGTTTTTCTCAGCCCGAAACCCAAATGCCCAGAAGAAGTAGGTCTTCCAGCGGTCATCATTGGCGATGCGGTACTGCCGCTGGGAAATATCTTGGAAATTGGGCAGCTCATCCACCCGCTCTAGCACCTGATCCAGCTCCTGGCGAATAGTTTTCCAGTTGGCCTCTAGGGTTTTGGCCCAGGGAAACTGATCGGTGGTGAACCAGACGGATTCCCCAACTTTGGAATACTGCGGCACCAGCTTCTCAATGTAGGGTACTGACCGCTCTAGCCGCTTGACGACGATATCAAAAATTCCTGCCATTTCTGTTGATTCTCAACCATCAGTGAGGTAAAGCCCTACAGGCTTAGGTTTGTGAGCGAACTCCCCGCGGCGCGGAGGATTCGCTCATGATAATGTCCTAACGCCAATGCGTAGTGCTATGGCCCTACGGGCTTAGGTTTGAGTGTGGAACCCCCGCGACGCGGGGGATTCGCTCGTGGTAATGTCCTAACGCGAAAGCGTAACGCCATAGGTGCTGGGTCGGTTCTTATTCTACGCTGACGATGCTCCCCTTGCCCTTTGGGCTATGCCGCCTCCAAAATTGCTGCGAATCTAAGGAAGTGACATCCTCTCCCGCTAACCGCAAGCGGTATAGCGGGAGCTTCCCAACCTCACGATTGAGAGTTGCTGCATCACACGCAGGGTATCCCCTAAGCCTCCACAGCCAGAGAACGGCAGTCCAACCGTCCTATAAACCCGATTCAAGATGTTGATTGCTGAATTCATGTCCCGGTCGAGCACCAACCCACAATGAGGGCAGTTGTGAACACGGTCAGCCAGGGTTTTCTCCACCCGTTCGCCACAACCCGAACAATCAATACTGGTGCCTCTGGGGTCATCACCAACCGCCCACTTGCCGCATTTGACTGCCACTGCTTGCAGGATGTTGAGGAAACCGCCCCAGGCGGCATCGAGAATAGACTTGGCCAGTCGGGTACGGGCCAGTCCTTTGATGTTCAGATGCTCAAATGCAATCAGGTCGTAAGACTGGCAAAGCCAGTGAGCGACCAGGTAATGAAACTCCTTGCGCTGGCGAGCAACATGCAGGTGGAGCCGCGCCACCCGGTTTGCCTGCCGCTGGTGGTTCTTAGACCCCTTCTCCATCCGCGCCAGTTGGCGTTGTTGGCGGGCCAGTTGGCTTTGAGATTTACGGAAGAATTGAGGAATCTCAACGGCTTGTCCATCGGAGGTGGTGAGAAACTTCTCCAATCCCACATCGATGCCAACCGAACTCTTGACTTCCTCAACGGGCAACGGTTCAGGAACAGTGTCATCTTCCAGAGAGAAGCTGACATACCAGCCATCGGCTTTTCTAAGAATCGTGGCCTGCTTGAGCTGAAAACCATCTGGGATAGGGCGATGCAGAATCACTTCCACTTCGCCAATCCTGGAGAGTTTCAGCGTGCTGCCGTTCAGGTGTGCGCCTGCTTTGGGATGATTCACCCTGGGGAAGGTGAACGAGCAGATGTCGCCCCGTTTCTTGAACCGAGGTCGCCCCCCGCGTTTGCC
>JBHJGR010000069.1:0-3587 GCA_050331615.1 Elainellaceae cyanobacterium
GCAACTCCGCCCTTACCAGCAGGAAGCTATTCAAAACTGGTTCAAAAAGAAAGGGCGCGGGACTTTGAAGATGGCCACCGGTAGTGGCAAGACGATTACGGCGCTGGCTCTTGCTGCTGAGCTTTATCAGAAATGCGAAGCGCAAAACAAGCCTTTGCAAGCCCTTTTGATCGTGTGCCCATACCGGCATTTGGTGACGCAGTGGGCAGAGGAAAGCCGCAAATTTAGCTTGTCTCCCATTCTGGCGTTTGACCGAATGCAAACCTGGCAGGGGGAACTCCAGACCCAGCTTCTAGCACTGGCAGGGGGACGGCAGCGATTTCTGACAGTGATTACTACCAATGCAACGTTGAGGCAAGATTCGCTTCAGTCTCAACTACCTTTTTTCCCCAAAATGACATTGATTGTCGGAGATGAAGCTCACAACTTTGGATCTGCCAACTTGGCGGACTGTTTACCGGAGCGTGTTCCGCTAAGGTTGGCACTGTCTGCCACGCCGGAGCGCTACTTTGATGAGATGGGGACGGAGCGAATTTTTGAGTACTTTGGCGATGTCCTCGAACCTGAATTTACCCTCAAGGATGCCATTCAGAAGGGAGCGCTGGTGCCCTACACCTATACACCTGTGCTCGTGGAATTGACGGATACCGAAGTTGAGCAATACGCCGACCTCACGGCTAAGATTGGTCGAGCAATGGGGATGGGCGGAGCTGATGACGATAATCAGCGGCTGAAGATGCTGCTGGTGGAGCGTGCTCGCTTGCTCTGTACCGCCCCAAATAAGCTGTCGCTGCTGAAATCCCTCATGGCGGATCGGCTGGAGACAAGCCATACCCTGTTTTACTGCGGCGACGGGTCGATTGAAGATGAAACGTCGGCAGAGAGCCAGCGGCAGCTCCAGGCTGTGACTAATCTGCTGCGCGATCGCCTCGGCTACCGGGTCGAACCTTACGTGGCTGAAACCACTCTAGCTGAGCGTGAAGACCTGCGGTTTGCATTTGAGCGGGGACATCTCCAGGGACTGGTTGCTATCCGCTGCCTGGATGAAGGGGTGGATATTCCTGCCATTCGAACTGCGGTCATTTTAGCGAGTAGCAGCAATCCCCGGCAGTTTATTCAGCGGCGGGGACGAATTCTGCGGCGATCGCCCGGAAAGCACCAGGCGGAATTATTTGACATGATTGTGGTTCCCCCCGATTTGGGCCAAGAGTTTTGGCACATTGAACGGAAGGTGCTGCGGGGTGAGCTAACGCGATTCGTGGAATTTGCAAAACTAGCGCTAAATGCGGGAGAATCCCGTAAAATACTCTATCCACTACAGGAGAAATATGAGTTGCTAGATTTATGATGAGTAGATCTTGGATGTGATTAATGACGCAGAACTCGATTCAGGACGAGATTGAAGAACCCATCACGTCGGCACCGCCTGAAGTAGAACAAATCATCCGCGCGGTCATCAAGTTGGAGAAGGCCAATTTGTCGATTGATCGTCCTCGGATTCGGGCAGATGTGCTCAAAATTATCAAGGATACGGTGAAATGAAGCTGCTGTCGCTTAAGCTGTTCAATTTTCGGCAATTTTGGGGAGAAGTTTCCCTCGACCTGGCACACCAATCGGCTCATCGAGTAACGGTCATCCACGGCAACAACGGTGCAGGCAAAACGACGCTGCTCAATGCGTTTACCTGGGTGCTGTATGAGGAGTTCAGCGCGGCTCTGGCCCCTGGCCCTTTGGTGAACAATCGGGCTGTTGCGGAGGCCCGTCCGGGGCAGCGAGTTGAGTGCTGGGTGGACGTGTTGTTTGAGCATACTGGAAAAGAGTATCAGGCGCGGCGGTCTTGCTCGGTGGAGAAGCCGACGGACGGGAGCGAGCCGCAGGAGAGTGGCAGCGTTCTTCAGCTCAAGATCAACGGTCGGCTGATTCAAAATGAAGATGATGTGGAGACCGAGATCGCTACGGTTTTGCCGGAAAGCCTGCACCGCTATTTCTTTTTTGACGGTGAACGAATTGACCGTATCGTTAAGTCGGAAAACCGGGCTGATATGGCCACAGCGATTAAAACGCTGCTTAGTGTAGAGCTGCTGGAGCGGGGCATCAACCATTTAGACTATGCCCGCAAAATGCTGGAGCGGGAGCTTCGGGACATCGGTGACACGGAAACGAAGCGGCTAATGTCCGAGAAGAAGACGTTGGAGGAGAGTAAGGAGCAGAAGCAGGCAAGACGGGAAGCAATCGTAAAGGATCTGCAAGACCAGGAAGACCTGAAGCAGAGGTACAGTGCCCAACTGCGGGATCTGGCAAGTGTGGGAGAAATTCAAAAGCGGCGAGATGATGTGCAGGTGCAGATTGAAGAGCTGGAGCAGCAGCTTGGCCGCAGTGAGGATCGCCTGAAGCGCACGATTTCCTCACGGGGCTATGTGGTGTTTTTGGGAGACGCGATCGCCCAATTTAAGGAACTGGCGGCAGATTTGCGGCGCAAGGGGGAGTTGCCCGCTGGCATCAAGCGTCAGTTTGTGCAGGATTTGCTCGATCGGCAGTCCTGTATCTGCGGTGCCCAACTCCAGGCCGGAACCCCTCATCGTCAGGAGGTGGAAACCTGGCTAGGTAAGGGGGGATTGCAGGATGTGGAGGAAGCTGTGATCAAGATGGGCGGCGAGGTGGAGAGTCTGGAGCGACAGGTGCCAGAGTTTTGGGCTGAGCTTGACCAGGAGCAGGCCAGCATTGAGAATTTGCGCAAGCGCATCAGTTCTCTGGAAAACCAGCTCAGCACCATCCGCGACAAGCTAAAGGGTAATGAGGATGTCAATGTGCAGGGGATTGAGCGACGACTGGAGGAAACGGAACAGCAGATCACCAGTCGCCATCGGGAAGATGCCGTTTTGAAGGACGAAATCAAGCGGTTGGATAGCGAAATCGCTGAGGTTAATCGGCAAATTAAGGCCCACAAGGCAAAAGATAAGGAGCAGGCGCGGGTGAAGCGGCAAATTGAGGCAACTCAGGATGCGATCGCCCGTTTGGAGGAAGTCAAGCACCGGGTCGATCGCACATTTCGCAAGATGCTGGAGAAGAAGATGCGGGAGGTCTTTCAAACCATCTCTTTTACGCCGTATTTGCCCAAACTGACTGAGAATTATGAGCTGATGCTGATTGACCCGAACCTGAACGGGGAAGCGGTTGTGGCGTCGTCTACGGGGCAAAACCAGATTTTGAGCCTTGCCTTTATCGGTAGCGTGATTGAGCAGGTGCGGCGCTGGAGTAAAAAACATGCGGCGATCGGCATGGATGGCGGAGGCTTCCCGATTGTGATGGACTCGCCCTTTGGCAGTCTTGACTCCAGGAACCGCAGCAATATTGCCAGTGCGATTACGTCTCTGGCAGATCAGCTGGTGGTGCTGGTAAGCAAAACCCAGTGGCTGAATGAGGTGGAGGCGGAAATGGAGCCGTCGATTGGGGCGGAGTATGTGCTGGTTTATTACACGGCGAAGGCGGATGCTCAGCCAGATGAGATGGAGCGCTATGGGCGATCGTATCCACTGGTGCGGCGGAGCCCGAATGAGTTTTCGTGGACGGAGGTGCTGCGGGTGGAT
>JBHJGR010000070.1:0-37564 GCA_050331615.1 Elainellaceae cyanobacterium
TTTAAATGCCATAAATATTTATTGCAGAAATTTTATTGCAGAAATAGTTCACCCGAACTATTGTAAAATGTAATCATCGAAAAATTAAGGGTTGCCAGATAACCCTACGGTAGAGGGAGCCGCGATCGCTCGAAAACCCGATAAGCTACCGTTGTATATAATTCGCAGTCATGCGTCATTGCAGATACCGTTGCAGACAGGAGAGCACCTGTGGTTCCCCTCAAAGATGAAAACCCGATCCAAATTACGCCATACGTTACCTACGGCCTCATCGCCCTCAACGTGCTGGCCTTCTTCTACGAATCAACCCTGACGCCGCCCGAGCTGAGTCAGTTCTTCTATACCTGGGCTGTGGTCCCCAAGCAGCTCACCCTCAGCTTCCAGAGCGGCTTCTCCACGGCCAGTCTGACAGAATGGGGGACGCTAGTCTCCTCCCAGTTTCTCCACGCCGGATTTCTCCATATCGCCGGCAACATGCTCTATCTGTGGATTTTTGGCAATAACCTAGAGGAGCAGCTGGGGCGCATTCGGTTTGTCCTGTTTTACCTGATCTGCGGTGTGCTGGCATCCCTAGCCCAGTGGTTCTTCGCGCCTGACTCGTCGGTGCCCTCCCTAGGAGCGAGTGGGGCGATCGCTGGCGTCATGGGAGCCTACATTTTCCGCTATCCCAAGGTTAAGATTTTGACTTTCGTCCCTTTGGGTTTCTTCTTCACCACCTTCCGCATTCCCGCCATACTCTTTCTGGGCATCTGGTTCTTGCAGCAGGCCCTCTATGGCATCGCTAGTCTCGGCGCACCCGCCAATATTGGCATGGAAAGCGGTGGCATCGCCTATTGGGCGCACGCAGGCGGATTTCTGGTCGGCGCGGCCATTGGCCCTCTGTTTGGGCTATTTAGCGGTCGAGAAGACGACGAAGCGGTGCAGCTAGAGCTGCCCCCCGAGCGGCGCGAAGGATTGGATGGATAGCTTAAATTCTGACGCTTCGATGTCGTTTAACCTGATGACTTACCCGCCCATCTACCCACCTACTCACCATGAGATTCGTCTCTGACCCAGAGATTGCTATCAAAATCGAGCGCATGAAGGAACGGGTGCGCTGGAAGCACTCGACCATACAGGAACGGGGAATTGATCAGACTCGGTTCGTGCTGCATGACGAGAATTCAGATTCACCTGATTTTTCGTTTCTGGTGATTGGCGACACCGGGTCGGGAAACGATCGCGGTAAAAACGCTCAGCGGCGCGTCGCCGAACATATGCTGAAGCAAAGCGAGGGCTGCCGGTTTGTGCTGCATACCGGAGATGTGGTGTATCTGGTGGGGTCCAGCGAGCAGTATCCCGACAACTTCATCCATCCCTATCGGGAATTTCTGCTGGGGGGCGATCGCCCCGACGACATCCCCTACGACCGCATGGTGTTTACGCGCCCCATTCTTCCGGTTCTGGGCAACCACGACTATTACGACCTGCCGCTGGTTTACGGGGCTGCTGTGCAGCTCTTTGCCCCCGTTGGGCGGCTGCTGCGCCACAAAATTGACCTGGATTTGGGCTGGCACGGCTCTTACCAGGGAGATGCCTATGCACGGGCGTTTCTGGATTATCTGAAGCCGCTCAGCCGTCCCCAGCTAGAGGCGCATCTCGACCGCCACTACACCGCTAAAGTTGCCTCGGGGCGCTGCCTGCGCTATGAACCGGGGGAGTTCACCCGGCTGCCCAACCGCTACTATGCCTTCCGCCGGGGCGGCATCGATTTTTTTGCCCTCGACTCCAACACGTTCAATGCGCCGGAGCCGGTACCCGACTGGAGCGATCGCGAAGCTCTTTTGTCTAAGCGCACTCAGCTAGAGCGGCAGAAGCAGTGCCTCATGGATGAATCCGCTACCCTCAACCCGGAGGTGCCTGATGATGCCCAGCAGCTCAACGACATTCGCGGCAAGTTCGAGCAAATCGACGAGGAAGTTAACGATATCAACAAGCGGCTGACCCGCACCACGCGAGTGGCAACGGTAGACGTCGAGCAGCTTAGCTGGCTCCGGCAGGGCCTGATTGACTCCTGGCGAGATCCGGAAGTGCGGGGACGCATCCTCTATTTCCACCACCCTCCCTACATCACCGAGGCAACCAAGTGGCATCAGGGCCAGACCCTGGCCGTGCGGCGGCGGCTCCGAGCCGTCTTTGATGCGGCCTGGCAGGTAATTGAGGAAAAGGCGGGCGATCGCCTCTCCCACGACGGAAGCAAGCGCCCCATTGTCGATCTCATTCTCAATGGCCACGCCCACTGCCTCGACTATGTGCGCACAGAGGACACCGGCCATGCCGACTCGTTCCTCAACTGCCTGGTGTGTGGCGGCAGCGGCTACAGTTTACGGCGGCAGCGGCAAGAGGGGCCAGAGCTGCTAGAAGAAATAGATGGCGAAGGGGAACGACTGGTGGCGCGATCGCACCTGTATGTGGGCCGCCACGGCCACGGCTCTGATAAGCATCGCCCCTACTCTTTTCTACGCATCGATGTCCATGCTGGGACGCCGCCTAGGTTCACGGTGCGTCCGTTTGTCTCCGAACAGTTTCACCACCACTGGCATGACCGGGCGCTAGATCCGTTTGAGCTGTAGCCGTTGGTGCAGGAGGGGCAGCCGGGGGCGGATTGTGGCGATCGCTGCAGAGATGGGGCCAAGGTTCGATTAGAATTATTTAATCCGACGGGACTCGTCCCGCTAATTTGTCCTGCTCGACCACGGAAGTCCGATGTCTAATCGCTGCGATGCTACCACCGTTCCCGTTCACCTGCGACGTACGATTCGCCCCAGTGCCCTCTACATCATTCGCGGGCTGACCTCCCAGGGCAACCGACTGATTGCCCTCGACACGATTCGCGGCTACCTGGTAGAAATCGACCCCACCACCGATGACACCCGCATCCTCAATCCCTATCGGGTAGAAGAATTCGTCGATGCCACTGGGCTGGCCCTAAGCGACAACTGCCTCTGGTTTGCCAAAGGGCATTCCGTTTTCTGGTGTCGGCTTGACGACCTAACGCCCCAGGAATTTGTCACCCTGCCCTACCCCGTTGAGGGGGTAGCGGTTTTGGCGGAGACGGTCTACCTCAGCAGCCAGAAGTCGGGCCATATCTACATCTACGAGCGCCAAACCGGGCAGCGCATCACTCGATTTCCGTCGCCTGGAGTGGGGTCGGAAAACTTATCCATGCGCGGCAACGAGCTGTGGGTCTGCGACACGCTAGAGCAAACCATCTACTGTATGGATCGGGCCACGGGCGATATTCGCTTCAGCGTGCTGACTCCGTTTCCCTGCCCCAGCGGCGTCACCTTCTTGCCCGATTCCGTGACCGGCACGGATATTTGCTACGTCGCCTATGCCTATGAGGAGCCCTACATTCGCGACGACCCCAACTCCGAAAATCCGCATCAGCTCACCTATCGCGATCGCACCTTCATCCACCCGCTCCACTTCAAGCATCACCCCGAGCAGCACTACACCCTCTCCAACGGCTACCTGGTAGAGATGAGTTACGTGGAGGAGCTGTCGCCCCTGGAAGAGCTGACCCTCACCAACCTAGAGTGGCGCATCGCCCTGCCCGCCGAAACTCCCCGACAAACGGTGCGGCATGTCGAGCCTATCGGCCTACCCTTCACCGAAGAAATTCAGAACGGGCAGCGCATTGCGGTGTTTCGTTTCGATACCCTTAAGCCCAATGAGGGCCGTATCTTTGGCTGGAAAGCGCTGGTAGAAATGCGGGGCATTAAGTATCAGTTCACTCCCCATGATTTGGAAGGTCTGCCGCCGCTACCGGCGGAGTTCCAGGCCCGGTATCTCATCGACGATGATGACTTGGCGATGGATACGCCCGTCATTCGGCAGGCGGCGCGGGAAGCCATTGGCACCGAAACCAACATGCTGCGGCAGATGCTCAAGATCCGCAACTACGTTTACGATCGCCTCTCCTACGGCATTAAGCCTCACATTGACACTCCCGACATTGCCCTGGAGCGGGGCATTGGCTCCTGTGGCGAATATGTGGGCATCATCCTGGCCCTGGCGCGGCTAAACGGCATTGCCTGCCGCACGGTCGGGCGCTACAAATGCCCCCCCTATCCCGAGCGGCGCGGCATTCCCCTAGAGCCAGATTTCAACCACGTCTGGGTTGAGTTCTATGTCCCTGGAATGGGCTGGCTGCCGATGGAGTCAAACGTCGATGACGTGGTTGAGCGGGGACCCTACCCCACCCGCTTCTTTATGGGGCTGGCTTGGTATCATGCCGAGATTAGCCGGGGGGGAACCTTCGAAAAGCTCCAAGCCGACAATCTGCCTGAACATATCAAGCTGGGCGATCTGGCCATTAACCACATCCGCTTCACCATCCTGGAGGAGCTGATGCCGCCTGCCAATTCTGCATCCGCTGAGCAGGCCGCTCCTGCAGTAGTGTTAGAGCACTAATTTGGGCTGTTTAGGTGCTTGAGACGTTTCCTTGGGGATGCGCTCTTATGTCTGCGGCGGATGCTGGAAGGTATAAACTTGGGTTTCCTGGGCGATCGCCCGCCGCAGATGGAGGGGGACCTGGAGCAGCCCCAGCAGGGTGATGCCGTCCATGCTGCGCAAATCTCCCGTAGTCTGCTGAGCCAGGAGGCGATCGGTCTGCGCTGGATCGGGACGGGTCGGAAATTCATGGCTAGATGCCAGGATGAACCCCAGGGGCGACCCAAAGCTCATGGCGTGACACAGGCAGGACTGGGCATGGGGAAACACCGACTGCACGGTTTTGGCGAGTCGGGTGTGGAGGTGCATCTCCGGGGGAGCGGTTGGCCCTGCCTGGAGCGCTAACATGCCACGGGGCGCGAGAATCTGCCGAATTTGCTCGTAGTGTTCCCGAGTAAAGAGCTGAAACGCCGGACCAGACTCAATCGGGTCCGTTAAATCCGAAATAATCACGTCCCAGGCTTCTGGGGTAGTCGCGACAAAGTCCAGCGCATCACCGATTACCAGCTCAGTCCGAGGGTCGTCAAAGGCTCCCTGGTGCATCTCGGGCAGATGGGTGCGGCAGGCATTCACCACCTCTCCATCGATATCCACCATTACCACCCGCTCCACCGTCTTCCAGCGCAGCACCTCCCGCAGGGTCGCCCCCTCCCCGCCGCCCAGCACCAGCACCCGGCGCGGATTTCCCTGGAGGACCATGGCTGGATGCACCAGGGCTTCGTGGTAGAGAAATTCGTCGCCCACGCAGGACTGCCACTTCCCGTCTAGCACCAGGGCTTTGCCATAGGCCCCCGTTTCCACCACATACATTTCCTGGTAGGGCGTCTGGCAGTGGGCGAGTACCCGCGTCACGCCGTGGGCATACCGATCCCAGGAGGCAATGGATTCGCTGATCCAGAAGTCAGCTGTGCGACGAGCACCGGCCATCGTGGTCATCCCCTTAGGTGATCATCAGTTGGTGAGGCTTTCAACGAGTGTTGGTGGACCTTGCCAACCCTCCAGTTAGTGGGAACCTCGGGCTCGCGATCGCCCGTTTTGCGGGGCAGCTTGCAGAGGTCATGCTGGGCTGCCTGCAGGGATCCGGTGAGATAGTGACAGGCCCGTTCTGGGTCGGCTTGTTCGCCGCAGGTGAAGACATCCACCGCCGCATAGCCCGCCTCGGGCCAGGTGTGAATGGAAATATGGGACTCGGCCAGCAGCGCCAATGCGGTTACGCCCTGCGGCTCGAACTGGTGAAGAACTTCGGCAACCAGCGTAGAGCGGGCCTGGCGAGCGGCATCCCGGAGCGCTTGCTGGATAAATGGGCCATCGTTGAGCAGGTGGCTGGGACAGCCATACAGTTCGAGAATACAGTGAATTCCAACGGGAGCGAGATTTCTATCCCCCAATTGGCCAGATGGTACATGCAACACCCTACCTATCCCCTAATTGGCCAGACAGCAAAATTGATACGGCTTTCCATCATAGCGGATTGGTGAATTAGGGCGCTACGATTTCGCTTTAGGACATTCAAGACGTGAGGAACCCCAGCCACGTAGGGGTTCCACACCCAGACCTTAGCCCGTAGGGCTATAAATCCTCTTCTAAAGCAGATAATGTGTCCTGCATCTCTTTTACAATGGGACGGAGAATGCTAACCGAAGTCAGCGAGATCACTGAGGAGTGGGCGCGTGTCAGATTCTGGGAAATATTTACTAATTGGCTCGACGGAAGCCTATAGCGGCAAATCTGCAACCGCTCTAGGAATTGCGTTTCAGCTTCTAGACCAGGGCATCAAGATTGGCTATGGCAAACCGTTGGGCACCTGCCTCAGCGAAAGGACAGGAGACGGCGTAGATGAGGACGTGCGCCTGATTGCCGCCACCCTCAACCTAGCCGAAGCAAATCTGCGGCCTACGTTGCTTTCCCTAGACGGCGATCGCGTCGCTCAGCGCATCACCGGGCACGACCAGCACCCCTACGCCCAACGACTCCAGCAGCACTACCAGTCAACCGAAGGCGAAGATCTCGTCCTCCTGGAAGGGGCGGGCACCCTAGCCGAAGGTCAGCTATTTGGGCTGTCCATGCTGCAGATGGCTCAAATCTTAAACGGCTCAATCTTGCTCGTCGCCCGCTACCACTCGCCGCTGGTGGTGGACGTGCTGCTGGCGGCGCAGGAACGGCTGGGCGATCGCCTCCTGGGCGTCCTCATCAACGATATCCCCGTTGACCAAATGGAGCGGGTCACCGACTTGGTGCAGCCCTTCCTCGAACAGCAGGGCATCCCGGTGTTTGGGCTGCTGCCCCGCAGCCAGATTTTACGCAGCGTCAGCGTGAAGGAACTGGTGCACCAGCTCGGAGCAGAAGTGCTGTGCTGCCGCGATCGCCTCGACCTGATGGTGGAAAGCCTAAAAATTGGCGCAATGAACGTCAACTCGGCCCTGAAATACTTCCGCAAGGCCCACAATATGGCAGTAGTGACAGGGGGCGATCGCACTGACCTCCAGCTCGCCGCCCTGGAAACCTCTACCCACTGTCTGATCTTGACCGGACAAATTCCCCCCTCTGCGACGGTTCTGCAGCGGGCTGAAGATCTGGAAATCCCCATTCTCTCGGTAGATCTAGATACCCTGACCACGGTGGAAATCATCGAGCACACCTTCGGTCAGGTGCGGCTCCAGGAAGCCGTAAAGGTGCAGTGCATCCGCGAGTTAATGACGGATCACTTCAACGTTGCCCGCCTACTTGGGGCGCTGGGGCTTGAGGCTCCCATGCCGGTAGGGTAAGTGCATGGCCATAAATAAAGCGAGTGGGGTGCGCCCTTCGGCGGGGGGCACTCCACCATAGCGTCGTTGGCTCTCAATCCGAGGCTGAAGATACCAGCGTTAGGAGATCGGCGGGAGACATCTCTTCATACTTCTCAAAGGGCTGGTGGATCCACGGGTTTTCCGGCAGATAGTCAACGTAGTAGTCTGGGGCGATGACGGAACAGCTCTTGTACCATAGGACGGCGGTGCGAATTTCGTCGATGTAGAATCCATAGTGGTGCTGAAGCCAGGACACGGTGCGGCTGAGGGTGACGCCTGAGTCAGCCAAATCGTCCACTAGGAGCACTCGGCTGCCCAAGTTAGCCGTGGTCATGGCCAGGTCGCGGGAGAAGGTAATCGATCCCCGGACGCGATTGCCAACGCCGCCATAGGAGGAGGTCGCCATAATGGCTAGGGGCTGGTCGAAAATGCGGGCCATTGTATCACCAATGCGCAGGCCCCCTTTGGCGATACAGACAATCTGATTAAAGTCCCACCCCGATTGGTAGACGCTGGCAGCAAGCTGTTCAATTTTCTGGTAATACTCTGACCAGGAAACGTAAAGGTCTGGCATAGTTAGGTTTATTACTCAACTCAGGCGTCATCGATGACAAGCATCATACAACTGTTGGCAACTGTTGGCAGCGATCGCCCCTAGCAATCTCATGACGGGATTCGACCAGCTTCAGAAGCGACCAGCTTCAGAATAGATGCCCCATCACCCTTAATTCCTCTCCATGACCCATCCCAACCCGTCCACCGGAGCTGCGTCCGATAAGCTCTCCCTCCCTACCAAATTAGCCTTTGGTGCGGGCGACATGGGAGCGGGGCTGACCACAAACCTGGTGGTTTTCTCGTTTCTGGCGTTTCTCACCAACGTAGCGGGCCTAACGCCAGGTATGGCGAGCACCGTCGTGCTGATTGGCAAGGTTTGGGACGGCATCAACGACCCGCTAATTGGCGTTCTGAGCGATCGCACCCAGTCCCGCTGGGGCCGCCGCCATGCCTGGATGCTCTATGGCTCCATTCCGTTTGGCATTAGCTTTGCCCTGCTGTGGATGGTGCCCGACTTCGGCGACTCCATCTGGCTCAAGTTCGGCTACTACACTCTTGTTTCTCTGCTCTTCTTCACCACCTACACTGCCATCAACCTGCCCTACGCTGCCCTCACCCCCGAACTCACCCAAGACTATGACGAGCGCACCACCCTAAGTAGTTTCCGGCTGGCCTTTTCCCTGGGAGGAGCAGTGCTCGGTCTGCTGCTGGGGCTGGTGATTACTAGCGCCATTGCGGGACCGCAGCGGCAGTATGCTGTCTTGGGCATTGTATGCGCTCTTATTGCCGTGCTGCCGCTGTACTGGTGTATCTGGGGCACTCGCGATCGCGTCATGCAGCGAGAACATGCCCGCATCGCAACCCACAGTGACGAATCGGGCGATCGCCCCGCCCCGTCGAGCATCCCCATTCGGCAACAGTTCAAAATCGTCTTCAGCAACCGCCCCTTTCTCTACGTCATTGGGATTTATCTCACGTCCTGGTTAGCGCTTCAGGTGACTGCCGCCAATATTCCCTACTTTGTGGTGAGCTGGATGGGGCAGGATAATTACTTTCTCGTAGCGCTGGCGGTTCAGGGGGTCGCCATTCCCATGCTGTTTGTGTGCAGTACCCTGAGCCAGCGCATCGGTAAACGGGGCCTCTATTTTGTGGGAACGGGCTTCTGGATTCTTATTCAGATGGGGCTGCTGGCGCTCCAGCCGGATCAGACAATCCTAATGTATGTTCTCGCTTTAGGGGCTAGCTTTGGCGTGGCTACTGCTTACGTAGTGCCGTGGTCGATGCTGCCAGACGTTATCGAGCTAGACGAGCTAAAAACGGGCGTCCGTCGGGAAGGCATTTTTTATTCATTTATGACGCTCCTGCAGAAAATCGGGTTTGCGGTCGGCATCTTTCTGGTGGGGCAGGCTCTAGAGCTGGCTGGATTTATTTCGGCTAACCCTGGCGAACCACCGCCGCCCCAGCCCGACTCCGCCCTGTTTGCTATTCGCCTGGTGATCGGCCCGCTCCCCGCTCTTTGTCTATTGATTGGCATCGTGCTGGCCTATTTCTATCCCATTACCCGCGAGATTCATGCCGAAATCCTGCTAAAGCTGCGGGAAGGCCAGCAGGAAAGCAGCGATGGGGATACTACCGGCGACTGAAGACGTAGTTCGAACGCAAGATTGATCCTAAATCAGGATAGGATGATTAAGCAGTTCAGCAAAATTATCTTCTTGGAGGTGCGCCCCCAAGAAAATGTAATGTAATTAAAACTGCTCAAGCACTTAAAAACCAGTCTGTTTAAGCTTCCGGTGGCGATCGCCTCTTCCGGCCGCGCTTGTTTTTGCTTTGTTTACCTGCTGAGGTCTTATGAAAAAGCTGTTTTCTCGATTACTGGCTTTTGTCCTGGTTGTTGTCGTTGGCCTAACGGGCTGCTCCGCGTCTACCCCTTCGGGACTATCGGGCAACTACCGCGACGATACCCTGGTGGTGATTGAAACCCTGAGAACGGCCCTTGAGCTGCCCAACGATGCCCCCGAAAAGGCGGCTGCGCAGGCCAAAGCACGGGAGACAATCAACGATTTTGCTGCCCTCTATCGCCGCGATACGTCCGTGGCCAAGCTCAGCTCCTACACCACCATGAGAACGGCCCTGAATTCTCTGGCGGGACACTACAGCTCCTACCCCAACCGCCCGGTTCCCGAAAAGCTTAAGAACCGGTTAGAGCTTGAGTTTAGCCGGATCGAGGGGGCTCTTCGTCGAGGAGCATAACCCAGAGAAATTCTTTAGGCCGAAGTTCGATAGGCCAAAAACAGAATCCCTGGATTTCGATGAATCCAGGGATTCTATATGGCCCTACGGGCTAAGTTTTGAGTGTGGACCCCCGCGCCGCGGGGGTTCCACACCTCTTGAATGTCCTAACGCGAAAGCGTAACGCCATAATGGGATGTGCTGCGACCTTATTTCATGCCGCCAGCCGCCTGGAGACGGGCACGGGCACGCTTCAGGGCTTGATTGGCCTGAAATTTCTCCTGGCGGGTGCCGTCCTGGGTTTGACTCACCCGGGATTCTGCCTCGGCGTAGGCCGCCTTAGCGTCCTCCAGGTTAATGTTCTGCCCCCGCTCTGCGCCATTGACGAGAATGGTGACTTCGTTATTCTCGACCTCGGCAAATCCACCCATAAGGGCGATCGCCACCCATTCTTTATTTTCCCGCACCCGCATCACCCCAGTTTCTAGGGCCGTCAATAGCGGTGCGTGTTCCGACAGAATTCCCAACTGCCCCGTCGTGCTGGGCAGGATTACTTCCTCAGCATCCGCATCCCAGACGGTTTTGTCGGGAGCAATGACTCTCACAGTAAGTGGCATAGCGTTTGTTCCGTTGATTCAACGTAGTGACTGTAGTTGGCGCGTTGACCGCTGCGGGGACGTGGCAGTGCTGCATCCCCACAATCGCTGTACCTTACTTGTTCTCAGCCTTAATCTTCTCGGCCTTCTCCATCACCATGTCGATGTTGCCGACGAGATAGAAAGCCTGCTCCGGCAGCTCGTCCAGTTCCCCATTTAGGATCATCTGGAAACCCTTGATGTTTTCTTCTAGGGTGACGTACTGGCCGGGTAGCCCCGTAAACACCTCCGCAACGAAGAATGGCTGGGAGAGGAAGCGCTCAATCTTACGAGCACGGGCCACCGTCAGGCGATCGTCCTCTGACAGTTCATCCAGCCCCAGAATGGCAATGATATCCTGAAGCTCTTTATAGCGCTGCAGAGTGGCCTGAACGGCACGGGCGGTCTGGTAGTGCTCTTCACCCACGATCGCTGGTTGCAGCATGGT
This sequence comes from Elainellaceae cyanobacterium, assembly GCA_050331615.1. Taxonomy (GTDB): domain Bacteria; phylum Cyanobacteriota; class Cyanobacteriia; order CAKZMO01; family CAKZMO01; genus JAYKGU01. The sequence goes on from JBHJGR010000070.1 coordinate 11,151, forward strand.
GGAGGTAGAGTCAAGGGGGTCAACCGCCGGGTAGATCGCCTTAGAAGCCAGTGCCCGCGACAGCACGGTGGTGGCATCCAGGTGGGCAAACGTGGTGGCAGGAGCGGGGTCGGTCAGGTCATCCGCTGGCACATAGACCGCTTGAATGGAGGTAATGGAACCTTCCGTGGTGGAGGTGATGCGTTCCTGCAAGTCGCCCATCTCCGTCCCCAGGGTAGGCTGATAGCCCACCGCAGACGGCATCCGTCCCAGCAGCGCCGATACCTCAGAACCGGCCTGCACAAAGCGGAAAATGTTGTCGATAAATAGGAGCACGTCCTGCTTATTGACATCGCGGAAGTGTTCAGCCATGGTCAATGCCGATAGCCCTACCCGCATCCGGGCACCCGGGGGCTCGTTCATCTGGCCGTACACTAGGGCTACTTTGGATTCCTCCAGGTTTTCGGAATTGATTACGCCGGAATCGATAAATTCGTTGTAGAGGTCATTCCCTTCGCGGGTACGCTCACCCACGCCGCCGAAGACGGATACGCCGCCGTGCTCTTTGGCAATGTTGTTGATCAGCTCCTGAATCAACACGGTTTTGCCTACGCCAGCACCACCAAACAGGCCAACCTTACCGCCGCGTCGATAGGGGGCGAGCAGGTCGATAACCTTGATGCCGGTTTCGAAGACCGCAGGCTTGGTTTCCAGCTCGGTGAGTTTGGGCGCAGCCCGGTGAATGGGAGATGTTTCGTCGTAGTTGACGGGTCCCTTCTCGTCTACTGGCTCACCCAGAACGTTGAAAATCCGCCCCAGAGTGGTGCTGCCTACGGGAACGCTGATGGGGGCACCCGTGTCCACTACCTCCATACCGCGAATGAGGCCATCGGTGGAACTCATCGCCACTGCACGTACCTGGTTATCGCCGAGAAGCTGCTGTACTTCACAGGTAACGGCAACCTCATTGCCAGCCGGATTGGTTCCGCTGATGCGAAGGGCGCTGTAGATCTGAGGCAGCTCCCCTGAAGGGAACCGTACGTCTACAACCGGACCAATAATTTGAGCAATATAGCCTACGTTTGTCTTCTCTGCTGTAGTGACCATGCTTACGCCTTTTTGTATGTTCAGCTTTTGAAGGGACTCAAAAGAAGGATGTGGCTTAAATTTGCCAACTCTCAGATTATCACTGAATGTCACCCGTCTGGAGGCAAATTCTCAAATTCTACCGGAAGCTTATTTATCCAGCGAGTAATCCGCGATGGGCTGGTGGTGTTGGCCTGCTTGAGCACTTATAATATGAAATCCGTGCCTAGCCGTCACGGCTCTATTTCCATGGCTTGTCTTTTTCCTGCCTCTAAGCGCTATGAACATTGCCCCGCGCCGCTATCACATCACCACCTTCGGCTGCCAGATGAACAAGGCCGACTCCGAGCGCATGGCCGGTATTTTGGAGGACATGGGGCTACTTTGGTCAGACGACCCCAACAACGCCGACCTGATTCTCTACAATACCTGCACCATTCGCGACAATGCCGAGCAGAAGGTTTACTCCTATCTAGGGCGGCAGGCCAAGCGCAAGCAGGAGCAGCCAGGTTTAACCCTGGTGGTAGCGGGCTGTGTGGCCCAGCAAGAGGGGGAAGCCCTGCTGCGCCGCGTTCCCGAACTCGATCTGGTGATGGGGCCGCAGCACGCCAATCGCCTGCAGGATTTGCTGGAGCAGGTGTTCGATGGCAGCCAAGTGGTGGCTACCGAGCCCATTCGCATCGTCGAGGACATCACCAAGCCCCGTCGCGACAGTACGGTAACGGCCTGGGTCAACGTCATCTACGGCTGCAATGAGCGCTGCACCTACTGCGTGGTGCCCAATGTGCGCGGAGTAGAGCAGTCCCGCATGCCAGAGGCCATTCGCGCCGAGATGGAAGCATTGGGGCGTCAGGGCTTCAAAGAGGTGACGCTACTAGGACAGAACATTGACGCCTATGGGCGTGATTTGCCAGGGGTGACCCCCGAGGGGCGGCACCAGCATACCCTGACCGATTTGCTCTACTTCGTCCACGACGTTTCCGGCATTGAGCGTATCCGCTTTGCCACCAGCCATCCCCGCTACTTCACGGAGCGGCTGATTCGGGCCTGCGCAGAATTACCGAAGGTCTGCGAGCATTTTCACATCCCTTTCCAGTCCGGTGATAACAGCGTGCTGAAGGCAATGGCTCGGGGCTATACCCAGGAGCGCTACCGCCGCATCATCGACCTGATTCGCCGCTATATGCCTGATGCCGCCATCAGCGCTGATGCCATTGTGGGCTTTCCGGGAGAAACGGAGGCCCAGTTTGAGAACACGCTACGGCTGGTGGAAGACATCGGTTTCGACCAGCTCAATACGGCTGCCTATTCTCCCCGTCCGGGTACCCCTGCGGCTCAGTGGGAAAGTCAGCTATCTGAGGAGGTAAAAAGCGATCGCCTCCAGCGGCTCAATTACCTAGTGGGCACTCGGGCGGCAGAGCGATCGCTCCGATATCTGGGGCGAGTCGAGGAAGTGCTGGTAGAGGATCAGAACCCCAAGAATCCACAGCAGGTCATGGGCCGCACCCGGGGCAATCGCCTCACCTTCTTCCCTGGCTATATTGACGCGCTAAAGGGCCAGCGAATCCAGGTGAAGATCCAGGAAGCGCGAGCCTTTAGTCTGACAGGTACCCCAATTTAGCCCGGTTAGGGTGTTCTCTAAGGAAAAATTTCCCCCGGTTCAACAGTTGGTAGGGGAAATGGCCATTCGCCCCTGCGTCGCCGGGTAAGCAGGTAGCCATAAGTAAATGACGCTATGGTGAGGGGCGTCCCCCGCTGGGGTGCCCCCAAACTTTCTTGACACTCCCCATAGCTAAAAGCTAGGGGATTCTTGGTTCATCCACCATCCTTAAAACTGATCTGAGAGTTTTATCTCAAACTCCGCAACCCCTCACCAAATAGCCGCACCAAAATGGTCAAACTATCTAGGTATTGGGCAGTCAGCCCCAGCGGGAAAAGTGTCCCCAAGCGTTTTTTTACCCTGTTCCGGCGTGCCCCGCCGTACAGCATTTCGGATCTGAAACCAACAGTCGCTGGTGGTTCGGTACTCTGTCGAGTCCATACGTTTTTAGAGAGGTTTTTCGCGCCTCTGGTTGCAGACTGGACTCTGCTTTCGGGTTCGAGGAGACTTATTTGGATGCTTCCACTCACCCTGGGGGTTCAAACCAGATCTATTGTATCATATGGGGCGGACTGCTGGACTTCGTCCAGCGCGGGAACCATCTGTATCCCCATGTCTGAAGCCAGGGGTTTATCCGGTTCCCGAACCCTTCAATATTCGATAAAGCCCTACAGGCTCAGGTTTGAGTGTAGAACCCCCGCGATGCGGGGGTTCCACACCTCTTGAATGTCCTAAAGTGAAAGCGTAAAGCCATAATTGGCCCAAAGGACATTCAGCGGAAAAAGCCTGCTAGCGGCTGAGATGATTTCCGGACAACGCCTTTTCCTGCAGAAAACAGGAATGGTAGATGCACCCTAATTAACCCGGTTCAGACATCTGGATCGGGTTTTCTTTTGCCCATAAAAAATTGGGGCAAACAGCTGTTCGCCCCAGATAAGAGAGGGTAGTCCGCGTTGCCCGCTTTAGAGCCCTAAGCCAATTGCTTCCAGTGCTCCGGCTTCGAGAATCTGCAGCAGCAGGTAAGCAAAGATAACGCCCCCCATGCCGCCGATGAGGAATCCACCCGCGAATTCGCTCCAGCCTTCGGAAGTGCTGAATGCATCCGGTGGGTTGGGGTTAGTGATGGTGGCAACGGGCTTGGCCACGCCGCTGCTGGAATAGATGGACAGGCAAATGGTCAGAATCAGCACCAACAGCACCGCGGCGGCGGCACCGGCAAACTCAGCGACGTTGGTATCCCGCAGCGGGCCGAGCAGGGCAAAGGGGCCATACAGCAAATAGCCATGGGCCATGCCGATTTCTAGGCCGCGACGCTGGGGAGATAGTCCAGCACGATAGGCCGGCAGATTATTGATAAATGCTTTTGTAAACGCCGAGGAGTTGACGGGGGTTGCCAGGTTACCGATTTGTGGATCTTCAGCGGGTTTGATGGCATCAAGAGTCATGCGAAGTTTTCTCCCAGTAGTTAGAAACAATCAAATGAACAGCGGAGTTAAATAGGTAGCCATAAGTAAACGACGCTATGGTGGGGTGTGCTCCCTGGCGGGGGACGCACCCCACTAGCTTTACTTAGGCCATGTACTTAAACGCCGGCTGCATCTTCACGCTCAATGTAGATAAACAGGAGCGCCATGGCGACGGCTGGAAAAACAAGACCAGCCAGGGGAACCATGATGGACGGTAAAAAAGACGCTGACATAGCTAAATTTCCTAAGTTTGATTACAACAAATGACGACTCTGAGAGGTCCGTGGCAACTGTTCTGCGGCAACTATTTGTCACTGCTGCCACGGATGAACTGTCTATCCGAAAACTCGTCAGAGCTTCTGGGAACTAAAACCCATCAGGGTTTTCGGCTAGGTTTTAGCTGCCTACTCAAAAACTCGCCGGAGCTTTTAGGGGCTAAAACCTCCATCGGAATTTTCGGGTAGGTTCTAACTGTAGACACGACTGTACTGTGAATCTGCCGCTGATTCTCGGTCTGCTAAGAATTTTTAACAAAAATGAATCCCTACAGTGAGCGATCGCCCCACCATCGCGTCGGTTACTTCTGGCTACAGCGTTACGCTTTCGCGTTAGGACACTCAGGAGGTGCGGCACCTTCCCGTTGCGGGGTTTGCACACTCAAACCTGAGCCCGTAGGCCCATACCTACTTACCAACGTCATCTATTGACAAGGACGGCAGGTTTGCCGGAACGACTGGGCGAGCGATGGAAACCTTGCGGCTCTCCCGCTGGGTCAGCACTTCAACGGCGATCGCCTCCACCACCACCTCTAGACACCCCTGGGGCACAGGCAGTTGGGCAGTGGCCCTTAGGCAGCCCTGTCCATCCGGATAAAAGTTCACCAGCCAGCGCGGCGGCTCAGCCATAGAGCGGGTCTGACGATCATAAACCCAAAGCTTGACGTAGATGCGGGCGGGTTGATCTGGGAGGCGCACCACCACCGTCACGGTTTCTCCCGCCACCAGCTCTCCTGCGGGCAGCAGAATCTCTGGGGTAGGAATGGGCATGTCCTCTGGGAGGGTGAGCCCCGGCAGGTGGGAGGGTTCCGGTGATGGAGCAGGGGCAGGGGGGCGATCGCTCTCCTCTGCCCCGTCATCCACCACGATTTCCTGGGCCAGGACTCCGTTAGCGGGTTCTGGCTGGTCAGAAACGGAATTTTGATCCTCTATTTGCTCCTCTGGGGGATGGTCCGATGAATGGACCTCATCCCAATCCTGCTCCAAAGCGTTGGCTGGTTCCGGTGCCTTGGATTCTAGCTGAGGCTCGGACTGTAGCTCTAGCTGGAACGGGTTTGCAGCATCTTCGCCATCATCATCGGTCGCCATCGGTCCATCGGTTCCGGAAGCAGCCGCTCCAGCAATGTCCGACTGGGGCGGGGCAGGATCATCCTGCTCTAAGGCGAAATCTTCGGAAACGGCATTCTCTGGAGCGGAATCTGCCAGGGCGGGATCGCTGAGATCAGGCATCGACTCGCCATTAGCCAGACCAGCGGCATCAGGCGGTGTTTTGGGAGTCGCAGGGACGGCATCTTTGGCGGTTCGGACAGCATCGGCAAGGGCGATCGCCACGTCGCTGGAAGTAGTAGCCGCGCCTTTAACGAACGAGGGGAGATCGATGGTCTTACGCGGCGTCGCTGACCCCGATGGCGTTAGCTGGGGAGGGAGGGGGTCCTTTCCAGCGGGACGAAACGTATGCTGGGGGCTAGGAGACTGGCGAATGTCAGGAATCGTGACGCGGTTCGGCGGGGGAGACTTTTCGGGGGGTGACGCAAATTCGGGGGGCGGCTGCAGTTCGAGCTGCGGGTTTGCCTGAGTGACGGTGTCGAGCAGGTCGCTGAGGTCAGTGGTCACCACAAAGGACTGGGTGGCCCAAACGGAGTCAGCATTCTCCGTGCTGCCGCGGCTATCGGCCAGGATGAGTTCTCCCAGCAGCAGGTGGGTTTTGGGTAGCGTGGGCTGGGCGATCGCACAGGTAAACCCGTGGGGCAGCGTGGTAATGCGGAGCATCTGATCTTGAACCATCAGACGGCGTCCGGTCTGCGGGTCAGCGAGGGAGAGGCGCAGACGGGCATCGAGCGGGTGGGGCGGCTGGGCGGGGGCGATCGCCTCCAGTTGGCCCATAACGGTAAAGGGGCGATCGCGATGCAGCACATAGGCATCCTGCTCAACGCTGATATGGATGGTTCCCATCACCGATGCAGCATCGACTGATGACAGCGGCACCTCTGGTGAACCATCGGCTAATGAACCATCGGCAGGCCCTGCTGCTGACTCAGCCACTCGCTCATCCACCGGCTCATCAGTCTGAGGGGTAGTCACAACCGCTTCATGGGCATCTGCTGCCTCCAAAACGGCGGACTCATCAAGAACGGCGGCTAGTTCATCAAATTTCTTTGCCATTGAGGCGATAATATGCTCCGCCAGTTCTTCTGCCGTCTGGAACAAGCGATTGATCTCATCTAAGGCTTCTGGATCGATGTCCTCCAAGTCAACGGCCTCCAGCGCCTCCAGGTGAGCAGACGCCAGCTCGAAGGGATTCGTGACCTCTTCAGAGTCGCCAGGAGCATCTAAAGCTATTGCATCTGCAGGTGGTTTGGTCGAATCAGGAGCGATCGCCCCCTCAGCACCTGCCGGAATATCATCTGCCGGAATATCATCTGCCGGAATATCCGTGGATGGGCGCACTGACTGAATGAGCTCTTCCAGAATTTCCTGGGTTAACTCCTGCGCCCGAGATTCACCGTCGGGGCGATCGCTCTCCGGCACCGCTTCCACATCCGCCCCCGTCTCCGAGGGAGCGTCTGAAGCCAGATCGATGGCTTCCCCAGCGGTAACGGACGCAGCGTTGGCAGATGAGGCTTGGTCTGATAGCGCCTCCAGGGCAGCGGGTTCGGCTTCAGCCTGCGACGGAGCCGCATTAAACTGCAGGGCAGCCAAGAACGCCTGGTCAGCGGCATCGGACGGCACCTCAAAGTCCACATCTATATCCGCCATCTGCTCCAGCACCTGGATTTGCAGGGAATGGACCCGGATTTCCCCTTCCCCCGACTTCACAGCACACTGGATGTTCCACACGCCGGACTGCAGCATGGTAAAGGGTAGCAGAGCCACCAGTCCGCTGGCGTTGGTGCGATCGCGACGACGCAGCAGCTTGCGGCGGGGGGGATTGGCCTGGATATCCAGATAGCGGACCCGCACCTCCACCGGACAATGGTCATGGGCCAGCCGCGCCATCAGGCGATAGCGCCCCTCCAGGATCTCCGACTCTGGCGATGGCAGGGGCAGCCAGTCGCGATCGCCCGCTTTCTGAATCAAAAACTCCCACTGTTCCATCGCGCACCTCCCTCAGTGCCAGCCCATCGCGCCAATTCAATGGCGCACCATACTGTCTCGCGCAGACTTTACAGCACTTTTCAGGTGCATGAGGTACAGATTTTTTGTTGGAAGCCGCGCAGTGCGGGGCTTCCAACAAAAAATCTGATTCCATCAAAGCGCGAAGCGCTGTATATAGTATTGCGAATAGTATTGCGAAATTATTGCGAATCCGTTTGCCATACCTTAGCTCAGACGTCGTAGAATGACAATTAGCAACAGTTTCCCTTCAAGTTTCCTACGTTCCTTTAGTAAAATTTTCCCAAGCGCCAGTGGCTACGGTTTTACGTGAATTGAGCTATCGCTATCAGTGGCTGTATGACGCGATCGCTCGCTTTAGCGCCCTGGGCGTGGGTGGAGAAAACCGCTTTCGCCAACTGGCCTTGAATGGAGTGACGATTCTGCCCGACACCCGCGTGCTGGACCTGTGCTGTGGCAGCGGTCAGGCGACCCAGTTTTTGGTGGAGCGATCGCAGCAGGTCACCGGGCTAGATGCCTCGCCTCTGTCCTTGAAGCGCGCCCGTAAGAACGTGCCTGAAGCGGATTATGTAGAAGCCTGGGCCGAAGCCATGCCCTTCGACGATAGCGAGTTCGACGTCGTCCACACCAGCGTCGCCCTCCACGAAATGACGGCGGCACAGCTCCGGGCCATCCTTCAGGAGGTCTATCGCGTGCTCAAGCCGGGCGGCACCTTCACCTTCGTAGATTTCCATCAGCCCGGCCAACCCCTATTTTTACCGGGGCTCTATTTGTTTCTGCTGCTGTTTGAAACGGAAACGGCCTGGCAGTTTATCAACACCGACCTGGAAGCTTTGCTGGACGAAATTGGCTTCGAGGTGCGCAGCTGCCGCCTCCATGCGGGCGGTAGTCTCCAGGTGGTGCAGGCAGGCAAGCGCTAGCAGAGGCGATCGCGTCAAACTTTTGATGGGTGGGCAATGCCTTTTAATGGGTGGGCATTGCCCACCCTACGCCGCGCAATTTATTCAGTCAAATTAGCTGTGTCAGACAGGTAATTAGAACTGCGTTGAAAAACGAAGGTTAGAAAACCGGGGGAGCGCCCTGGCGGGGCGCTCCCCCGGTTTTCTAACATGAATTTAATTGTGCCGACCTACTTAAGATGCGTTAGCGGCAGCGTAACGCGTCAGGGATTTACATGATTGGGGCGTTATTAACGCCCCCGATGTCTGTCCAGGAAGCTGCGGCAACTAAAACATCTAAACAGTTGCGAAAATCCAGCCTACAAACTAAGGCAAACCTGCCAAAACTTTCGGGACAGCTTGATAGGAAATCCCCGATTTTTTTGGATCATGCTTACCACAAACGGCCATTTCTTGGAGAATTCAGGCTCCTTCGCCAAAGGACTAGGAACATCCCTAAGGCTGAGCGGTTAGGGGTTTCGGCGATGGAGAATTGACTACTAGGACAGCATCTTAACATTGATTAACACAATCTGAGTGACTGATGCTGCATAACGTCAAAAAATGTAAAAGAGAATCTCGAACTTTTTATCAAATTGTGTCAGATGGGGGGCGATCGCCTTATTTGTTCAACATTTTCTGATACAAACATCTTGGATGCGGAATAGCTGTCGCCCGGTCGATGGCTAGGCCCTGGATCAATGCCCAATGCTTTTGCAGAGAGGAGTTTAACTGGATGTTCACCCACGTCAAGCCCACGGTCAGACATATTACCCCCGCCGACCTGAATGGACGTGATCTGATCAAAGTGGTCTATGTCGTGCTCGAGCCGCAGTATCAAAGTGCGCTGTCAGCGGCAGTACGATCCATCAATCAGAACAATCCCAAGGTGGCGATCGAGATTAGCGGATATCTGCTGGAAGAACTCCGCAGCCCCGAAAATTACGAGGCGTTCCAGCAGGATGTGGCCAGCGCCAATATTTTCATCGCCTCCCTGATTTTCATCGAAGAGCTGGCCGACAAGGTGGTGGCCGCCGTCACGCCCCACCGCGATCGCCTGGATGCCGCCGTGGTCTTCCCCTCCATGCCCCAGGTGATGCGCCTCAACAAGCTGGGCAGCTTCTCGATGGCGCAACTGGGCCAGTCCAAGAGTGCGATCGCCCAGTTCATGAAGAAGCGCAAGGAAAATTCTGGGGGCAGCTTCCAGGACGCCATGCTGAAGCTGCTGCGCACCCTGCCCAAGGTGCTCAAGTACCTGCCGGTGGAAAAGGCCCAGGATGCCCGCAACTTCATGCTCAGCTTCCAGTACTGGCTGGGCGGTTCTTCAGAGAACCTGGAGAACTTCCTGCTGATGCTAGCGGATCGGTACGTGGCAGCGGGTGAAGGCGAAAAGGGACGACCCTCCCTTCAGTATGCGGAACCGGTGACCTACCCCGACATGGGCATCTGGCACCCCCTGGCTCCCCAAATGTTTGAGGATGTGAAGGAGTACCTCAACTGGTATCAGTCCCGCCCCGATATCTCTGACGACCTGAAGGATGCCTTTGCCCCCTGCATCGGCCTGGTGCTCCAGCGCACTCACCTGGTCACTGGCGATGACGCCCACTATGTGGCGATGGTGCAGGAAATGGAGTGCATGGGCGCTAAGGTGATTCCCGTGTTCTCCGGCGGTCTGGACTTCTCCAAGCCGGTGGATGCCTATTTCTACGACCCCCTCAGTAAAGGGCAGGTGGCGATCGTGGATGCGGTGGTCTCCCTCACCGGCTTTGCCCTGGTGGGTGGGCCAGCAAGACAGGATCACCCCAAGGCCATCGAATCCCTGAAGCGGCTGGACCGTCCCTACATGGTGGCCCTGCCTCTGGTGTTCCAAACTACAGAAGAGTGGGAAGACAGCGACCTGGGGCTGCACCCGATTCAGGTGGCGCTGCAAATTGCTATTCCCGAACTGGATGGAGCCATTGAGCCGATCGTCATGTCCGGGCGGGATGGGGCAACGGGGAAAGCGATCGCCCTGCAAGACCGCATCGAAGCCGTGGCCCAGCGGGCCTTGAAGTGGGCCAACCTGCGCCGCCTGCCCCGCATGCAGAAGAAGCTGGCCATCACCGTCTTTAGCTTCCCGCCGGACAAGGGCAACGTGGGCACCGCCGCCTATCTGGACGTGTTCGGCTCCATCTACCGGGTGCTGGAAGCCCTGCACCGCAATGGCTACGGTGTGGAGGAGCTGCCGGAATCCGCCGAAAAGCTCATGCTGGAGGTGCTCCACGATGCCCAGGCCCAGTACAACAGCCCGGAGCTGAACATCGCCTACCGCATGTCGGTGCCGGAGTACGAAGCCCTCACCCCTTACCACAAGCGCCTGGAGGAAAACTGGGGTGCGGCACCGGGCCACCTCAACAGCGACGGTCAGAATCTGCTGATCTACGGTAAGCACTTCGGCAATGTGTTTATCGGCGTGCAGCCCACCTTCGGCTACGAAGGCGACCCCATGCGCCTGCTGTTCTCCCGCTCCGCCAGCCCCCACCACGGCTTTGCCGCCTACTACACCTACCTGGAAAAGGTCTGGGGGGCAGACGCGGTGCTCCACTTTGGCACCCACGGCTCTCTGGAGTTTATGCCTGGTAAGCAGATGGGCATGTCGGGCGAGTGCTACCCCGACAGCCTGATCGGCTACACCCCCAACCTCTATTACTATGCGGCGAATAATCCCTCGGAGGCCACCATCGCCAAGCGCCGCAGCTATGCCGAAACCATCAGCTACCTAACCCCCCCTGCGGAAAATGCCGGACTCTACAAGGGCCTGAAGGAACTCAGCGACCTGATCGGCTCCTATCAGACCCTCAAGGATTCGGGACGGGGGGAGGCGATCGCCAACGCCATCGTCGAAAATTGCCGCCTGGTGAACCTGGACAAGGACATCGCCCTGCCCGAAGGGGACGTGAAAGATCTCAGCAGCGAGGAGCGGGATACCCTGGTGGGCCAGGTCTACATCAAGCTGATGGAGATTGAGTCACGGCTGCTGCCCTGTGGGCTGCACGTGATCGGCAATCCCCCCACGGCGGAAGAGGCGATCGCCACCCTGGTGAACATCGCCGGACTGGATCGCCCCGAAGACGGCATGAAGAGCCTGCCCCGCATTGTGGCAGAAAGCCTAGGTCGGGATATTGAGGAGATTTACCGGAACAGCGATCGCGGCGTCCTCGACGATGTGCAGTTGCTCTACGACATCAACCAGGCCGTGCGGGAAGCGGTGGCGGCGATGGTGAAGGAGCAGATTGACAGCGAAGGGCGCGTCTCCAAAGTCAGCAAGCTCAACTTCTTCAACCGGGGCCGCAAGGAACCCTGGGTAGAAACCTTGCACCAGTTGGGCTATCCCAAGGTGGACGGGGAAGCCCTCAAGCCCCTGTTTGAATACCTGGAGTTCTGCCTCACCCAAATCGTGGCCGACAACGAACTGGGCGGTTTGCTGCAAGCCCTGGACGGTCGCTACGTGCTCCCTGGCCCCGGCGGCGACCCGATTCGCAACCCGGCAGTGCTGCCCACCGGCAAAAACATCCACGCCCTCGATCCCCAGTCCATCCCTACCACGGCGGCGGTGCAGTCGGCCAAGGTGGTGGTGGAGCGCCTGCTAGAGCGGCAAAAGGCGGAAAACGGCGGCCTCTACCCCGAAACCATCGCCTTCGTCCTCTGGGGCACGGACAACATCAAAACCTACGGTGAATCCCTGGCCCAGGTGATGATGCTGGTAGGCGTGCGCCCGGTACCCGATGCCCTGGGCCGGGTGAACAAAATCGAGCTGATTCCCCTGGAGGAACTGGGCCGCCCCCGCATCGACGTGGTGGTAAACTGCTCCGGCGTATTCCGCGACCTGTTTATCTACCAGATGGCGCTGCTGGATCGGGCCGTGAAGCTGGCGGCGGAGGCGGATGAACCCGTCGAGATGAACTACATCCGCAAGCACGCCATGCAGCAGGCCGAGGAGATGGGCGTCAACCTGCGGCAGGCCGCCACCCGCGTTTTCTCCAACGCCTCTGGCTCCTACGCGGCCAACGTCAACCTGGCGGTGGAAAACAGCACCTGGGAGGAGGAGCAGGAACTCCAGGAAATGTACTTGAAGCGCAAGTCTTTTGCCTTTAACTCCGACAACCCCGGCATGATGGATCACTCCCGCGAGGTGTTTGAATCGGCCCTGAAGACGGTGGACGCCACCTTCCAAAACCTGGACTCGTCGGAAATCTCCCTGACGGATGTGTCCCACTACTTCGACTCCGACCCCACCAAGGTGGTGCAAAGTATCCGCAAGGACGGCAAGAAACCTGCGTCTTACATTGCCGACACCACCACCGCCAACGCCCAGGTGCGCACCCTCTCGGAAACCGTCCGTCTGGATGCCCGCACCAAGCTCCTCAATCCCAAGTGGTATGAAGGAATGCTTTCCCACGGCTATGAGGGCGTGCGGGAACTGTCGAAGCGCCTGGTGAACACAATGGGCTGGTCGGCCACGGCGGGCGCGGTGGATAACTTCGTCTACGAAGATGCCAATGACACCTTCATCAAAGACGAAGCCATGCAAAAGCGGCTCATGGATCTCAACCCCAACTCCTTCCGCCGCATGGTAACCACGCTGCTGGAAGCCAACGGACGCGGCTACTGGGAAACCAGCGACGAAAACCTGGAACGCCTCCAGCAGCTTTATGAAGAGGTAGAGAACCGCATCGAAGGCGTCGAGTAAGTTAAGTCGCTGAATTTTTAGGATGGGCATGGGCGATCGCTCGTGCCCATTTCTTTTTCTCCTGATTGAACATCGCCCCATTTTCTCCAAAAGCATTTTGCATGGAACCAACCCTACAGCAGGCCCAAGCCTTGTACAGGGCTTGTTACTGGATCACTGAGCGCTTGCAGGTCGCCATTACAATTGTCAGAATAGATGAACGAACACGGGATCTTTACATTCAGTTTGGACCAGAGAACTATCGATTCTTTTTGATTACCCCCGATGGAACCATAACCCAGAATGAGTGCTAATCTAAACCTCAAGGAGATGTCCGATCAGGAACTCCGGCAATACTTTGCTGATACACGGGACGAGCGGGCGTATCAAGAAATTCTCAGTCGCGGTCCAAATGATGCTGATCGAGAAGCTTTGGAGCAGTTTCTTCAATGGGAACAAGGGCAGAAGGGGTAGCGATCGCTCCATGAAGTATGAGCGAAGCCTTTATTTTCAAAGGCTTTGCAAGAATCGATCAGGACGAAGGAAATTTCCAAACAAGTCGGTTGTATTGGAGACTGCGAGTACCAAAGTTCAGTAGAAGACCTCTGTTTACTCCAGCAGCACGAAGATAGTTGATGACTTGAGCCTCTTCGGTTCCGCCGATTCTAGCGAGCGCTTTGAGCTCCACAATGATGCTATCAAAGCAGAAGCAGTCAACCCTGTAGAGCGTTTGCAAGCGGACTCCTTGATAATAGATAGGTAATTGCTTCTCACGCTCGTATGGAACCTCTCGCAGCTTGAATTCATGCTCGAGGGCTTCTTGATAGACTGCTTCAAGGAATCCATTGCCAAGGGTCGTGTGAACGGTCATCGCAGCACCGATAATGGCGAAGGTTTGGGGGTCACGATCCGCAGATGACGCAGATGGACGCAGATTATTGTTTGCCATCTCTGATGCCCTGTTGATGCTATATCAACCCCAGGATTCCCATTATCTGCGCTAATCTGCGTCATCTGCGGATAAATTTTGGATGTACAAACAAACCAATGCTATTCAGGATTTGTGGGCGACCACTCCCAACAACTGGGCCATACACATTTCATGCAGGCTTCGCCAACGTCTTGTATCTGTGAAAGCTAACGGTATGGAGAAGAAGGATGGGCGATCGCCTTTGTCTGGAGCAGTCAGCGTTATTCAGGGCTTATGGGCGATCGCTCCCAACAACTGGGCGATACGCATTTCATGCAGGCTTTGCCAACGCTCATACCCAATACCTTCTGCTATCGTAAAAATACTCCTTTTCAGTGCAAGCATTTCTCAGAAGGTTGGCCATGAATTACCAAAACGTAATTACGATTGAACCTGGCAAGCGTAGTGGTAAGCCCTGCATTCGAGGAATGCGGATTACGGTCTATGACATTCTGGAGTATCTGGCAGGCGGTATGACAGAAGCCGAAATTCTCGAAGATTTCTCAGAACTTACCGCAGAAGACATCAAAGCTTGTCTTGCGTTTGCGGCTGATCGAGAGAAAAAGTTATTTGTGGTATCGCTGTGAAGTTGCTCCTGGACGAGAATCTGTCGGACCGAATTATCCCCAGAATCATTGATTTGTATCCTGCTTCTGAGCATGTCAAGACTCTGGGATTAACCAACACCGATGATGCAGTTATCTGGGAGTACGCAAAAAACAATAACTTTGCCATTGTTTCCAAAGATTCTGACTTTCACCAGCGGAGTCTGCTGTACGGCCATCCACCCAAGTTTATTTACCTTCGAGTCGGCAATAGTCCAACTTCAAGAATCGTTCAAATTCTGAGAGAAAATTTCGACACGATTATTCGATTCAGCGAAAGAGAAGTGGAGAGCATTCTAGTACTAATCCAATAGGGGAGTTGATGCATACTCACTGAGTGGTGACATTATTCAGAGCCTGTGGGCGATCGCTCCCAATAACTGGGCGATCGCCCTCGAAGATCCGAATGGCCAACCTACACTAAAATTGACATGTACCCAGATCTGCCTGAATCTTAGTCATGACAACCTTTGAGCAAGCACTTGACACCGTCAGTCAGCTATCCACCGAACAGCAGGAAATGCTGCTCGACATTTAATGTTCAAGTATTGTTTCAACAAGTCAAGGCGCTTCGTTGCTTTGTTGAGCGCTGTTTTAGCAAGTTAGCCACTGTTTTGACAAGTCAGACGCTGTTTTGAGGAGTTGACGGCTGTTTTTGGAAAGTTAGCAGTTGTTTTGACATTGGGGGAATGATGGCCTACAGCGATTTTAGTTTGGCGAGAGCTAGAGATGCCTTTGGCCTGACGTTGGCGGAAAGCCGCGATCTGTTTGCGACCGTCACGCCGATTGCTCCCTCCGACACGCTCACGACGGTGTTAGCTGACTACATTCCGCTGGCAACGGCGATCGCCACTGAAAAAGCTCGGTCAGAGTTTCTGATTGCCCCAATTCTGGCAGAAGTGCGGCGACAGCTTAACAACCAAATTTCTTTGTTTTCAGGAAGCGAGTTTTCGGTCGATCCAGATCAGGGACTCCAGGGCTTCTGCGATTACATCATCAGCGCATCGCGGGAGCAGCTTTTGATTACGGCTCCGGTGATGATAATTGTGGAAGCAAAGCGGGAAGATATCATCGGCGGTTTGGGCCAGTGCATCGCGGCAATGGTGGCAGCTCAATTGTTTAATCAACGGGAAGGTAATGCGGTAAGGAAAATCTATGGAGCCGTGACCACCGGCACGAACTGGAAGTTTTTGATATTGGAGGATAAAACGGTTTCGGTGGATCGAGTGGAGTATTTCATTAACCAGTTGGACAGGATTTTAGGTATTTTGATGGAGCCGTTTCAACTCAATTTGACGACGAGCGTGGGTTAAAACCAATCCGCTATATGCTGATCGAGCAGCTGTGAAGCAGTTTCTCCAGTGGGAGCAAGGGCAGAAGGTGTGGCGATCGCTCCCAATAACTGGGCGATCGCCTTCTTTAATCCGACTTTTGTTCCTGATACTCACGGATTTGTCGTTCAACAGCAGCATGGATTTTACGATCAAAATCTGGATCATTAACTGTTGTAATAACAGCGCGCGATCGCTCCCTTCGCCTTGCTAGATAGGCTTGTAGCGCATCAACATCTTGCCGATGCGATAGAAAATAGCGCCTTAATTCTTGATAGGACATCGCTGAATAATCGATTGAAGCCATTACAGCACCTCACCATCTGGAGTTACTTCAAATTCAATTTTCCAGTACTCCAATTATCTGCGCTAATCTGCGTCATCTGCGGATAAATTTTGGATGTACAAACAAACCAATGCTGTTCAGGATTTGTGGACGATCGCTCCCAACAACCGGGCGATACGCATTTTATGCAGGTTTCACCAACGCTCGTGCTTGGTCCATCTTGCTATTGTAGAAATGTCCCTTTGCAGTGTAGGCGTAGAACACACGCTGTATTATGAAAACTCGTCATTTCACCGCTATTGTCTATAAAGAAGACGACCTGTATATTGCGGAGTGTCCGGAAGTTGGCACCGTTGATCAGGGAGCCACCATTGAAGAGGCGATCGCCGGACTAAAGAAAGCTACGCAGCTTTATCTAGAGGAATTTCCGCTCCCGGAAACGTCTCCTTGGTTTATCACAAGCATTGAAGTCAGCTATGCCTAGGCTGCCTAGAATTTCAAGCCGAAAAGCCGTTCGCGCACTTGAGCAATTAGGATTCAGGCAGGTGCGGCAAACGGGTAGCCACGTTGTTATGAAATGAGCAACCGCAGAAGGGGAAACGGGCTGCGTTGTTCCCATTCATTAGGAACTGAAAGTCGGTACTTTGAGCGGTATTCTCAAACAGGCAAAGGTTACACCTGAAGAGTTTATTGAGAATCTATAAGTAGGTCGGCATCATTAAATTCATGTTAGAAAACCGGGGCACTCCCCTGGTTTTCTGTGCTTGTGGGCGATCGCCTTCTCAGGTCGTTTCCAGCAAGATTTGATTCAGTAAATTGGGGCTTCGCTGGCTAACATACCAGATCTCGATCCCAACGACTTTACCATCAGCGTTGTAATCAAGAATAATCCCATCACCGACTTCTTCTAATTCAACAATCTTTGAGTCTTCAAGCCGCAGATATAGAGCGTCATCTTCCTTATGAACCACTAACTTCATTTGACTCTCCTATCGAAAAAGACCGTGATAACCTTGTTAGGAACAATATTGGGATTGACCACGACACCTGGTTGACCGACAAAACTTACAAACCGCTGCCCAGAAGCCCTCACCCTAGCCCTCTTCCGAAGGGATAGGGAACAGGAGCATTGGTTCGGCTCCCCTCGCCCTCTGGGAGAGGGGTTGGGGGTGAGGGCCACAAACTTTTGTCAGTCAATCAGGTCTTGGGAGAGTCTTTGAATTGCTTGGGAGAGCCTTTAAGCAACATTGATCATGCTTTAGACGAGAACGGAGAGATCAAAGTACCCAAGTGGGTGACCCCAGTTTGGCGATCGCTCCGGCACACTGGAGATAGTTCAACCCTACACCCGCCATCTGCCTGAACAATAGGGTTTGAACTGGTGCAGCTATCCAGACAGACTGAACTGAGCCACTTGAATCAGACGGCCTGAAATCAGTCACACCTCGGCCAATCATCCGCGGCCTTCCGCATATGCTAGTCAGTAAGCGTGCGTCTACCACTCATTTTGCTCTTCATCCTCCCCGAATATAGCGTTACGCTTTCGCATTAGGACATTCAAGAGTTGTGGAACCCGCGCGGTGCGGGGGTTCCACGCTCAAACCTCAGCCCGTAGGGCTATACAATGAACTGGTCGCCCAAGGAAACTGACGTGCTGGAACTATCAAGATTTTTTAAGGCATGTAACCCAACGAAAACCCTTGCCTTTGAAAATGAAATCGATCGGCAGTATTACATCGACTTCGCCCCAGTGCGCGGCAGCGACCTGATTCGCGAACTCCAACGCACTATCAACCTCTCTGGCAGCGACCCCACCTGCCAGTTATTCACCGGGCACATCGGCTGCGGCAAATCCACCGAGCTGCTGCGGCTTAAGGCCGATTTGGAGGCCCAGAAGTACCACACGGTCTACTTCGAGTCGAGTCAAGACCTGGACCTAGCCGATATTGACGTGACCGATATTTTGCTGGCGATCGCTCGTCGAGTCAGCGCCAGTTTAGAGGCAATCGGCATTCGTCTGCGGCCTGGCTACTTCACGACTCTATTCGAGGAGGTGTTCCGGCTGCTGCAAATGCCCATTGAGGCCGAAGTCGAGCTATCGGTGGGGATTGGCAAAATCACCGCCAAAACGCGGGAAAGCCCCAAGCTGCGGGATCTGGTCCGTCAATATCTGGAGCCGCGCACAAGCAGTATTTTGGAGGCGGTCAACAAAGAGCTGTTTGGTCGCGCTAAGGAAGAGCTGCAGAAACTACAGAAGAAGGATCTGGTGGTCATCGTAGACAACCTTGACCGAGTAGACAGTGCCCCGAAGCCGGTCGGCAAGACCCAGCCCGTCTACCTGTTTATTGACCGGGGCGAACAGCTCAAGCGCCTCAACTGTCACGTCGTCTACACCATTCCCATGGTGCTGGTGTTCTCCAATTACATGGGGCCTCTAATTAACCGCTTTGGCACCGATCCCAGAGTGCTGCCGATGGTGCCGGTCAAGCTGCCCGATGGCCGCGACTGCGATATGGGCATTGCCCTGCTGCGGCAGATGGTGCTGGCGCGGGCGTTTCCAGCCGAAAATCAGGTGAAGCGCTTGGAGTCGCTGCCACAGGTGTTTGACCATGCCGATACCCTTGACCGCCTCTGCCGCATCAGCGGGGGGCACGTGCGCAACCTGCTGGTGCTGCTGCACCGCTGCATTCTGCAGGAAAATCCGCCCATTTCCCGCACCTGCTTGGAGCGGATTATCACCCAGCGACGCAACGAGCTGAAGCTGGCGATCACCGACGATGAGTGGCAACTGCTGCTGCAGGTGGCCCAGCAGAAGCGGGACGTGCGGGGCGAAGAAGCCTATCAGCTCCTGCTGCGCAGCATGTTTGTGTTCGAATATCGGTATGAAAGCAAGCTCTGGTTCGACGTAAACCCGATTTTGATGGAACCCTAGGGCAAACGGAGAGTGGTCATGACTCGGCTAGACCAGGTGGCTGACGCAGATGTCTATAACCAGCAAGCAGTAGAGAAACTGGCGCGGGCGATCGCCATGGCATCGGGAGAATTTGCCCTGGTGATGGCCCACTGCAACTACCAGGAGCTGCAGCGCACGATGATGCGGTGGTTTCGGCAGGTCTATCCGGCCCAGATTTGCGAGGTCACCCTGACGGCGGCGGAGCAGTCTCTCCTGCGGGCGGTGCAGGCCGGGCTCCAACCCCTGACGTCCCCGCCTGACGTGGTCATGGTCTTTGGCCTGGAGGCAGTTGCCGATCTGCCCCAGCTCCTCAAGGCCACCAATCAGGTGCGGGATGAGTTTCGCAAGCTGTTTCCCTTTCCCCTGGTGCTCTGGGTAACGGATGAGGTGCTGCGCCACCTGATTCGCCTGGCCCCCGACTTTCAGAGCTGGGCCACGCTGGTGGATTTTCAGCTCTCCACCGCCCAACTGGTAGACGCCCTGCGGCGGGGGGAAGAGGCCCTGTTTAACCACGTGCTGGAGGTGGGGGTGGGGCGCTTTTTTTGCTACACCGACATCTTTGGCGATCGCTACCAGCAAGAGCTACCCGCCGCCGAGCGGGATTTGGCCCAGCGGTCTAAATTCCTGGAGCCGAACCTGCAGGCCAGCCTGGAGTTTGTCCGGGGCCGAGAAGCCTATGCCGAGGGCCAGCTCGACCAGGCCCTGGGCCAATATACAGAGAGTCTGGACTACTGGGAGCAGACCCCCGACCTCAAGCGGCAGGCTTGCTTACTGTATAGCTTGGGGCTGCTGTGGCGCACTCGGGCCGAGCGCAATCGGGCGCAGCATCAGACCTATTGCGAGGAAGCCCGCGCCTACTTTGAGCGCTGCATCGCCGCCTTTGAGCAGGCCCACCAGCCCCAGTTGACCGCCCGCTTCATCAATGTGCTGGGGGATACCCTGCAGCGGCTAGAAGACTGGAACGAGCTAGACCGGGTGGCCCAGCGGGCGGTGCAGCTCCATCAGCAGCATTCCAATTTGTTTCGGCTGGCGCGGGCCTATGGCTTTCTCAGCGAGGTGGCGATCGCCCGGCAGCACTGGGAGCTGGCCAAGACCTATGCTAAAACCGCCCTCACCACCCTCGACCGGGGCCTACCGGATGCCCACACCCAGCTTTCGGAATCGCAGCGGGCCGACATTGACTGGGAGCGCTCTTTCCATCAGGGGTGGTACCTGCTGGCATTGGCGCGATCGCAGCTAGCCCTGGGAGAAGTCAGCTCCGCTATCCTCAGCCTAGAGACGGCCCGGGAGGAAACCAAGCCCCAGTATGACCCCGAACTCTATATCAGCATCCTCAACCGCTTGCGGGAGGTCTACTTTCAGCAGAAGAACTACCGGGACGCCTTCGAGATTCGTCAGCGGCGGCGGGCGATTGAGTATCAGTTTGGTTTTCGGGCGTTTCTGGGGGCAAGCCGTCTGCGGCCCAAGCAGGCGATTACCAATCCGGCGATCGCCCTGGAAAATTCGGATCATCTGCTGACTCAGGAAATTGATGCCTCTGGGCGGCGGACTGATATTGACCACCTGATTGAACGCATGGGCCGCAGCGACTATCGGCTCACGGTAATTCACGGCCAGTCGGGGGTTGGCAAAAGCTCCATTCTGCAGGCGGGCTTCGTCCCCAACTTAAAGCAAACTACCATTGGCTCGCGGGAAGTGCTGCCGGTGGTGGAGCAGGTCTACGCCGACTGGCTGCCCAGCCTGGGACAGGCCCTGATGACTGCCATTGGGGAGCATCACCGCTGCGTCCCCCGGCAGCGCGACTGGTTTGATTCGGAGGCGACTATCCTTCAGCAGCTTTACTGCAACAGCGAAACCAACTTGATTACGGTACTAATTTTTGATCAGTTCGAGGAGTTTTTCTATGTGTGCAAAGACTCCAGGCAGCGGCGGGGATTTTATCAGTTTCTCAAGCAGT
Organism: Elainellaceae cyanobacterium; assembly: GCA_050331615.1. Taxonomy (GTDB): domain Bacteria; phylum Cyanobacteriota; class Cyanobacteriia; order CAKZMO01; family CAKZMO01; genus JAYKGU01. The sequence continues at coordinate 32,419 of JBHJGR010000070.1, forward strand.
GTCTGAACGTTCCCTTTGTCAAGGTGATCATTTCCGTCCGTGAGGACTACCTGCACAAGCTGCTGGAGATGACCCGCCTGGTAGACTTTGACGTGATTAACAACAACGTCCTCGACAAGTCTATTCTTTACTACCTGGGAAACTTCTCGCGGGAGGAGGCCCGCTCCGTGATTCATCAGCTCACCCACCAGACCCCCTTCTCGATGGAGCCGGATTTGGTGGACAGGCTGGTGGAAGATCTGGCGGGGGAACTGGAGGAGGTCAGCCCCATCGAGCTGCAGGTGGTGGGGGCCCAACTGCAGACGGAGCAGATTACTACGCTTCAGGCTTATCACGAGCGCGGCCCTAAGGAGAAGCTGGTGACTCGCTATCTGGAAGCCGCCATTGAAAACTGCGGTCCAGAGAATCAGAAAACCGCTAAGCAAATTCTCTATGCTCTGACGGACGAGCAGAACACCCGTCCCCTGCGCACCTGGGCCGAGCTGGCAGAAGATGCCGAGGTGGACCCTGCCACCCTGGACATGGTGCTGACGATTTTGGTGGGGGCGGGTTTGGTGTTCGAGCTGCCGGAAGCCTCTATCCGCTACTACCAGCTCGTGCATGATTACCTGGTCCCTTTCCTGCGCCAGGGCCAGGAGCCGGAACTGCAGGCGGCACTCCAGCAGACGAAAGCCCAGCTCAAGCAGGCCCTCTGGCAGGAACAGCAAGAGCGTCGCCGGGCAGAAATCGCCGAAATTAACGCTCTCAATGCTCTGGCCCAGGCGCTGTTGCTGTCAAATGACCACCTGGGGGCGCTGGTGACTAGCGTTAAGGCGGCCCGCAACTTGGCGATCGCTCAGGCGGCATCGGAGCGATCGCCCACTCCTCTAACCAGTCGGTCCGCGGATGCTGCCATTCCAGCGGCGATCGCCAGGGAAACCACCAGGCGTCTGCGGCAGACCCTAGCCAACGTGCGGGAGGTAAATCGCCTGGAGGGGCACGAGGGCACCGCCTTTGGCGTAACCTTCAGCCCTGACGGGGCTCTGCTGGCCTCTGCCAGTGCCGACCATACGGTGCGGCTGTGGGATGTGACGGGGCGATCGCGCCAGATCTACACGGGCCACCGCGACCATGTGTTTGGCATCGCCTTTAGCCCTGATGGAACTCTGCTGGCCTCTGCCAGTGCCGATCGGACGGTGCGGCTGTGGCGGCGGCGCGGCGGTGCCCCGGTGCAGGTGCTGAAGGGCCACAGCAAACGGGTTTTCAGCGTGGCTTTTAGCCCCAATGGTCAACTCCTGGCCTCTGCCAGCGAAGACGGCACCGTTCAGCTCTGGGACCGGCAGCTTGGCTGGGAGCCGTCCAAAACCTTTCAGCGGGGAGTGGGAATCTATAGCGTGACCTTCAGCCCCGATGGGCAGACCATTGCTGCCGCCTGTGAGGGGGGCAAAATTCGCCTCTGGCAACTAGACGGCAACCTGCTGCGGGAAATCAAAGGCCATGATGAGAGTGTGTTTTGCATCGCCTACAGCCCCGATGGCGACTCCTTTGCCTCGGCGGGGGCAGACGGTCGAGTAAAGCTTTGGAGCCGCATCGGGGAAGAGCTGGGGGTGATTCAGCAGTTGGGCACGATGGCTTTCTGCCTCAAATTCAGCCCCGATAGCCAAATGCTGGCCGTCACGACGGCTGATGGCATCGTGCGGCTATGTAATCTACAGGGCCAGGAGCTGCAGACCTTTCGTGGCCATAGCAGTACGGTGTTTGGGGTGGGCTTTAGCCCCGATGGTCGTCTGCTCGCCTCGACCGGGGAAGACCAGACGGTACGCATCTGGAGCCTGAGCGGCATTGGCCTCTATGTCAGTCAGGGCCACCGGGGGCGCATCTTGGACGCCAGTTTGAGTGCCGACGGCCAGATCCTCGCCTCCGCTGGAGAAGACCACACGGTTAAGCTGTGGCGCGTCAATGGCGAGCTGCTCAAAACCCTCTGCGGCCATGATGATATCGTCCGCAGCGTCTGCTTCAGCCCAGATGGCCGCCTGCTGGCTTCTGCTAGCAACGATCGCACGGTTAAGCTCTGGCGCACCGACGGTACCCTGCTCAAAACCTATCATGACCACTTCGGCGGCGTGCGACACGTCAGCTTTAGCCCCGACGGTCAGCTCATCGTCTCTGCTGGCAACGATCGCATTCTGCGGCTGTGGCGGCTGGATGGCACCCTGGTCCAGTCCTTTTATGGCCATCGCGCCCGCATTCCCAGCGTCAGCTTTAGCCCAGATGGAGAAATCCTGGCTTCTGCCAGTGGCCGGGCGGTGATGCTCTGGCGGCTGAGTGGCGATCGCCTCGCTCTTTTAGAAGGTCATAGCGCCCGCGTACTGGCCGTCAGCTTTAGTCCCGACGGTCAGCTTATTGCCTCTGCCAGTGCCGACAAAAGCGCCAAGCTTTGGCACCGCAACGGGCATTTGTTGAGGACTTTTAGGGGGCACGAAGCCAGCGTGAGGGGCGTGTGCTTTAGCCCCGATGGTCAATGGCTGGTCTCCTTTGGGGCCGATTGCGTCATCAAGATCTGGTCGCTGGATGGCAGTACTGTGCAGACCTTGACGGGACACCTATCCCCCATTTGTGCCGCTGGATTTGTCGCCAGCAGTCAAACGCTTGTTTCCTTTGGCGAGAATAGCCTGGTCAAGGGCTGGCAAATTAGGGCGCACAATGACGATCGCTTAGAGGAAGCCGCTGCCCGTGGGTCAGCGGAGCCATCCATCCTGCCAAGCCTGACCCTCACCTTGGATACCCCGATACCCAATATCCCCACTGAAGGCACCGATGAGCTGGATGCGTTGCTGGTGCGGAGCTGCCACTGGCTGAAGAATTATCTCACCTATAATCAAGCGCTGGGGGAGGGCGATCGCCACCTCTGTGACCCAATTCTCTAATTTAAGTGCTCAAGCATGTTCATTCAGTTTATCCCTGATTCTGTCTGGACTGTAGGGTTTAGTTAGGCGGTGCCCACCCTGCTTGATGAATAATCCAGGTTAAGTGCTCAAGCACTTTATTCGCTAATGAGTTCGCGGATTGTCTATCATAAGGATTGCCAAGCATCCCACAATCAGAGAACCTTTAAACAGGGCAATGAGTGTTCAGCCGAAAACTCTGGTGAATTTTTGGCAATCGGAACCCCTGATGGGGTTTTTGAACAGGTTTAAGGAATCTAGGCGTTGAGAATTAGGAGCGATCGCACCCATGGGTTTCATTTCAAAGCTGCTCAGAGGAATCTTTTCGTTCGTTGGGGGCCTCTTCGGCTCCCTGGCAAAGCTGGTGGGGTTGGGCGGCAAGTCTGACTATTTTCTAGAGCTGGATGAGCCCCAAGCTACGGAAGCGCAGCCGGCGACAGCGGCAAAACCGGCTGAGCCAACCCCTGCTCCAGCCCCAGCTAAACCAGCGCCAGCACCCCAGCCTGCGCGTCCCCAGACGGCTGCCCCGACTGCTGCTCAAGCAGCACCCCAGCCTGCGGCGTCCGCCAACGCTGCCACCGCAAATGCAGCCGCTACCAACGGCAAGTCCGAAGGCGAAATGACGTTTGCGCCCAACTACATGCTCAGCCTGTCCACTAACGGCGGGCGGCGGCGTCCGGGGCCAAGCCTCAGTCCCTTTATGGACATGGCCAAGCAGGTCACCATCCCTGCCAGTGCCCGTAAGTAAGTGCTGAAGCACGATGAACTACGTCTTGTGGGGGGATGCGCACCTCCAGTGGGGGCGCACATCCCCAAGGAAATATATCCCCAAGGAAATATAATTAAAGTTGCTCAAGCACTTACTGGGCCTGATGGTGTAGGAATCTCAGGCCGCTGTAGAGCTGAAACGCTGGGTCCCAGTTTGTCTCCGCCTTGCGAAACAGATTGAGGTGGGCGTCGAGTCCGTCCACTAGGTCAAGATGGTCGAGGGCAGTTTCGGCAAAGCTGGTGAAGTCTTCCTGAGCTGGGACAGCGGCGAGATGGCTGGATACCTGGTGCATGAGGTGATTCCACTTCTGCCGCGTTGATTGGGGCGATCGCCCTAGACGGTCAGGTGCGCTAGCGACACTGGCTGGCTGGAACTGGTAGCTTCTGTCGCAAAATCGCAGAATACTCTGACGCTCGATCAGATGGAGGTCGCAGACCTGGGCATAGTCCTGGGTCTGCTCTTTGCGCTTCAGCTTGTTCCAGGCTCCCAAGTCAACCACGTCTTCAAAGATAGGGAGCTGTCCGATAATGCGCTGGGCGACCTCAGACCAGCGGAACTCGATGGAGCCAAGCTGCCCAGCGCTATTGTGACAAGTTGCGACCGGATTGGGCAGGTCGGTCTGCAGCGACTGCACCCGAAATACGTGGAGAGTTTTGATGCAGGTCAAAGAAGCCCAGAAAGCGGGAATCCCTGCCTGCAGCAGTTCCTCGCCGTAAACCTGCAGCTCTGGCAGGGCTCCCGTCCGGTAGAGCCGCCAGCCGCGACCGGGCAGGCGCATTTGGGCCGTGTAGAGGTCAAGCCGCATAATGCGGGCCAACTGCTTGACGGCGTTGGGGCGATCGCCTCCGGTCACCGGTAGCAGCACCAGAAACCCAGTTCCGGTATTGAGGGGGTCGGCGCTGGCTTGGGCGATCGCCGCCTGCCGCCGATCTGCCGCTGCCGCCTTCAGTCGATCCAGCCCTCGGCGTGCCTGGAGGGCAATCTTGGGATTGGTGCCCTCCCGCAGTAAACGCCGATAGATGGCTTCTGCTGCCGTTGTCTTTTCAGAAGCTTCCTGGAGTTGCCCCAAATAGAGCTGCACCCACGGATCGGTGGGCCGTTGCTTCAGCAGCGGTTTCAGCAATCGGCTCGCGGTCTTAAAATCCTGACGCTCAATCGCGGCAGCAACATCGTCAATCATCAAGAAAATTCCTCGGATGGGCGGAGACTAGAGATTCTGAAGCCATCCTAATCTCAAAGTTAGAGGGTTTCACTCCTAACCTGGGATGGATTTGCATATTATCTATGGTCAAGTCAATTATTCATAGATTTATCGAATATTGAAGGGTTCGGGAACCGGATAAAACCCCTGGCTTTAGACATGGGGATACAGATGGTTCCCGCGCTGGGCGAAGTCCAGCAGTCTGCCCAGTGCGGTACAATAGAACTGGTTTGAACCCCCAGGGTGGGTGGA
>JBHJGR010000071.1:0-3418 GCA_050331615.1 Elainellaceae cyanobacterium
CCGCGTTTGCCGTTCTTGTCGGGAACCCGCCACCGCTTCCAGGCTTTGTCTAAACGCATCAAGTTCTGCTGCTGGCAGTCGGCATCGATGCCTTTGTAATCAGGAAACAGTTCCTTGGTTTGTTTGAGTTCAGATGCCTGCGAGTAGTAGGTGACTTCATTGGGAATCTCGCCAATTGGCTCAGATTCGAGGCTACAGCGGTCAATTGGAGAGCGAGTTTGATTCAGCCAATCCAGCCGCTGACCCAGCGCATAGTTCCAGTGCCGACGCAGCAATTCACCCCAGACTGCCATTGTGGATGCCTGTTCGGGGGTGGGATTGAGCCGGTACTGAAAGGTAAGAATTATTGTACTATTCTAGCACAGAAAAACAGGTGAAACCCATACACGTCAATGCTTTAAGGAAATCAGGAGGGCGTCGTTGGCGAAGCCTGCGCGAAGCGCATACCCTCCTGATTTCCGCTCCTATCCCCCTCGCCGCTAACTCTTCGGGTATAGCGGGAGTCCCCCGGAGGTAATGATGGCCGATCGCGATCTCTACTCTGGGTTGATTCGCCTCCACATTCTGCACCATGCCGTCCGGGAGCCGATCTTCGGTCTGGGCATCATCGCAGAGCTAGAGCGGCACGGCTACAAACTCAGCCCAGGCACGATCTACCCCATCCTGCACGGCCTGGAGCGGAAGGGCTATCTGGTTTCTTTTGAGGAGCGATCGGGTCGTCAGCTCCGCAAGCTGTATCGCGCCACGCCCGACGGTAAGGCGGCGCTGCTGGAAGCGCGGGAAAAGGTGCGGGAGCTGTTCGGCGAGCTGTTTGAAGACGACCTTGGCAACGGCGACTGAGACGGGTCAGTCATCTCGCAGGGGATAAGCTCTGAGTATCGAATTACGATAACATCAAGTCGTTCAACTAAGAATCTATCCGAAAATCTCGGTAGGGGTTTTCGAATAGGCACTAAGGCAAAAGGCCGGAGAACTCGACGTGAGCTTACCCTTAGCTATCTTCCTATTCATCGCTGGCCTGGGCCTGGTGATTTTTTTCGCCGAGCAGCTGGTCAAAGGTCTGGTAGGCACCTCCACTGGCTTTGGTGTCTCCGCTTTTCTCATTAGCGTCATTTTCCTGGGGTTTGATCCAGAAAATCTGGCGGTGGGGGCCGCTGGCTCCTATGAACAGGTATCGGGTATTGCCCTGGGATCGGTGATTGGGGCGGCGATGGTGGCGATCGCCCTAGCGTTTGGCATTACTGCCCTCTGTGTTCCCATGCGGTTCGAGCAGGTTCCCAGACAAATCGTTGTTGCCCCCATTCTGGCCGTGGTGCTGTTTGGCCTACTGGGGCTGGATCGGCAGCTATCTCGTTTGGATGGCGGCATTCTGCTGCTGGGGTTCTTTGTGGCGATCGCCTACCTCATCTGGCTCAATCAGAAGGGGTTTGACATCGAACCTACTGGGGAAGTGGCGGAGACGCTGGAGAAAGATGAGCAGCCAAGCCGCTGGAAGGCTCTGGGGCTGTTTGTCGTTTCCCTAATCGCCATCGTTGCGGGAAGTGAGATGCTAGTGACCGGTGCCGAAAACCTGATTGACCGGGTTGGCATTTCCGATACAGCCTTTGGCATGACCATCCTGGCGTTTCTGGTCAGCATTGAAGAGCTGGCCCGAGAACTCCCGGCGGCTCTGAAGGGACGGGCCGAAATTAGCTTTGGCAACGTGGTTGGCTCAGTTCTGGCTTTCTTCCTGTTCAACGCTGGCATTATTGCGCTGGTGCGGCCAGTAGTAGTCAGCAATCAGGTACTTCAGTTCCACCTACCCGTTTGTCTAGCAACGGTGGTGACTTTGTCTGTGTTCGTGCTGCGCCGCCGGGTTTCTCGCTTGGCGGGCGGCATTCTCGTGGCTCTCTACGGCTTCTTTATTCTCGGCAGCTATCTGTGATGAACTTATGCAATTCGGCGATTTGGTGGGCGCGGCGCGCTCACCAAATCGCCCAAAATCCAGGTTGTGGTGAAATGTATGCCAGGCTATGGCTTTTCAATATCGAAATGCGATACCCTTAAGTGTCTTTTGCTAGATATCTTTCACCAGAACGGCTAAGCCATGGATACTCCCGAGTCTCAAAAGTCTGTGAGCCAACCTGCTGATGAGCGCCCCGCGCCGTTTTTGACTCTTAGCCCACCCGAGCAAAACCAGCGATTAAAGGAACTGGCCGCCGTCTTTTTTCGACTGGGCTGTGTTGCTTTTGGCGGTCCGGCGGCCCACGTCGCCATGATGGATGATGAGGTGGTAAAGCGGCGACGGTGGATGACCCGGGACGAACTGCTGGATTTGATCGGCGTCACCAACCTGCTGCCAGGACCCAACTCTACAGAACTGGCCATTCACATTGGCTTTGAGCGGGCTGGATGGCGCGGGCTGTTTGTCGCCGGGAGCTGCTTCATCCTGCCCGCGATGGTAATTGTCTGGATCTTGGCTGCTCTCTATGCCCGCTACCAGACCGTGCCCCAAGTGGAGTGGCTGCTGTACGGCATTAAGCCGGTAATTATCGCCATCATCCTGCAGGCCCTGATCAAGCTGGGCAAGAAGGCGATTAAGGACGCTCCCACGACCCTGGCGGCGGTGGCCGTGGTTGCCGCATTTTTCCTAAACGTGAATGAAATCCTGCTGCTGCTGGTGGCGGGGCTAGTGGTCATGCTGATTAAAAACCTGCGGCAGGGCAGCACGGCGACCCTGCTGCTGCCCTTTTCGGGGATGCTGGCCCAAGCGGGGACGGCGACGGCTGCCGCTACCACTCCGGCAAGCTGGCCTCAGGTGTTTCTGTTCTTTCTAAAAATCGGCTCGGTTCTTTACGGCAGCGGCTACGTGCTGCTCGCCTTCCTCCAGCGCGACTTGGTGGAGCGTCTTGGCTGGCTCACCTCCCAGGAACTGCTGGACGCGATCGCCATTGGCCAGTTCACTCCCGGTCCCGTATTCACCACGGCTACGTTTGTGGGCTACTTACTGGCGGGCAATGCGGGGGCGATCGCGGGCACTATTGGCATCTTCCTCCCCGCTTTTCTGCTGGTGGGCATCGTTAACCCCTGGGTTCCTAAGCTGCGCCGGTCCCGCTGGTTTGGCGCGTTTTTGGATGGGGTTAATGCCGCCTCTTTGGGGCTGATGGCCGTCGTCACCTACACCCTCGGACGGGCGGCGCTGATTGACTGGTTCACGGCTATCCTGGCAGTGGCAGCGGCGATCGCCGTCTTTCGCTTCAAGGTCAATTCTGCCTGGATCGTGTTGGCGGGCGGCATTCTGGGATTTATCGCCCAACAGGTAGCCTAACGCGAAAGCGTAACGCGATATCCTGATGGCTCAAAAGCAAGCGGGGTGCGCCCCCACCGGAGCGCACCCCACCATAGCCTCGTTTATTGATGGCTACCTACCTAGCTAGGG
>JBHJGR010000072.1:0-3394 GCA_050331615.1 Elainellaceae cyanobacterium
CCACCCCCATACCCCCCCACACACACCACCCACCACAACCCACCAACCTGAAACCCGATTTAGGAATTAAGAATTCGGATTTTGGATTCCTGACTCCTGACTCCTGACTCCTGACTTCCGCCTCCCGGCCTAGCGAATCAAGTAAGGACAATAGCGGTGGCTGGGATCATAGACAAACTGCTTATACGCCTTAACCTGCTGGGTGAGCAGATGCCAGCGGGGTTGGCTAATGCCCTCCACCGTCAGCGACTCTTCCATCCGCTGCACAAACGCCCGCAGAAACTTGCGGCGGCCACTGTCATTGAGGAAACAGCCCCCGTCGCGACAGTCAAAGTCCTGGTTAGCGTCCATGATGCGGCGATTCACCAGGTAGAGCACCAGGGAATCCACAATGGGCGCACGAAACTCCTCAATCAGGTCCGAAGCCAGGGCCGCGTGCTGGTGGTTGCCCTCATGCAAACAGGCCGCGTATGGATCTAACCCCTGTATTTCGATCAGGCTCAGCAGATGGTTCCACACCACCTGGTAGCCAAAGCTCAGCATGGCATTGACCGGATTGCCTGGAGGACGGCGCGATCGCTCAACAAACACAAACTCACCGTTCTCCAGACAGTCGGCAAAGGCCCCATAGTAGCTGGCTGCGCCTGCCCCCTCCAGGCCCATCAGTCGGGCGATCGCCTCCGCCTGCGCCGCCTGCTGCGCCAGATAATCCAGGCTTTGAATAGCCTGCTCAATGCGGCCAGAAGATCGCTGGCGCTGTTGCCGCATCAGTAAAACCCGGCTGTTCTTTAGCTTGGCCTGCACGATGGTCCGCGCTGCCACCAGGCGATCGGCAAAGCCCAACTCCTGCTGATAGCGCACCAGTTGGCGATAGCCCCTGGAAATGGGCAGAATGCGGCCATAGCAGTACCCCATCCGCGACAGATAAGCGATGGGGATGTCTCGCCAGAGGCAGGCGCGGATCACCTGTGTAGTCACCTGGGACTTGCCAAAGATGAGGATCTGCTCCAGCAAGGGCAACTGCACCTCATCCAGGACAGTTTGGCCCTGCTTGATGACCACCTGCTCCTGGTTCAAAGAAAGGTAACAGCCCTGCTGGGCGATGTAGAGGGTACGCACAGGAAAGAACCTTGGCTATAGATTAGCGGCGATCCAGCTCATCCATATTCTGGGACTGGATCTGGGACGACTGCCGCCCCAGCATCTCAGCCCGCCCCTGGTCTCCCATCAGGAAAAGGATGATGCGATCGCTGGCGCTAGCGGTAGCAAAACTGGCGATCGCCACCAGGATGGTATTGATGAACACCGCCATCAGGCCGAGGGGCGCGATGATTAGCAGGATATAGGTGACAGCTCCGTTGACGATGGCAACAGAGAGATTGCGCACAAACGCGGCACGGGGAGTGAGGTACATGGCTTTGCCTCCAAATAGGAAGGGTTAGGGGTGAGGGTGAAGGTGCGATCGCACCCAGTTCCGCAAAGATAGTTCAGCCTCGACTTCATCCTGTCGGGCCTGGGCCAGAAACTCATACAGCTTTGTTTTAGGGACTAAAGGAAAAGTGGGGCTGGTTTCTACCTCCTCATAGCCCTGTTCCCGGAGCTGGTAAATTTGCCAGGTTTCGCCGTTGTAGCGCCAGAACTCTGGCACTCCCATGCTGGCGTAAAGCTGCGGCTTGTTGATATCAGTGTGGGTAATATCGATTTCAACCACCAGGTCGGGGGGCGGGTCTTGGGTCAGGTCAACCCTACGGCCTGCCACGATGGCCTGGTTCTGGATATAGTAGGCGTTGTCAGGCTCCGCCGACCGATCCAGCCCTTCCCGATCGAGGGTGGTAGAACCCATCGTTTTGAGCTTCATGCCCATCTCCAAGACCAAAACCCGGATGAATAGCTCGATCAGCCGCACCGCAAACTCATGATCTTCCAGTGGCATGGTGATTTCTAAAAGTCCCTGGTCATAGGTCAGTCGGGCAACGCGGCGATCGCCAATTGCCTGCCGAATCATCTGATACCGCTGCCAGTCCAAATTGCGAAACAAAACGCGCCGTTCGCCAATAGGCTGGGCGATCGGTTGAGGAACAAGGGGAGACGTGCTAACCATAGGTCGAGGAGAATGCGATCGGCTGGTTTTAGTGTACTGAGATTAGCGGGTGGCTAGAGTTGGGCGATCGCGCTTGATCAGGATTTGAGATATTATCAGTCGATTTGACGAATGGTTTCTAGCCCCCACTGGTGGAGCGATCGCAGGAGTACCTGAGATGGAGGGTGCCAACGTCTTTCAATGACGTGATTCAGCACTTGCATCATGAGTTCAAAAATAGTACAGGAGATATCAAATCCGGATTTTTTCCAAAGGGAATAAAGTATTTCATCATTCACGGATTTCCCATTATGAATCACATCATTTCTTAATTCCCGAATTGCGTCCAGCAGTTTAAACCACATATGGCTTTTATTATAGTTCCTCAGGTTGTACCAACCAATCAAAAGACTACCTAATCCTGTAGGTCTATAATTCTCTATCGATCCACGATATGTGTCTTGAGGAATGATCAGTTTCTGTTGTACCCACTTATCAGCCATAGCTCGAATGTACAATAGACGTTCTAATAGCTGGGCAAATTGCATAAAGGCAATCGTATAACTATCCCGTTTCAATGCCAACTCAATAAATAAATTTTCTTCCCATGCCAATTGAAAATTAGCATCCAGGGTGAGATCCCTTTCAAGTAGAGGTTGGAGCATTCCTTGCCATGTCCGAATCTGTTCTCCTGAGACTTGAGACTTAATAATCTTTGATCCACACCAACCTTGAATTCTCGCTAGGGCTAGCTTAGTTTCCCCATTACTGGCTAAAGATAAATGCTTTGCGAGTTTATAAATTCCTTCGCAACGATCCTTATGTGATTCCAACCATACGGCTGCTTCTGCAAAATCCCCCCGCCCCCATGCGGACGCAATGCGCTCCCGCTCCACAGGCCAAAAATACTGTCCCAGACTGACTCTCTGAAAACTTGCCGCCATCTGTGCAGCTTCATCATTGAACAAAGGGCTTGGTTCGACAGGAATCAATTGTTCAACCGGACACTGCCTCATCAGGGCCGCTGCACAAATTTCTAACGTACTGGCAATTTGTGGGACAGATCCCTTAGTTTGTATCAGCAAGGTTATTTCTTGGGAAGACGGATCTTTGAGGCGATCGAGGGCATATCTTAGCAGGGCAATCGCACTTAATTTAGGTTGACAGAAACGTCAAAAGATGGGTGAGTTGTTCCCTCTGTTTTTGCAGATTCCGTTCCTGAGCACACGAGGGCAACGTCATTGAACTCAGGCTCCTCGCAATAGGAGGGCGTCACTCAGGTCAAATTCTAGCTAATGGTCAAGTTTTTCCCAA
>JBHJGR010000073.1:0-59088 GCA_050331615.1 Elainellaceae cyanobacterium
TTGGGCAGTCAGCCCCAGCGGGAAAAGTGTCCCCAAGCGTTTTTTTACCCTGTTCCGGCGTGCCCCGCCGTACAGCATTTCGGATCTGAAACTAACAGTCGCTGGTGGTTCGGTACTCTGTCGAGTCCATACGTTTTTAGAGAGGTTTTTCGCGCCTCTGGTTGCAGACTGGACTCTGCTTTCGGGTTCGAGGAGACTTACTTGGATGCTTCCACCCACCCTGGGGGTTCAAACCAGATCTATTGTATCACATGGGGCGGACTGCTGGACTTCGTCCAGCGCGGGAACCATCTGTATCCCCATGTCTAAAGCCAGGGGTTTTATCCGGTTCCCGAACCCTTCAATATTCGATAATCCGTCTCTCCAGGGCTGATAACTGAGTATGGAATGATTCAGTCCCTGGAGGGTCATCTGCCCCGTGGTCGCCACCTGCTCCCCTGCCAGAACCCGTCGAGGTCCGATACACTCAAGTTATCGGACCGTTTGCTGGACTGTTTTCGGTCCTTCAGCCTACGGATTAGCTGGGCCTTGGGGACGGGCGATCGCTTTGGATACTCAACTCCGTGCATTACTCAACCAGATTCAACAGCAGGCTGAAGGCAGCCTCGAACGGCAAAAGGCGCTGAATCGGCTCCTGATCCTGATTCCCCGTCTCTCTGGCATTGCCCGCTCTACCCACCGCGACTACCCCATCGCCTTTAACCAAACTCTGGAGTGGGTGTTCAAAAATATTCAGAATTTCGAGGAACGTCCGCCTTCCCTGGAGCAGAGCCTGACAGTGTGGATCAACGGCTACCTCAAGTGGCGGATCCGTGACCTGTACGAGGGCGATCAGACATCTCGCAAGCGGCAGACGAGCCTGGATCAGCCGGTTGGAAATTCTAGCGGTGATGCGATCGCCCCCCTCGAGCGGCTCGCCGACCCCCATCCCGCCCTTAGCACCCTAGATGGCTACATCGCTGCCCTCCAGGCCGAAGCCCGGCAGCAGCATGGGCGAGATATTCAGGCACATATCGAGCAAGACCCAGACAGAACACTGCGCGGCTGCCATCCCCGCAAGCATCCTGACTGCCACTGCCAATTGCTGGCTCTGCGGCTGCTGATGCAGGAACCACCCGACCGCGTCGCCGACATTGCCCGCGAATTTCAGGTGAGTAATCAAACCCTCTATTCCCACTGGAAGCAGAAGTGCCTGCCGCTTCTGCAAGATATTGGCTGTCGCTATACCCAAGCACCATGACCACTACCCTCCCGCAATCCATTCCCATCCTGCTGGAACCCGAGGCCCATCGCTATGCAGCCCAGTTTGCGGCAGAGCAGGTATCCGTTTCCAAGGGAAGACAGGTGTACCTCAACACGCTGGCCGCTTGTGCCGTACAGCGCTACCTCCAGCTCATCGCCATCCGGGCGACCCTGCACGACAGCGACTGCTGGCATCCCGGACTGCGGACGGTGCTAGATGTAGCCGACGTGACGCTGCCCCAGCGAGGTCGCCTGGAGTGCCGCCCCATACCTGCCGGTCAGACCGCTTTCACCCTGCCGCCCGAGGTGGTGGGCGATCGCCTCGGCTACTTAGCGGTGAGCTTTGACGAGGGGCTGACGCAGGCAGAACTGCTGGGGTTCATTCCCGACCATGCCATTGCCGACCCGCTGACGCCTATCGCGATTAGCCAGTTGCGCCCGATGGATGCCCTGATTGAGACGCTCCATGCCGCTCCGCCCCTGGTCCAATCTCCTGTCCGACTACGCCAGTGGTTTGACCGTCTGTTTACCCCAGAGTGGCAGCCGGTGGAGCAGCTCGTGCCTGCCGCCCCGCGGAGCAGATCGTCGAGCTTTATGGTGGGTGAAGCTCAAGAGACGCCCTATCAGAATACGGTCAGTCGAGGGAAGCTCATACCGCTGGGTGATTCGGGAGGGGCGATCGCTCTAATTATGCGGCTTAGGGCCAGTTCGCCAGACCTGTCCTACATCCGGCTACGGCTCTATCCATCCGGTGGCCTGACGCTACTGCCCCCAGCACTGCAGGTTGCCCTGGTAGATAGTGCTGGCGAAATCTGTGCTGAGGTCACGCCTCGGGAGGCCGACGACTGGCTCCAGCTAGATTTTGAGGTGGCGATCGCCGAGCCATTTTGCATCCGGCTAACCCTGGGAGAAATAGAAATGACTGAAGAATTTGTGGCCTAATCTGAAACCAGACGGGGGCTATTGTCAGTAGCATTTACACCATCGGATAGCGCCACCCCATGGAAACAAGCGACGGATATGGAACGGGTCAAGATCAAACTGCGGCGAACGCCAGAACATGATTTTCACGCGACGCTCGACTACCGGGAAGAGCAGGATGGGGTGTTGCCCGCCATGCCCGCCGATCTGAGTGAGGCATTTCACAACTGGCAGATGACCTACCGTCAGCTAGAAGGGGTGCGATCGCACATTGCCCCCAAACCTGGCGTACGGCGAACCTTGTTCCTATTCGATGATGCTCTGGGGCTGGCATGAACGCAGTTTTAAAGAAATTTAGGGTTTGGTTAGGGGCGCGAACACCGGCTGAAGTGGGTCAGACCATTGGGCTGGAGCAGGAGCGATCGGAACCGGTTCATGCCGACTTGCCCGAGGCGATCGCCACCCAACTCCAGCAGGCCATCCGACATCTGCCCCCCCATCCGGTCCATCTGAAAGCCGTTGGTGAAGCATTAGATGGAGCGGTCGCCCGCTGGCAAACCAACCGCGACGAGCCCAACTGCTTGGTGATTTTGGGGAATCCGGTAGATGATCTGGCAGCGCTTCTGCAGGCCGCCCTCACAGCTCGCACAAGCGATGTCTTACAGGTAATTCAGCTTCAAAAAACCTGGGATGCCCGACCGCACCAGTACCTCACGATTCATACCCAGCTCAAAAAGCAGGTAGATGACCTGCCGGAGCGAGCGCCAAAGGATTCACTAACGCTCGCTACCATCCCCCGGCTGGACTGGTGCTTTCTGCGCTGTATCGATGGGTTGTCCGGTGTGGAGTATTTGAAGGATGTGGTGCTCAACCACCGCTCTCAGTTCTGGCTCATTGGCTGCAACCGCTGGGCCTGGACCTACCTGGAGCATGTCTACCGCATTAGCGCCTATCTGGATCAGCCGTTTACCCTGCCCCGGCTAACCAGTTTGCAGATCCGCGACTGGCTCACCCCCGTTACTTCACTGGTGGCGATCGCCCCCGATTTAGACGAACCACCTGACGGAGTCAAGTCACTAATGACCGATGATGCCCCCACTGACTTGAATCACTGGTCGTCTAGGGCTGAGCAGCGCTATTTTGACAGCCTAGCCAATAAGTCTCTGGGGGTGGGGGCAGTGGCTGCCCACCTCTGGCTG
Source organism: Elainellaceae cyanobacterium (assembly GCA_050331615.1). GTDB lineage: Bacteria > Cyanobacteriota > Cyanobacteriia > CAKZMO01 > CAKZMO01 > JAYKGU01. Next base: position 3,363 of record JBHJGR010000073.1, read on the forward strand.
CGTTCCCTCTGTCCAGCAGCAGGACTGTCAGAAGATAACTCTTCAGCAGACCAATCTTCAGCAGACCAATCTTCAGAAAATGAATTGTCAGCAACGGGAGGCGATCGCGCTGCCGAAATAACCCTATTGAACGGGGGGCAATCGCTTCACCCTTCCCGCCCACTGCAGCGAGACAAACCAGCCCTGCCGCCCCTGCCCGCCCTCTCCGCTGACGATCGCTACCTGCTGTTTTCCCTACTCATGCATGGCGGCATGAGCCTACCCCACCTGCGCCTGAGCCTGGGGGATGATTACGGTAAAGTGCGGGCGCAGGTGCAGATCCTGCAGCGGGCTGGAGTAGTGAAGCAGCTGCACAGCCTGCTTAGCCTCAATCCGCTTTTCTATCCGGGGCTAAAAGCCGATTTGTCCAACAATAATTTTGTTGTGGGAGAGGATGACTGATGGCAAAGGGAAACCCCACCGTTCGACCGGAGAACTCTGTTCTGATGGGACTGGCCTTGGTAGCCCAGAGTGGGTTGGAGACTTCGATTCGGGACGTGCTGAGTGAGGTGACGCTGCTCAAGATTGCCCAGGCTTTCCTGACGATTGGTTTGGCCTATGGAGCCACGTGGACCATCGACACGGTGATCAACTGGCTGTCCGAGCGGGTGCCGCGGCGATCGCGTTTGCGCATCAAACAGTCGCTGCCCTTCTGGCGGGCGCTGGTGCTCGTCATGGCCGTTACGGTTCTGATTAACCTGTTTCTCAACCTCTCCCCCAACAACGTGCTGGCGGTTACGGGCACGGTGGCCGTTGCCCTGGGGTTTGCCTTCAAGGACTATGCTAGCTCCGTGATTGCCGGACTGATTGCCCTGTTTGAAACTCCCTATCAGGTGGGCGATCGCGTCCGCATTGGCGAGCACTACGGGGAAGTGGTGGGCTATGGCCTGCGGGGCGTTCGCCTGCAAACCCCCAGCGACGACATCGTCACCCTGCCCCACAACAAAATCTGGACGGAGCCCATTACCAATGCCAATAAGGGTAGCCTGGAAGCGCAGGTGGTCACCGACTTCTACATGGCCCACGACGTGGATGCCGAGGAGGTGATCAAAGTGCTCTACCGGGCAGCCTACACAAGCAAATACACCCAGCTCAAGCTGCCCGTGGCGGTGGTGATGCAGGAGCAGCCCTGGGGCACGCATTTGAAGCTGAAATCCTACCCGATGGATGCCCGGGATGAGTTTGTCTACCGTACCGACCTGCTGCTGCGGGCCAAGCGGGCCTTACGCAGCGAGGATATTGCCTACCCGGCAGTTGGCTATGGCATAGACGAGGCTGAATGACCGCCAGAAAAGATGCAGCCGGGAAGATTCTACGGTACGGTAAATATCTCTAGTTCCATACCGCTATGTTTGCATCTCAGCCCGATAACAGCGCCGTTGTATTTGACCGCGATCGCCAGCAGTGGCAGCGCTTTCAGCAACCCCGCCACCTTCTGACCGCTACCCGCCTGGCAGAAGTGCTTCCCGTGCTGGCGGAAGTGAGCGATCGCGTCACCGCTGAACAGCTCTATGGGGTCGGCTTCATCGCCTACGAAGCAGCTCCGGCCTTCGATCCAGCTCTGGTAGTGCGGTCCAGAGCAACTAGCGATCCTCCGTTTCCTCTGGCCTGGTTCGGGCTATACGACGCCCCGCTTCCCCTGAATTTACCCCCATTTGCGCCGGTCGAGATGGATTGGACCCCCTGCATCGCCGCAGCCGCCTACCAGGCTGCCATTGGCAAAACCAAGGACTACATCAAAGCGGGAGACACCTACCAGGTCAACTACTCCTTTCGGCTACGGGCTGCCCTGTCTGCTGACCCCTGGCATTTGTTTCTGCAGATGATTCAGGCCCAGGGCAGCGGCTACGGAGCTTTCGTACAAACCCGGGACTGGGCCATTTGCTCCGCCTCCCCCGAGCTGTTTTTTGATCTGGCGGATCAAACCCTGGTGTCGCGCCCCATGAAGGGCACCATTTCCCGTGGCCGCTGGTATGGGGAGGATCGGCAGCGGGCGGAGTGGCTGCACCACTCCGAAAAGAACCGGGCCGAGAACGTCATGATTGTGGACATGGTGCGCAACGACATGGCCCAGATTGCCGAGACCGGAACGGTGGACGTGCCCCGCCTGTTTGACCTGGAGCAGTATCCCACCCTCTGGCAGATGACCAGTACGGTGCAGTGCCGCACGTCCGCCAGCGTACTAGAGGTATTTCGCGCCCTGTTTCCAGCGGCCTCTATCACTGGAGCCCCCAAAGCCCGCACCATGCAGATTATTGCCGAACTGGAGGCTTCGCCGCGACGCATTTATACCGGCAGCATCGGTCTGATGCGACCGGATGGGCGATCGCAGTTTAATGTAGCTATTCGCACGGTGCTGGTGGACCGGCAGCGCCAACTGGCTGAATACGGCGTGGGCGGCGGCATTTTGTGGGATTCCCAAGATCAGGCCGAGCTGGAGGAATGCCAGACCAAGGCGCGGGTGCTGACCCAGGTGCGGCCCAGCTTTTCCCTGCTGGAGACGATGGCCTGGGAGCCAGAAACGGGCTACTTCCTGCTGGAAAAGCATCTCCAGCGGCTGCGCCAGTCGGCAGGCTATTTTGGCTTTCCCATCAGCGTCTCTACCATTCACCAGCGGCTGAAAATCCTGGCCCTGCAGCTTTCCCGTCGCCCCTATCGCGTCCGCCTGCTGCTCAACGAAGACGGCGGCATCTGGTTGGAGCACGCCCCCTATACTGAAATCCTGGAGCCGCTGCGGGTGGCTCTGGCTCCCGCCCCGGTGGATTCCGCCGATCCTTTTCTCTACCACAAAACCACCCAGCGCCAGGTATATGAACGGGCGCGATCGCACTATCCCGACCGAGACGACGTGCTGCTGTGGAACGAGCGCCAGGAGCTGACGGAAGCCTGCCTGGGCAATATCGTGGTCGAGCAGGATGGCGAGTTCTACACGCCCCCCGTTGCCTGTGGGCTGCTGGCTGGTACCTATCGGGCGTTTCTGCTGGAGCAGGGCAAGGTGCGGGAGCGGGTGATCCCCATCGGGGAACTGGACCAGTATTCAGGAATATTTATCATCAACTCGGTGCGAAAGATGCAGCAGGCGATCCTCAGCCCCGTGACAAGTTAGGGGATAAGGGCATCGGCGATCGCCCCCGCCCCAAAGCGAATCACATCCGTGCAGGGTAGCCCCGTCTGCTGCTGCGTCTGCTCAATCACCGCTTTGGCCGCATTTTCCGGGAGGTGGAAGGTATTGAGGGCGATCGCCGCCACCTTGACAGGAGCGAAGGCCCCCCCGGCCCAGGCCACCGTCTCATAGACCCGAATCACCTCCGGCAGGGGTGGAATGGGGAAGTCGGGTAAATCGCGAATGTGGGGCTGTCCGGCTCGATGCACCAGCACCAGATGGGTGGGCTGGCTGCCGCGCATCAGCGGCAGGGTGGCAGTGGACCCCGGATGCATCAGCGATCCCTGGCCCTCCACAAAGAGAATGTCGTGGTCGTGGCCGTACTTCATCACCAGTTGCTCCACTGCTCCAGCAGCGAAGTCAATGCGCACGGCGTCCAGGGGAATGCCATCTTCCCCCAGCATCAGCCCGGTTTGACCCGTGGCGAGAAAGCGCGATCGCAGTCCCCGTTCTCGACAGGCCCGATTTAGCTCTAGACCGGCAGACATCTTGCCCACGCCCATATCCGTACCCACTATGAGCACCCGGCGACAGGGGAGCGATCGCGCCAGTCCCTGCCCAATGGTTAGCCCCGTCGGTTCTCGCCGCACGTCCCAAATCCACTGATCAGACTTCACGGTTTTGAACATGGGGTCCATCGCCATCGGCGTGTGCAGCCCATTCACGATCGAAAGTCCGGCAGCAACGGCGGTTTGGATCTCCTGCTTCCAGGGATCGGGGAGCGCTCCCCCAGAAGGCGCGATGCCGATGGCCAGCACGTCTGGATGTAGCGGTAGCGCCTCCTCTACTGACCCCACAATAGGAATCTTCCGGTCGATGCCCACTAGGTCGGCGAGGGATCGCCCCGCAGCGGACTGATCAATTACGGCCACGATTGGCAGCTCGCTGTAGCGCAGCAGGGAGATGCCCGTCTTGCCGCTTACTCCGGTCAAACCGTTGTGGAGCAGAATGGCCAGTCGATGGTGGGATTGCAGCATATAGAAAGCGTCCGCTAGCGATAGATAGTCTGTCTCAAACGATTATGCCTAAAGACCCTGGTTTCTGGACGGGATATCTCTTCCAATGGAGAAAGAATGCCGTCTTGCTGAGGATGCAAAAAAATGGTGCAAAAGTCACTTCAATCCCGTACAACCATCGGATGGTCGCTGGTGACGTCTGGTGTGGTCACGCTACTGCTGAAGCTGCTCCCGTTTGATTCCCTTTGGTGGGGTCTCGGCCTGCTGATTGCTGGGGGGCTTATTCTGTACCTGCGCGACAATTACTAGCGCTTACGGTTCCGAAGACCGCAACCGAACACCCAGTCCGGGCTGATCTGCTGGTATCAGGCAGCCGTCATTGAGGGTTGCTCCAATAAAAGGATCGTCCTTGAGGTTGAGGTGGCTGTCTAGGTCCAGGTGATCGGCAAAGGGGGCGAGCTGAGCCGCTGCCGTATTCGCCAGAGCACTGTCTGAATAGCAGCCAAACATCACCTGCAGTCCATGGGCACGCGCCGTATGGATCAGGCGACGGGCTTCAGCCAGCCCCCCCGACTTCATTAGCTTGATGTTGATGCCGTGGACGCGATCGCCCAGTTTGGGAATAGCCCGACTGGTAAAGCAGCTTTCGTCCACAAAAATGGGCAGGGGCGACTCCCGATAGAGCCGGGGCAGCTCGTCCTCCGCTCCGTGCGCTAAGGGCTGCTCAATATAGGTCACTCCCCGATCGGCCAGCCAGCGGCTCATAGCGATCGCCCCTTCCGTCTTCCACCCCCCATTGGCATCGACGCTGACCTTAGTACCTGAGGAAACGTCCTTTAGAATCGCCTGGAGCATAGCCTGATCCGCCTCGATACCGTCAGGGCTGCCCAGCTTTACCTTAACGGCTCGCACCGTAACGGACTGTCGCCAGTGATGCAGCCGGGCACGGGCCTCGTCGGGAGAACTAATGCCGATGGTGACCGAGGTGGGCACGATGCGCTGGCGATCGCCCCCCCAGAGCTGCCACAGCGGTACCCCTAGCCGCTTGCCAATCCAGTCGTGCATCGCCAAATCCAGCGCAGCGCAGGCGGCAGAAGGTACCTGGTGCTCCTCCAAAATCTGCTGGATGTCTTGCTGGTCAAAGGGCGTGAGAGAAGTCAGCGCTGGGGCAACCTGCTCTAGGCTCGCTGTAATGCCTGCAGTCGTCTGAGGAATCCCCACTGAAAAGGGGGTTGCCTCGCCCCAACCCTCTACTCCGTCCTGCCGGAGGATCAGCCAGATATTGGTGCTAGCGGCTGAGGTGCCCCGGCTAATCGTGAGGGCGAATTGCTTATGAACCGTGAAGGGACGAAACTCCAGTTGCATTGGCAGGTCAGCAAGAGCGACTTGTGAGCAGTTCGTTCCCGATAGTATCACTGTCTATACCTTCTCCAGCCGCTTCAGGCGCGCAGGTTTGCGATGACCAATCTTTAAAGTCTGGTTAAGCTCTCCGCCCTATCGCCTTAACCTTTAGCGCTCACAACCCTTACATCCACCACACATTTCCTGTATAGACTCCTTAACGAGTTGGCACCTTGATTATTAACCTTGTTGCCGTATGATATTTGGGACGCATCTGGTATCTTTTCTACGACCTTTCGGGTCTTTCTAAATCCCATCCAGAAACGTATCGTTCGGAAACCTCATCGTGAGCTTTCGGACATGCTTGGGATTATGAATGCTTGAGTAGGAACTTCATTTGCCACCTCACCTTAATGATTCCCTTCTACTGATTCCCTCTGGCTCTCTCTGCAAGAAGTTTTGATGCTGAGTTGGTGGTTTGCTAGCAACTTTCTAGGGAATGGGGAGAAGGATTTAGGTCGCTCAGGTGCTGTTTGCTTTAGCTGGCGGCTGTTTCGTTAGCGGCTGTGTTTTTTTGCAACCGTTAGCGAAACGGGAATTGGAATTACTCTATTGAGGAACAGTAACTATGGTCGCAACCCCTCCTATCCAGACAGAGGAGCTGTCTATTAGCCCCTTTGGCCAAGCGCGCTCAACAATTTCAGGCGTTCCTTTAGGCACCGAAGAACTGCAAAAGCTCCACGCTTTTTGGCGCGCCAGCAACTATCTGGCGGTTGGCATGATTTATCTGCGGGAAAATCCCCTGCTCCGGGAACCCCTCAAGCCCGAGCACATCAAGCAGCGCCTTCTGGGCCACTGGGGATCCAGCCCCGGCATCAGCTTTCTCTATACCCACATGAACCGCATCATTAAAAAATTCGACCAGGAGATGCTGTTCATGGTGGGCGCTGGCCATGGTGCCCCCGGTTTCCTCGGCCCCTGCTACCTGGAGGGCAGCTACTCCAACTACTATCCCGAGTGCAGCGAAGACCTGGAGGGGATGCAACAGTTCTTCAAGCAGTTCTCCTTCCCTGGGGGTATCGGCAGCCACTGCACCCCTGAAACGCCCGGCTCCATCCATGAAGGGGGCGAGCTGGGCTATAGCCTCTCCCACGCTTTTGGGGCAGCGTTTGATAACCCCGATTTGATTGTGGTGGCCATGCCGGGAGACGGGGAATCGGAGACTGGCCCATTGGCCACCTCCTGGCACTCCAACAAGTTCCTCAACCCGATTCGGGACGGGGCGGTGCTGCCCGTACTGCACCTGAACGGCTACAAGATCAACAACCCTACCATCCTCTCCCGCATCAGCCACCGGGAGCTGAAGGCCCTGTTTGAGGGCTACGGCTACGAACCCTATTTTGTAGAGGGCTCTGACCCCGAATCCATGCACCAGGCTATGGCGGCCACCCTGGATCACTGCGTTGCTAAAATCCATAGTATCCAGCAGGAAGCTCGCTCCAGCGGTGTCGCCACCCGGCCCATCTGGCCCATGATCGTCCTGCGTACGCCCAAGGGCTGGACGGGACCGGCCACGGTGGACGGTCGCAAGGTGGAGGGTTACTGGCGAGCCCACCAGGTACCCATGGGCGGCATGCACAACAACCCCGAGCACCTGAAGCAGCTCGAAGCCTGGATGCGCAGCTACAAGCCCGAGGAGCTGTTCGCCGAGAACGGCGTGATCCTGCCGGAAATCCGGGAAATGGCCCCCGAGGGCATCCGACGGCTGGGATCAACGCCCCACGCCAACGGTGGCCTGCTGCGTCGGGATCTGAAAATGCCCGACTTCCGCAAGTACGAGGTGCAGGTAGAGAAGCCGGGGATCATTGAGGTAGAGAACACCCGGCCTCTCGGCGTGTTCCTGCGGGACGTGATGAAGTGCAACATGACCAACTTCCGGGTGTTTGGCCCCGACGAAAACACCTCCAATAAGCTGAACGCGGTGTATGAGGTCAGCAAGAAGTTCTGGATTGCCGACTACCTGCCCGAGGACGAGGACGGCGGCGAGCTGTCCCCCGACGGTCGGGTGATGGAGATGCTCAGCGAGCACACCCTGGAGGGCTGGCTGGAGGGCTATCTGCTCACGGGACGGCATGGGTTCTTCTCCACCTACGAGTCCTTTGTCCACGTGATTGACTCCATGTTCAACCAGCACGCCAAGTGGCTGGAAATCTGCAACCACATCCACTGGCGCGAGAAGATTCCCTCCCTCAACCTGCTGATTACCTCCACCGTGTGGCGGCAGGATCACAACGGCTTCACCCACCAGGATCCCGGCTTCCTGGACGTGGTGCTGAACAAAAGCCCGGACGTGGTGCGCATCTATCTGCCCCCCGACGTGAACACCCTGCTGTCGGTGGCGGACCACTGCCTGCGCAGCAAGAACTACGTCAACGTCATCGTGTCCGACAAGCAGATGCACCTCCAGTATCACGATATGGAGGCGGCGATTAAGAACTGCACCAAGGGCATCGACATCTGGGAGTGGGCCAGCACCGACGAGGGCGTGGAGCCCGATGTGGTGATGGCCACCGCAGGCGACATTCCCACCCAGGAATCCCTGGCGGCCTCCTGCATCCTGCGGGAGCACTTCCCCGACCTGAAGATTCGCTTTATCAACGTCATCGACCTGTTCAAGCTCCAGCCCGAAAGCGAGCACCCGCATGGGTTGAGCGATCGCGACTTTGACAGCCTCTTCACCCTGGACAAGCCCATCATCTTCAACTTCCACGGCTATCCCTGGCTGATTCACCGCCTCACCTACCGCCGCACCAACCACAAGAACCTGCACGTGCGCGGCTATAAGGAGAAGGGCAACATCAACACGCCCCTGGACCTGGCCATTCAGAACCAGATTGACCGCTTCAGCATCGCCATCGACGTGATTGACCGCATCCCCAGTCTCAAGGTGGCGGGTGCCCACGTTAAGGAAATGCTCAAGGACGAGCAGATCGCCTGCCGCGAATATGCCTACGAGCGCGGCGTGGATCGCCCCGACATTGTCAACTGGAAGTGGCCTTACTAGGGATCATTGATTTAATGTGATTTCCGGGAAAAATTTACCCCCGGTTCAAAGGCTGGCAGGGGCAAATGGCCATTTGCCCCTACGTCGTCGGGTAATTTCATTTCAAGAAATCACCTGAGGTGAAATTCCTGGGGTAGGGGCATGGAATTTCCATGCCCCTACGGGTCGGGTAATTTACAGGTTATTTAATTCACGATCCCAGCAGTCACGCCTATTTTTGGAGAAGACTGATGAACACAACCATTCAAGCCATTCACGCCAGGGAGATTCTGGATTCTCGCGGTAATCCCACCGTGGAAGTGGACGTGGTGCTCCAGGACGGCAGCAAAGGGCGGGCGGCGGTGCCCTCCGGGGCTTCCACCGGCAGTCGAGAAGCCCTGGAGCTGCGGGATGGGGATGCGGGGCGCTATGGCGGCAAGGGGGTTCAGAAGGCGATCGCCAACGTCAACCAGACCATCGCCACCGCCCTCACCGGCCTGGACGCCGCCGACCAGGCCGCCATCGACCAGAAAATGCTCGATATGGACGGCACGGAGACCAAGAGCAACCTGGGGGCTAACGCTATCTTAGGAGTTTCGATGGCCAGTGCCCGCGCCGCTGCCCTTGCCAAAGGGGTGCCTCTCTACCAGTCCCTGGACAACCCGGAGGCAAATCTGCTGCCCGTGCCCTGCTTCAACATCCTCAACGGGGGGATGCATGCCGACAACAGCGTGGACTTTCAGGAGTTCATGATTGCCCCGGTGGGGGCGGCCACCTTCTCCGAGGCGCTGCGCATGGGGGCGGAGGTGTACCACGCCCTCAAGGCCATCCTCAAAGGGAAGGGTTACGCTACAGGCATTGGCGATGAGGGCGGCTTTGCCCCCGACCTAAAGGCCAACCAGGAGGCCATTGAGCTGATCCTCCAGGGCATCGAGAGTGCGGGGCTGACGGCGGGGGATCAGATGGCGATCGCCCTCGACCCCGCCGTCAGCGAACTCCACCAGGAGGACGGCACCTACCTGTTCTTCAAGTCCGACCAGAGCCGCAAAACCTCTGAGGAAATGATTGCCCTATGGGAGAGCTGGGTCAACCAGTTTCCGATTATTTCCATCGAGGATGGTCTGGGGGAGAGGGACTGGGACGGCTGGCAGGTGATGACCCAGCGACTGGGCGATCGCATTCAGCTGGTGGGCGATGACGCCTTTGTCACCAATCCCGCCATTATTCGGCAGGCGATCGCCGATGGCGTGGGCAATTCCTCCCTGATCAAGGTCAACCAGATTGGCTCGGTCACCGAGACCCTAAAAGCCATCAACGACTCCAAGGCGGGCGGCTACACCTGCATGGTCAGCCACCGCTCTGGCGAAACCCCAGATGACTTCATTGCCGATCTGGTGGTGGCTACAGGCGTCGGCCAGATTAAATCTGGTGCCCCCTGCCGGGGCGAGCGGCTGGCGAAATATAACCAGCTGCTGCGCATTGAGGAGGATCTGGGCAGCCGGGCGGTGTATGCCGGTTTGTCTGCGTTTAGGGCAAAGCCAACTGTTGCCTAAAGGCGTCCTATCCCGATCGGTTGGGACGAATACCCGTAGGGGAAAATGGCCATTTGCCCCTACACCTTCGGGGAAAATCATTTGCCCCTACGCCCGTGGAAAATCCTACGGCCTCCGCCAGATCAATCCGGGTTTGATATGATGCACCCATTCGCATCAACGTGATTGAGAGATTCGTATTCATGAGTACTGGTGAATCAACATTTGTAATTCCCGACGACGTTAAGGCTCTGATTCCGGAGTCAAAGCAAGCCGCCATCGTCCAGGCATTTACCCAAATGGATGCCAACCAGGACGGCAAGGTTGAGTTAGACGAATACCTTAACTTTGCGCTGGCTCAGGAGAGGGAGCGGCTAACCCAGAAGTTCAAAGGGGTAGACGCTGACGGCGATGGGTGCATCGAGTTTGAAGAGTTCGTAGCGGCGGCCGAACCGAGCTTCCGCATCCTCCAGAAGTTTCGGGAGCTAGACATTGACCAAAACGGCCTGCTTTCTGTAGATGAGGCGATCGCCATTGCCCATCAGCTCGTCCTGCCCCTGAGTAGCCAGCAGGTTCAAGCCATCATCACCAAAGCCGACCACGATGGGGATGGCCAGGTTACCTACTACGAGTATCTGGGGGCGATCGCCCAGGTTGGTTTTCAGTAGATTCCAGTAGGGTGGGCACTGCCCACCTTTCCCGATTGCCCTTTCCCTGTTGTCTTTGCCCTCCACCTACGATGGCTCCCACCGCTTCCCCACCCACCGCCACCGAACGGATTCAACGGCATATTGAATCCATTTTTCCCGCCGCTGCCGCTATCCCCGAAGCGTTTCGGCTCCCGGCTCCGGTTCACCAGCGGGAGTATTTGATTAGGAGATTGTGCGCGATCGCAAATCATACTTTCTTTCCACGAACTTTATTCTATAGTTGTTTCGGCCTGGGGCACAGTAATGTGTCCTTTTTATTGTCCTGAGATTACCGGCCACTGCTCTATCACTGAGAGAACTATGAACACCCTGGAACTCTGGCAACGCTACCAAGACTGGCTCTATTTCCACGCAGGGCTTGACCTATATCTGGACGTAAGCCGCATGCGGTTTGATGATGCCCTGGTGGATACCCTCAAGCCCAAGTTTGAGAAGGCTTTCAAGGACATGGAAGCGCTGGAAGGTGGGGCGATCGCCAACCCCGACGAAAACCGCATGGTGGGCCACTACTGGCTGCGAGACCCGGATCTAGCCCCGGCTAATCTTAAGAAAGAAATTGTGGAAACCCTGGAGCAGATTGAAATCTTTGCCAAGGGCGTCCATGACGGTACCATTCACCCACCGGAAGCGCCCAAGTTCACCGATATTCTTTCTATCGGCATCGGTGGCTCGGCCCTGGGACCCGAGTTTGTGGCCGAGGCCCTAGCCCCCGACTTCCCGCCAATGAGCATCTCGTTCATCGACAACACGGACCCGGCAGGCATCGATCGCGTCCTCAATCGCATGGCGGATCGGCTAAAGAGCACCCTGATTATCATCACCAGCAAGTCCGGGGGCACCCCCGAAACCCGTAACGGCATGCTGGAGGTGAAGCGGGTCTATGAGCAGCAGGGCCTGCACTTCCCTAGTCATGCCGTAGCCATCACCGTCCTCGGCAGCAAGATGGACGAGCTAGAGCGCATGGAGGGCTGGCTAGCGGAGTTTCCCATGTTTGACTGGGTGGGGGGGCGCACCTCAGAGATGTCTGCTGTGGGTCTGCTATCGGCTTCGCTATTGGGGATTGATGTGCGATCGCTCCTAGCGGGGGCCAAGGAGATGGACGCCGCCACCCGCAAGCCAGATATCAGAGAAAACCCCGCCGCCCTCCTCGCCCTGGCCTGGTACGCCTCTGGCAACGGCAAAGGGGAGAAGGACATGGTGGTGCTACCCTACAAGGACAGCCTGCTGCTGTTTTCCCGGTATCTACAGCAGTTGGTGATGGAGTCCCTGGGCAAGGAGAAAGACCTGGACGGCAACACGGTCCATCAGGGCATTGCCGTCTACGGTAACAAAGGTTCCACCGACCAGCATGCCTATGTGCAGCAGCTCCGGGAAGGGGTGCCTAACTTCTTTGCTACTTTCATTGAAGTACTGGAGGATCGCCGGGGCGAATCCATGGAGGTGGAGCCAGAAGCCACTTCTGGAGACTTTCTTTCGGGCTTTCTCCAGGGAACCCGCCAGGCCCTCTACGAGAATCAGCGGGACTCCATCACCATTACTATTCCCCAGGTCACCCCCCGCACCGTGGGAGCTTTGATCGCCCTATACGAGCGGGCGGTGGGTCTGTACGCCTCTTTGGTCAACATCAACGCCTACCACCAGCCGGGGGTAGAGGCCGGTAAGAAAGCCGCCGCCTCGGTGCTGGATCTGCAGCGGCAGGTGCTAGCAGCGTTGAAGAGTGCGGACCAACCGCTAGAGCTGGCGGCCCTGGCAGAAAAGGCGGGCGCGGCTGAGAATATCGAAACCGTCTACAAAATTGTGCGCCATCTGGCCGCGAACCAGCGGGGGGTGAGGCTGCAGGGCGATCGCACCAAACCGTCCAGCCTGCTAGTTTCGGCCCAATAGGAGGAGGTTCATCCAGAGTTTGACCCATGAAAGTTGCCTTTTTCAGTACCAAATCCTACGATCGCCAGTCATTTGAGGCGGTGAACGCCAACTACCGCCATGAGCTGACGTTCTTTGACACCCAGCTCAACCCCAATACCGCCATCATTGCCGCCGACTTTCCCGCCATCTGCATGTTTGTTAACGATATTGCTAATGCGGCGGTGCTGGAAACCTTGGCGGCCCACGGTACCCGCCTGATCGCCCTGCGGTCCGCTGGCTTCAATACCGTTGATCTGCAGCGGGCCGCCGCACTGGGCATCAAAGTGGTACGGGTACCTGCTTACTCCCCCTATGCCGTGGCTGAGCACGCCGTAGCCCTGATCCTGGCCCTTAACCGCAAGCTTTACCGCGCCTATAACCGGGTGCGAGACGATAACTTTGCCTTGGAAGGGCTGCTGGGCTTTGACCTGTATGGTCGCACAGTGGGGATAATTGGCACGGGCAAAATCGGCATGGTGTTTGCCCAAATCATGCACGGGTTTGGCTGTGCTTTGCTGGGCTATGATGCCTATCCCAATGACCAGTTTGAGGCGATCGCCCCTGCCCGCTACGTGGAGCTACCGGAACTGTTGGAAAACTCTGATGTCGTCTCGCTCCACTGCCCGCTCCTGCCCGACACCCACCATTTAATTAATGCCAATACCATTTCGCAAATGAAGCCGGGGGCGATGCTGATTAACACCAGCCGGGGGGGACTCATTGATACGCCCGCCGTCATCAACGGCATCAAGTCCGGCCAGATTGGCTACCTGGGCATCGATGTCTACGAACAGGAGGACGAGCTGTTTTTCCAGGATTTGTCTGACACCGTCATTCAGGATGATACTTTTCAGCTCCTCCAGTCCTTCCCCAACGTGGTGATTACGGCCCACCAGGCTTTTTTCACCCGCGATGCCCTGGAGAATATCGCCACCACGACCTTGTCAAACATCACCGAGTTTGAGCAGGGGCAACCCCTCAAAAACGAAGTCCATCCTCCCACCAAGGCCACCGCGTAGGGGCGACGGGTCGATATGGGAGACGGAATCGGTATGGCGTTACGCTTTCGCGTTAGGACATTCAAGAGGTGTGTAACCCCCGCGTCGCGAGGGTTACACACTCAAACCTTAGCCCGTAGGGCTGTATAAACGGTACGTTGTAGGGATTTTCGTTACCAACCAACTATAGGAGCACACCCATCATGGTCACCACCGTTTCCAACACCATTCAAATCGAAGACGATCGCACTGGATTGAGCGTCGATACCCTGCGACGGGCAATGGCGGACAACCTGTTTTACGTACAGGGCAAGTATCCGGAAATCGCCAACAAGAACGACTTTTACATGGCCTTGGCCTACACGGTGCGCGATCGCCTCCTGCAAAAGTGGATTAATACCTCCCGCACCTACGTCAAGCAGGATGTGCGGGTAGTTTGCTACCTCTCTGCCGAGTTTCTGCTGGGGCCGCACCTGGTCAACAACCTCATCAACCTGGATATCTATGATCAAATCAATCAAGCCGTAGAAGAGTCGGGGTTAAACCTGCAGGAGCTGGTGGAGCAGGAGGAAGAGCCCGGTCTGGGCAATGGTGGTCTAGGCCGGCTAGCGGCCTGCTACATGGATTCCCTCTCCAGCCTGGAGATTCCTGCTATCGGCTACGGCATTCGCTACGAGTACGGCATCTTTGATCAGGAAATTCGCGATGGCTGGCAGGTAGAAATCACCGATAAGTGGCTGCAGTACGGCAACCCTTGGGAGATTGCCCGTCCCGATGTGGCTTTTGAAGTCAAGTTTGGCGGCCATACCGAGCCCTACCTTGATCAGCAGGGGGCCTATCGGGTGCGGTGGGTGCCCCATGAGGTGGTCAAAGGCATCGCCTACGATACGCCCATCCTGGGATATAAGGTCAACACCGCCAATGTGCTGCGCCTGTGGAAGGCGGAAGCGCCAGAATCCTTCGATTTCCAGTCCTTCAACGTGGGAGATTACTACGGTGCGGTCAACCAAAAAATCGTGTCGGAAAACATCACCAAGGTGCTGTATCCCAACGACGAGCCGATTCAAGGGAAGGAGCTGCGGCTAGAGCAGCAGTACTTCTTTGTCTCCTGTTCCCTGCAGGACCTGATTCGGGTGCATCTCCTAAATGGGCGGACGTTGGATAACTTCCATGAAAAGTTTGCCGTGCAGTTGAACGACACCCATCCGGCTATCGGCGTGGCAGAACTGATGCGCCTGCTGGTGGACGAGCACCACATGGACTGGAACCGGGCCTGGCACATCACCCGTCATACTTTTGCCTTTACCAACCACACCCTGCTGCCTGAGGCTTTGGAAAAGTGGAGCCTAGATCTGTTTGGTCGGCTGCTGCCCCGCCATTTGCAGATCATCTATGAAATCAACCGCCGCTTTATGGATGAGGTCCGCATCAAGTATCCCTACGACCCCGATCGCCTCGCGCGCCTTTCCTTGATCGACGAGTCTGGCGATCGCTATGTGCGCATGGCCAACCTGGCCTGTGTGGGCAGTCATGCCATCAACGGGGTGGCAGCACTCCACAGCGAACTGCTGAAGGTGACCGTGCTGCGGGACTTTTATGAGCTATATCCAGAAAAGTTTTACAACGTCACCAACGGCGTCACGCCCCGCCGCTGGATGGTGCAGAGCAATCCTAGACTGGCGATCGCCATCGGTCATCGCATCGGCGGAAGCTGGATCAAACATCTGGACGATCTGCGCCAGCTAGAGCAGCACGTTGAGGACTGGAGCTTCCGGCAGGAGTGGCGGCAGATCAAGCTGGAGATCAAGCGGGATCTGGCTGCTTACATCCAGCAGCGCACCGGCATCACCGTCAATCCCGAATCTATGTTTGACGTGCAGGTGAAGCGGATTCACGAATACAAGCGGCAGCACCTGAATGCGCTGCACATTATCACCCTGTACAACCGCATCAAGCACGACCCCAATACCGACATCACTCCCCGCACCTTCATCTTCGGCGGGAAGGCGGCTCCGGGCTACTTTATGGCCAAGCTGATGATCAAGCTCATTACCTCCATTGGCGACGTGGTGAACAACGACCCAGATGTGCGCGATCGCCTCAAGGTAGTCTTCCTGCCTGACTACAACGTCACCTTTGGTCAGCGGGTCTATCCAGCAGCAGAACTGTCGGAGCAAATCTCCACTGCCGGTAAGGAAGCTTCTGGGACGGGCAACATGAAGTTTTCTCTCAACGGGGCGCTGACCATCGGTACATTGGACGGAGCCAATGTGGAAATCCGCGAGGTAGTTGGTGAAGAGAACTTCTTCCTGTTCGGCATGACCACTGATGAAGTGGCGGCGCTGCGATCGCAGGGCTACAACCCCTGGGACTACTACAATGCCAATCCCCAACTGCGGCAGGTCATTGACCTGATTGCCTCAGGCCACTTCTCCCACGGCGATGCCAGCCTATTCCGTCCCCTCCTGGATGGGCTGCTCTACCACGATCCGTTCATGCTGCTGGCGGACTACCAGTCCTATATCGACTGCCAGGATCGGGTGAGCCAAGCCTACCGTGACCAGGATCACTGGACCCGCATGTCTATCCTCAACACGGCCCGTATGGGTAAGTTCTCCTCCGATCGCGCCATTCGCGAGTACTGCGAAAACATCTGGCACGTGCAGCCGGTTCCCGTCGAGATTGAGCCCTACGTCCAGACCCAGGCGGGTCTCAAGGTCTAATGGTAAGGGTGCGTCATCGTCCTGCGTGGCGCACCTAGTTGTGTAGCCCTACGGGCTCAGGTTTGAGTATGGAACCCCCGCGACGCGGGGGTTTTACACCTCTTGAGCGTCCTAAGCCAATGCGTAGCGCTACGTAAGCCAGTCTCCAAACTCCTCCACAAAGCGATCGCCCTGAATCGCGTCCCGAATCCGCTGGGTGAAGCGTACCAGTTCCGTAACGTTGTGGATGGAGAGGAGGGTGGCAGCGAGCTGCTCGTGGGCGTGAATGAGGTGGCTGAGGTAGGCCCGGCTAAAGCTTTGGCAGGTGTAGCAGGGGCAAGCTTCATCTAGGGGAGAAAAGTCTGCGCGAAAGCGGGCGTTTTTCAGGTTCCAGCGATCGCCCCGAATCAGGGCACTCCCATGACGGGCCAGCCGCGTTGGGATGACACAGTCGAACAGGTCGATACCCGCAGCGATCGCCTGGGCCATTTCGCGGTGGGTCCCCACCCCCATTAAGTAGCGGGGCCGGTCGGCGGGCAGGTGGGGGGTGGTCACGCGGACGATTTTCTCAATCAGTTCGGCAGGTTCCCCAACGCTCACGCCACCGATGGCATATCCCGGCAGGTCAAGCTGAGCCAACGTAGACGCCGCCTGTTGCCGCAGGTCGGCATAGACGCCGCCTTGAACAATACCAAACAGGGCCTGGTCGGCAGACTGGTGGGTTGTCACACACCGCTCCAGCCAACGATAGGTGCGCTCTGTAGCTTCGATCACGGTTTCCCGGCTAGCGGGGTAGGGGGGGCATTCGTCAAACGCCATGATCACGTCGGCTCCCAGGGCGTTCTGAATCTGCATCGATTTCTCTGGGGTGAGATGGACGATTTGACCATCACGGGGCGATCGAAAGGTAACGCCTTCTTCCGAAATTGACCGAATTTCGCTGAGGCTAAAGACCTGGAAGCCTCCTGAATCCGTCAGGATGGGACCAGACCAGTTCATAAATTGGTGCAGCCCGCCCGCTTGAGCAACAATCTCCTCCCCCGGCTGGAGGTGGAGGTGGTAGGTGTTGGCCAAAATCATCTGGGCTCCAGCGGCCTCAAGCTGAAGCGGCGTGAGGGTTTTCACGTTTGCCAAAGTCCCCACCGGCATAAAGCGTGGGGTCTCGACGCTGCCATGGGGGGTTTCAAATACCCCGACCCGTGCTTGCGTGTGGCGGCAACGGCTTAAACACTGAAACGAAAATCCCACCTGGTTCCCAATCCCTAGAACGAAAACCCGTCGTCGTCGTCCATTTTTACGTCCAGGTTAGCAGACAAGACCTCGGCCACCACCGCCTCCAGGGCAGCGACGTTGAGGGACCGATCGCTCCGTTCCTTCAGCGGGTTTGAGAGAGGAATGAGGCGCAGTTGGCGACTATCCTGCATCAGGTCGAAACAGGCTTCCCGTTCGGGCGATCGCGACAGCTCTAAATAGTCAAAGCTGTGGACATTGAGGTAAAGGGTTTGGTTGGTGACCAGGGTGGCCTGCTGAGGGTCGGCAAACACTTCTACCACGTAGCCCTCGCCGTCAGCCAGTAAGGTCTGATCCTGGGTGTAGGCATAGCGGACGGCTCCCAAATCGGCGAGCAGCCGCTGCATGTCCTGCTTATTGACAACGATGCCGGTATCGACAATGCACGGTGCGGGGAGCCCCCAGTTACCGGGGCTACCGGTTCCAAATCCGTAGTCATGGTTCATAGTTCAGTCGATCCGATCAACACACCAGATAAAGTTGGCATCAGCCTCAAGACACCCCTACCAATGTCACCACCTACCCCAAAACTTCAGCTTTTTTCCTAATCGGTGGTTTTTGCATGCGTTCATGCTATCGCATAATTGAGTAGTGGCTCTTAATCAAATTTACGGAAGTTGAGCTTTGGGCTTCTACATCTAAGCAGTTAAATAAAACTGTTTTCTTAGGGGTGTGTGCCCTTGGCGGAGGCGCACACTTCGTAAGTTGTGATTAATTGTGCTTTAGCACTGAAGTCTGGTTTCAGCAGTAGCGCCCTGTTCTCCTTTCTCACCCCACCTATGCCCTCGTCAGGAGCAATACGCAAGATTGTGTCGGCAGCACTGACAAAACTAGCGGCGGCACTTGCCTTCTACACCAGCCTCCCCATTCCCACCACCTGGACGCTGGACTTCCGCAGCGTCGCTCAGTTCGCGCCGCTGGTGGGTCTGCTGCTGGCAGGTCTGCTAGGGGGATTGGACTGGGGATTGGCCGGTCTAGGGCTGCCCTCCCTGACTCGGAGTGCCTTGGTCGTGGTCACCTGGATAGCCCTGACGGGCGGGCTGCACCTCGATGGCGTCATGGATACGGCGGATGGGCTGGCCGTTCCCGATGAGCAGCGGCGGCTGGAGGTGATGACCGATAGCCATACCGGGGCGTTTGGTGTGATGGCGGCGATCGCGCTCCTGCTCCTAAAGCTGACTGCCCTCAGCGACCTCAGTCAGCCCTGCTGGTTCGCCCTGATGCTGGCAGCGGGCTGGGGGCGGTGGGGTCAGCAGGTGGCCATTGTGCAATACCCATACCTCAAGCCCACCGGAAAAGGCGCATTTCACAAGGCCGCCCTGCCGTCCCGCTGGCTGCTGCTGCCTGGAATGGCGCTGATGCTTGCCGTCACCGGCCTGGGAGTTATCAGCGGTCAGGTGTCATGGCTTACGGGGGCCGCCCTGCTGGCTGGCGGTATGGCGATCGCAGCGGTCACTGCCGCTTGGTTTGCGCATCGGCTCGGTGGGCACACGGGAGATACCTACGGGGCGGTGGTGGAGTGGACGGAGGCAGGCATGCTGGTTGCATTTCTCTTGCTGGGAAAATAGGCAGGCCGGGGCATAATCGCCTGCCAGTTAGATGAAAGACGGGCGAGCGAAGTAGGCTTACCATGCTATTCCAGGTCCGAACTATCTAAAGCTCTTGTGCCGACTGAGTTGACAGGGTTTCTAAGGAAGACAATAATAAAGAATTTAGACATAGGTGTTATTATCTGTTCATCCCGAGGCAGTATAGAAGCACAGACTTGAGGAATCTACGGTGAGTAAAACTACTAGCCGAGCTTCCTCATCTATCAAACGAGTTTAGAAGAATTGCAATGAATCTCGTTCATTCAATCCCATAATTGACGAGCTGTTATGACGGTCGCCTCATGGCTCCAAATCATCAGTTGGGGCTACGGGGAGAGTCGCATTCAGTAGCATCCTGTTGATTCAGGCGCTGAGGGCGCAGGTGTACATAATCCTAATCGTAAATTCAGACCTGGTGAGTAATAGAGAGCATGAAGGAAACAAATTCAAGCGACAATAAGCGGCTTCTATTGATTGACGACGATCCCAATCTCATTTTGCTCGTCAAAGACTATTTAGAATTCCGCGGTTACGAGGTAATGACCGCGGAGAATGGTCGCGAAGCTCTGGAAATGCTAGAGCAGGATACGCCTGACATGATCATCTGTGATGTCATGATGCCCGAAATGGACGGCTACTCTCTAGTAGAACATGTCCGCAAAGATACGCGGATGAGCTGGATTCCTGTGCTGTTTCTTTCGGCCAAGGGTCAAAGTCAGGACCGGGTCAAGGGACTAAGCACTGGGGCTGATGTCTATATGGTGAAGCCGTTTGAACCAGAAGAGCTGGTAGCTCAGGTAGAGTCATCCCTAAAGCAAGCGTCCCGCCTGATGGTGCATCAGCCCAGTAAGACGGGTCCAGAGCAAGGCCATAAGATCCAGGTGCCGTTTGATGTGGAACTCACGCCAACCGAGCTGAAGGTGGTTCAGTTTGTCGCTCGCGGTATGGCAAATCGGGAAATTGCGGAAGAACTGAAGGTCAGCCAGCGCACGATTGAAAGCCATGTCAGCAACATGCTTGGTAAGACGGGGCTGCACAACCGCACTGAGCTGGCTCGCTGGGCGATTGAGAACCAGATGGCCTAAGGAGATCTTCGGAAATGATATTGCCCGATGACGTAGGGGCAAATGGCCGTTTGCCCCTACCAACCGTCTAAGTAGAACTGCGTTGAAAAACGAAGGTTGGAAAACCGGGGGAGCGCCCCGGTGGGGCGCTCCCCCAGTTTTCTAACATGAATTTAATTGTGCCGACCTACTTAACCGGGGTTGATTCTTTTCCCAAAATGCACTTTTCTCCCATTGATTGGTGTAGCAACATCCCCCCTCGGATCTGCTATGCTGACACTAATGCTGGTGTAGCTCAGTTGGTAGAGCAGCTGATTTGTAATCAGCCGGTCGCAAGTTCGAATCTTGTCACCAGCTTTTGGTTTTGGCCCTTGAGCACTTTGTGGGCAACTGATTTAGGTGCTTGAGCAGTCTTAACTGCATTTTCTTGGGAGTGCGCCCCCAAGAAAGTAATTTTGTTTACCTACTGACGTGCTCTCTACTTCGAGATGGGGTGGAAGCGCTAAACCGTTGTTCCTCGATATTTTTCCACGGTACTGTAGACGCAGACTTGGGCGATGGAAGTTTCGGTCGGGCAGCTCTTCACGAATGGGCTCCCCGATCAGTGAGCAAACGACTGTCGATCAAGCTTGTAATCTATTGCGTATCCGTCAACCTTGAGCTTAGGCAAACTATGAGTCTTAAACTGTACCTGCTCCGACATGGCGAAACGACCCACAGCCGCACCGGCGGCTACTGTGGGGCACTTGATCCAGAGCTGACGCCTAATGGTCTGCAAATGGCTCAAGCCTTCGCAGAAGCCTATCGAACGCTGCCCTGGGCAGGGATTTACGCGAGCCCCATGAAGCGGGCGATCGCCACAGCAAAGCCCCTCTGTGAGGCTACCAACCTGGAGATGCAAATTCGGGAAGGGCTGCGGGAAATCCACTTCGGCGAATGGGAGGGCAAGTCAATCGACGAAGTCAAGCAGCAATATGAGGATGATTATGTGCGCTGGCTCACGGAACCGGCCTGGAATCCGCCTACAGGTGGGGAAACGGCAGTCGAACTGGCGAGCCGGGCATCCCTGGTCATCGCGGAAATTGAGGAGAGACACCGGGACGGTAACGTGCTGGTCGTGTCCCACAAGGCCACCATTCGCATCATTCTGTGTAGCTTACTGGGGATTGATTTGGGGCGATATCGCGATCGCATCACGACTTTGGTAGCTTCCGTCAGCCTTGTGAAGTTTGGCGTCCACGGTCCATTGCTGGAAACTTTGGGCGATCGCTACCATCTGCCTCCCCACCTCCGCGAGCTGCCCGGAACCTGAATTAAAACTGCGGGCAATAACGGGGATGATAGTTATCAGTATCCTTCGATCTCTAACCGGCAAATTGAGCCAAACATATCTCAAATAGAACAAGCTTACTAACCAAAAAGGACCCGGGTTGCTTGCATCAACCTGGGTCTTCTCGCTAGAAAATAGGCTGTTCTGGGGAATCATGATCGATATGCTACGTCCAGGGTCTATGCAATTTGCCTAATATCTCTGCTGTTCAAGAAGCAATTTCCAACTATTTGGTAGCCATTGCGTCAATGGCCTGTGTAAAAAATCTGTCAATCTAAGAAAGTTATCTATAAAATAGAACAAGGAAGACGGAGCGCACTGCAGTTTTCGTTTTCATATCAGGTATGATGATACGAATTCTTGCGGAACTTTCTCGTTAGGTATCAAAGTCGTATTGTTCTCTGTAGCTAGACTCAACCAGACTTTGAACCAGCCAAATTCAACATTACTCAATACCACTACCGAGGTTTTCCCTATGCCCACATCTCAAAACTCGACACCCGATGTCATGATGTCCAAGCTGCTCGAAGTCGATGCTCAGCTTGCTTCTCAGGAAGCTAAAGTCGAGGCCCAGCTAGCATCAGTTCGCGAAAAGCGTCAAAGCTTGCAGACCGTCATCGACATATTTGCTGCTGGTGATGAAGCATCCGCATCGACGCTGTCTGCCATGTCGCTGTTTAAAGACGAGCCGTCAGTGCCAACCAACGGTGCGACCACTCCAGCCCCTGCAAAACCTAGCCCTCTAGAAGAAGAGGAGCCCGTCGCCGTAACAGAACCCGACGAAACAGAGTTCGCCGAAAGCGACGAAGAGGAAGAGAGCCCTCCTCCAACTAAGACCACCCGAAAGCCTCGGGGACGGGGTGGCAGAGCCGCGAGGGCTGCCAAATCTACGCGATCGCCAAAAGCAGCCTCCTCCAAGGGGAGAGGTAAAGGCGGTGGCGCAAGCTGGCAAAACTACGTGCGGAAAGAATATGAAAACACAACCTTGCCCCAGGCCGTACTGGCGGTGCTGGAGAAGGAACCCAATGACGTAGTCGAAGTGCCCAGCATTCTGGATGCGATCTTTGTCGATGACATTCCCAAGCAGGCCCGCACCAGTGCTCGCGATCGCCTCTCTAATATCCTCTCGGTTGGGCTGAAGAACAACAAATGGTATCGTGGCAAGACAGGCCACTACAGCGTTTCCAAAGAGGCTGCCCTGGCCAGCCTGGTATAGAGAGTTTCATGGCCATGCTGGTTGCCGCTCCGGTTAAAGGAGGATGGTATGGCCTGGAACTCCCCTAGCTGGCCTGCTTGGCTGACCGGAGCGATCGCTTTGCTGCTCCCGTTTTCATGTGTCAGCATTCAGTGGTTAGAAAGCCTTGTAGCCCCCCACCGCAAAGCCCGATTCAAGCTGCTACAGTATTTGGATAGGCGCGATCGCGCAGATTCGTCAGATTAGCTGCGATCGCAGGGTTTACAAGAGTTAGCGTCAACGGCTGAATACCAGCAGCCACAGGGTTGTCATGAGCAGAGCATTCAGACATTTAGATACCATTACGGCACTGTTTGTGGCGGTGCTGCTAATTTCTAATATTGCATCAACGAAAATTGTCGATTTTGGCCCATTTACCTTTGACGGGGGGACCCTGCTGTTTCCTCTGAGCTACATCTTTGGTGACATTCTCACTGAAGTTTATGGCTATGCCCGCTCCCGCAAGGTCATCTGGCTTGGGTTTCTATCGGCTTTTATCCTGTCAGTGACGCTAATCATTGTTGGGGCACTGCCTCCTGCCGCCGACTGGGAGTATCAGGCCGCCTATGACCAGATTCTGGGACTCACCCCCCGCATCGTTGCCGGTAGCCTCATCGCCTACTTTGCCGGTGGGTTTTCCAACTCGTTTACGCTGGCCAAGCTCAAGCTCCTCACCCAAGGGCGGCAGCTCTGGCTCCGCACCATTGGCTCTACCCTCATCGGTCAACTGGTGGACACGGCCCTATTTGTGGTCGTTGCCTTTACAGGCGTTCTGTCCGGCTCTTTGCTGGCGACTATCATTCTGTCAAACTATCTATTTAAGTGTGGGGTAGAAATTCTTTTTACTCCCGTCACCTACTGGATCACAAATTGGCTGAAGCAGCAGGAGCGGGAGGATTTTTATGACGTTAACACAGACTTTAATCCCTTTCGCGTCATCCAAAGTCGCCAGTGAAGTCCCGTGATCACTCGGTTTTGAGTCCGTGGCTTATGCTGAAGAATTGGGCAGGATAGGTCTATGTCAGATTGAAAAACGTCATATAGCATCAGGAAATAGAACGGGGACTGGCGTAGAACAAACTAGAGCAAGGCCACGCTGCACTAATTTCGCTCTTAACCGCTACTGCCCCGACTGAGAGAGGTTGTTATGGATTTGGTTTGTATCGTTTCACTGGCGATCGCGATCGCCTCCTTCAATATCGGCACCCACTTGAGCGAAGAAGCGGAGGGAATCACCGTCCTCGCCCTCGTTGCCTGCGTAGTATCAGCCATGCTCTGTTTGATCTACCTGCCCATGATTCTTAAACTCGCGATTCTGCTCATGCTGCTCGGCAGCAAACTCTACTGGCCCACGTCCAGTGGCTCAACTGAGCGATCGCATCACATCTAGCCACTGCTCCTTTCCCACACCTGTTCCCCGAGCCGGGAAAAACGCCGTATGATAGAGGAGAAGCTTAAGAAGTGTAAACAGAACTGACGGTGTCCACTCAATCCCTGACGGCAACCCCGGCCTACGAAAAGTCCACCTGGCAGTGGCGCGGCTATTCAATTTGCTACACCGCATCGGGTGAGGGGCCGCCCCTCGTTCTCATTCACGGTTTTGGGGCGTCTATCGACCACTGGCGGAAAAATATCCCCGTATTGGCGGCAGCGGGCTACCGGGTTTATGCCCTAGATTTGCTGGGGTTTGGCGGCTCGGATAAGCCTGTGCAAGACTACACAATGGAGCTGTGGGTAGAACTGCTCCACGACTTCTGGAAAGCCCACGTCCAGACGCCCGCCGTATTTATCGGCAACTCCATCGGTGGCTTGATGGCGCTGATGGTGCTGGCCCAGCATCCGGCGATCGCCCGGGCCGGCGTGCTGCTGAACCCTGCGGGCGGGCTCAATCACCGTCCAGAGGAGCTCAACCTCCCCCTGCGGCTGGTCATGGGAACCTTCAGCAAAGTCATCAGTGCACCCGTGATCGGTCAGTTCCTGTTTGACCGCATTCGCCAGAAGTCGCGCCTGCGCTCCACGCTGAAGCAGGTTTACTGCGATCGCGATGCCATCACCGACGACCTGGTCGATATCATCTACCAGCCCACCTGTGCGCCAACCGCGCCCAAGGTTTTTGCCTCGATTATTACAGCACCACCAGGGCCAAGTCCGACCGAACTGCTTCCCAAAGTTGCTCAGCCCCTCCTCGTGCTCTGGGGCGACGCCGATCCGTGGACACCAATTTCAGGCTCACAGATTTATCAGGATCTAGCCGTGCAAGAGCCCGAACGGGTTCAGTTCTATCCTATTGCGCAAACCGGGCACTGCCCTCACGACGAGCACCCCGGCCAGGTGAATCCAAAGATCCTGGACTGGCTGTCGGCAATATCCCTCTAGCTGGCGGTGATTTTGTCCAGTAATCATGAAGTATAGATGAGTCGAGGTTCGGGTTGGTACACTGGAAGCTAAGTAGGTCGGCATAATTAAATTCATGTTAGAAAACCGGGGGAGCGCCCCGGTTTTCTAACCTTCGTTTTTCAACGCAGTTCTACTTAGTCGATATCTTGTCTGCTGTTTACAATTCTGGTACTCCGCGCCATGCCTTTTGCCATCGCCCCCCATCTCGGAGCATTTCTGCCGCTCGATAGTCTGCTGTCAACGCAGGGCATCATGGTGATGCTGCTGGTGGCCTACGCCGGGGCAATGTGGTTATTCCTGACGAGTGCCCCAAAGGTTTACACCATTATGGTGTCTGACATCGAAATCGCCCGCGATTTCTATGAAGGCGTTCTCAACCTGCCGGTGGCCGACGTGCCCCTGCACTATTACTACAACTACGAACAAACGCTGGGGGCCACTGCCGTGGATCCCCTCTATGCCTCATCGGGATTGGGCACATCTGGCGTCGGTAGCTACAGCGGTGCGCCGGACGGGCTCTGGTATCAGATCAAGAAAAACACCCAGCTCCATATCATCACAGGGGCAAGCCTGGGCACAAAGCAGCGTCAGCGCCACGTCTGCTTCGACCACGACTGCCTAGAGCAGGTGCTCATGCGCGTGCAGACGCGAGGCATTAAGCACAAAATTCGTCGTGACAAGCCGCTGAACTTTCTCGTTAAAGACTGGGATGGCCGGACCATCGAAATGGCAGAGGTGTCTAACTAGAGGTTCCAATCGAAAGATTTATCACCAGGTAAGGCGATTTCTGGGAAAAATTCTACCCCCAGTTAAACGGTCGGCAGGGGCAAATGGCCATTTGCCCCTACGTCATCGGGTAGGACATTTTCAAAAACCTCCTAAGTGCATGGCCATAAATAAAAGCCATTGGGATGCGCACCCCCCGCAGGTGCGAACCCGAAGAAGATGTAATCAAAGCTGCTCAAGCACTTAGATTCCTCAAAGGAGCTTACCCCGGCTCCGCTTCAGAGAAATCTCGCCGCACAGTATAGCTGCCAACAATGATGCGAGCGTCACTGTTGTAGCTGCTGTAGGTCTGCCCGACCCCATGTAGTTTGAGGATAAAAAGGGTATTATGATGCTCCTCAATGAAGCTGAGGGCATCCAGTTCCTCGCCCTCCTGGTTGACGCCTGTCCAGGCAAGACGTAGACTGCCATCCGCCTGCTCTTCAGCAGCTCCCTGCCAGGTAACCTCGGCCAAGTCAGCCTGGATTGCCTGCTTGAGCCGCGCTTCCAGCTCGGTCAGAGGGAGGGAGCTTGCCTCAGCTTCTGCAACGGCTTCCGTCTCAGAGTTCTTCGTCTCTAGATAGACGATTTCACCCCTGAAACCCCCATCGGGCGATTGAAAGGTCATTCCCTGCGGCTCAGAGGTATAGGCGTACCCAGCGGGCAAGGCCAGGGCAAACATGCCATTCTCGTCCTGATAGATCTGGGCATCATCCGGCAAAGCTGAGGTCGTTTGATCTGGCGGCTCGGGGATCGGCGTAATTGGACGGGGCGGCGATTGGGGAAAGTTTGAACTGGCAGGAGGTGCAACAGCGGATTGGGGTCCCTGGCAGGAGGCGATCGCCACCGCCCCAGCAACCCAAAGCAAACGATAGGAAATCATACGGCGTAAGGAGTTAAACGAAATTATTTTCATGGAGGTATGCGCCCCCGGCAGGGGCACACCCCCCCGCGAGATGTAACTAATTGTGCTTGAGCACTCAGGTATCAATAGCGGGAAAAAGGTCCGTTTCTTGTGACGCTAAGCCGGAGGATTAAGTTCTTCCACTTTTTCCGGTTTGAGTAGGGGAAAGGCGATCGCGTCCCGAATGCTGGCACAGTCACAGAGGAGCATAACGAGGCGATCGATGCCAACGCCCAAGCCACCTGTGGGCGGCATGCCGTATTCCAGGGCAGTGAGAAAATCTTCGTCCACCCCGTGGGCCTCCAAGTCGCCAGCGGCTTTGCGGGCTGCCTGGGCCTCCAACCGGGTCCGCTGGTCGAGGGGATCGGTCAGCTCGGAAAAGCTATTGGCAGTTTCTCGGCCAACGATAAATAGCTCAAATCGCTCCACCAGCCCTGGCTTAGAGCGGTGGGGCTTGGCCAGGGGAGAAATTTCCACCGGGTAATCAATCACAAACGTCGGCTGCATCAGGGTGGACTCGACGGTTTGCTCGAAGGCTTCGTTGAGGACGTGACCGATGCTCTCACACTTGGCTACGTCTGTGACCCCAGCCTGTTTAGCGGCGTCTTGCGCTGCCGCTAAATCGGTAAACTGGGAAAAATCGATCCCGGTTTTCTCCCGCACCAGGTCGTGCATGGTGGCCCGCTTCCAGGGAGGAGTCAGATCGATCGTGTCCCCCTGGTAAGGAATGGAGAGAGTGCCGAGGACGTCTTGGGCGATCGCCGCAATCATCTGCTCCGTCAGCGCCATCATGTCGTTGTAGTCGGCATAAGCCTGATAGAGCTCCAGGGTGGTAAATTCCGGGTTGTGGCGGGTGGAAACGCCCTCGTTGCGGAAGACGCGCCCCAGCTCAAAGACCCGCTCGAAGCCGCCGACAATGAGCCGCTTCAGGTGGAGTTCCGTGGCGATGCGCAGATACAGTTCGGTTTCCAAAGTGTTGTGATAGGTGACAAACGGACGCGCCTCCGCGCCCCCCGCCTCGGGATGCAGCACGGGAGTATCGATCTCGATAAAGCCGCGATCGTCCAGGAAGCGGCGAATCGCTGCCGTAATCTGGGCTCGGCGGCGGAAGGTTTGTCGCACGTCGGGGTTAACGATCAGGTCTACATAGCGCTGGCGATACCGCTTCTCAATATCCGTCAGGCCGTGCCACTTATCCGGTAAGGGCAGGATGGCCTTCGTCAGGACAGTGTAGTGGCTGACGTTGACCGAAAGCTCGCCCTTGTCGGTCCGCCGCACCGAACCTTTTACCCCCAAAATGTCCCCTACGTCGGTGAGCTGCTTCAGGTGGGTGAAGGCATCCCCATCCACCGCTGCCATGGTCTCCTGGATTTTTTTCTTATCCAGGTAGAGCTGAATCGTTCCCGTTTCATCTTGGAGGGTGAAAAAGGCGAGCTTGCCGAATACGCGACGAGCCAGAATGCGTCCGGCGATCGCCACCTCCACCTCTACCTCCTTTCCGGGGGGCAGGTCGGCATACTGGGACTGCAGCTCAGCCGCATGGTGGGTCGAGTCCCACTTGTAGGCGTAAGGGTTTAGCCCCAATTGCTGAAGCTGATTGGCTTTTTCGATACGAGTAGCGCGGAGGTCATCAGAGGCCATAGTTCAGAGGGGTCGGGAGGCTCCAGTCCGGGTGAGGAATTCTTTACAGGTTAGTCACAAGTAACCTAGTCTAGTGCAAAATGAACTCCAGCCGCATTAATCCTGCTGATTGGAAAACTGGTAAGCTCCCACTGCTGAGAGCACCACCGCCACTGCCAGCAGGATGGGGAGGCTGTACCAGGGGAACTCACCCAGAGGCAGGTAGGCCGCCGCCCGTAGCCCTAGGCTGGTATAGGTGAGGGGCAGGCAGTAAACCAGGATTTGCAGCAGGGCTGGGAGGGTTTGGGGATCAAAAAACGTGGCTCCCAGAAAAGACATCGGTACGATGAGAAAGTTGTTGAGCAGGCCCACGTTTTCCAGGGACTTCACGTTGAGCCCGACGATCACCCCCAGCCCAGCAAATATGGCGCAATTGAGCACCAATACTAGCAGAAAGAGGGGGCTCAGAAAGCTCCAGTCACCCGTTACCACTAGAGCAATGAGAATCACTGAGGCGGAGGTCAACAACCCACGCACCACTCCCGCCAGCATCTTGCCCAGAAACAGCGCCAGGGGATGCACGGGCAGCAGCAGAATTTCTTCAAAGGTCTTAGTGTAGAGGCGCTCGCCGCAAATCGAGAAGGTAGTCCCACCAAAGCTAATGGTCATGGAGGACAGAGCCACCATTCCCGGTAGGATAAATTCTAGGTAGTTGTCTCCGGCAGGGGGGGAAATGGCCCGGTCGATGGCGCTCCCCAACCCCAAGCCGAAGGCTAGCAGGTAAATCAGTGGGGACACTAGCCCAGACGCGGCTACCTGGGGAATGCGTACCCGCAGGTCGAGCCAGTCGCCCCAGAAGACCGTAAGGCTATCGGCCAGGATGGTCCGTAGCCAGGTGAACTGAGATGGGTCTTCGAGCTTGGGCAAAGATTTGAAACTCACAAGGTTAATTGAGTATAGATTGCAATCGGGTCATCTTAATTTTGGCATCGATTGTGAAGGTGGAGTGGCTAGATTTTGGCAGCGGGAGCCTGAAACCGGAAGGATTTTGGCAAGATTCTGGAAAGATTCTGCCCCGATGTCATTCTCTGCCAACGGGCTTTAAACTAGAGATATTATCCAGCTATAGTCCTGGTTCAGTTTTTACCATTCTCTATGAAGCGTAGACCCAAACCTCCTTCGCGCCCGCCCGCTCGATACGGCGATCGCTACACCGACCGCGACGACCGCACCGATCGCCTCCCTGAGGCTCCACCAAAGCAACCGTCCATTGGTGCGATGATTAACTCGACCACTCTGGCCATTCTGGGTGCCGTCCTGGTGCTGGGGATCGGCCTGGGAGCGTTTTTTGGCTACTCGGCCAACTTCTCCACCGAAAACGTCGCCTCCCGCGTAGTCATCGAGGAAAGCGTCGCCAACCCAGAGGTCTGCGCCCAGTATGGAGCGGGCGCAATCACGGTAGACCTGAGGGCTTTTGTTACCCTCAACCCCTTTAAGGTCTTCATCTCCCAGCCCCTCATGCAGCCTGGATGTGTGCTGCGTAGCAATAACTGGGCCGTGCTAGAGAAGCGGGACCTAGTTTCCCAGGAAGACGTGCGCCAGTGTAAGCAGCGCATGAACACCTTCGGGTTCACTGGCGATATCGCTAAGGCCGATTCCCAGCCCAAAGTAGACTGCGTCTACGAGAACGATAGTGCCCGCAACCTGTTCTTACGAACGGGCATCGGCGGCACCCGGCCTGAGAGCGATCGCTTCTAAGCAGTTTCTAGCCACAGAAACCGATTACCGTTGCGCAGGCACCCTGCCTGCGCTCTATCTTTCTTCGTGGGGCTTGGCTGGACCGAGATACTTTTCCAAGTAAGGCGAAAACACCTCATAGATTAGCGTCAAGGGCTGGCCATTGTGCCAAAAGAGGTAGTAGCGCCCCCAGAATGGGCCTTCTTCCCCAAATGCGTTCTCCAGAATCGGCGAGTGTCCCAGATAGACGCCCTGCACATCCCGATACAGCTCCGTCCGGAGCTGCGCCAGACTTGCCCAAATTGGTAGGGAGCGGTTCCGGAGATAATCATCTACGTGGCTGGCCTCCCACCATGAGGTCGCATAGGCTAGACGCTGACCAGAAGCGGTGCGTAGCCAAACCTGCCGCCGTAGCCTCGGCCCCGGCACCATTTCAATCAGGCTGGGAGCGTTGTCTAAGTCGTCACCAATTAGCGACATATCAATCACATCCACCTCGGTCCGCTCCCCCGTGAGGAGCTGCAGGTGACGAGTGGGTGAACCGTCCCCCAGCAGGAGAATCTGCCAGGTAGGGGCGAGCTGATGGTGGGGGAGCCCCCGCTGGACCCAATCTTCACCACCCTGCCAGAGGGGACGAAGGGGATGCCAGACGGTTGGGGAAGCTGTGATGTTGGTGGGAGGATGAGCTGGAGTCAATGTCCTTAACAAAAGTTAATTCACTACCCGTCATCATAATACGGTCACCACTGACTCTGCATGTCTCTGCCACCCTTAATAGAAGGCATTAGACGGACCATAGCGGGCTCTACGCCGCTTCTGCTAGCGGTGGACGATGCTCCCAGGGATGAACGGCCTCAAGCTGGGCAGCGAGGGCGATAATCGTTGCCTCATCAGCCGGACGGCCCACGATTTGCACACCAGTAGGCAGACCATTTGTACCGAAGCCGGTTGGAAAAGCTACTACAGGCTGACCGGTGGCATTGAAGGGCGGACAGGGGGCGATCCACCGAGTAATCTCTTTTAGCGTATCCGCAGGGCTGAGGTCCGCCCATTGCTGCACTCGGATAGGCGGATGCAGATAGGTCGGCAGAACGACCGCATCAAACTGGCTGAGGTGACCCACCACGCGCCGGGCGATCGCCTGCATTTGCCAGAGCGACTTGAGGTATTCCCCTGCCGAATCCTGATGGGAGAGATACCACTGGTTCATAGGACTGAGGGCTTCCGGGGGGATGCCGGCAGCGCCAATCCCAGCACGGAAGACGACGGTGAAGGGCTCAATTAGTTCTGAAATATCCAGGGCAGTTGGCTCCACCCGATGTCCCAGGGTTTCCAGAAGCTGTACCGTGTCGTGGACAGCCTGCTGGCACGAGGTCTCGGCTTCGCCAACGGGCGGGATTGCGGTGAGGTAGCCAATGCGGAGCGATCGCCCCACTCCCTGTTGCGCTGCTTGCCGAGCCGTGGTTAGAAACGAGGGTTGGGGGGCAGGCAGCCAGTAGGGGTCGCCCGTCACATATCCAGCAAGGGCGTCGATAAAGGCGGCGGCGTCTGCTACGGTGCGGGCTAGGGAACCATTGGTGGCAATACCGCCGGGGGTGTCACCAATAGGGGCATAGGAAACGCGCCCCCGTGCAGGTTTAATCCCCACCAGCCCACAGCAAAAGGCAGGTCCGCGAATTGAGCCGCCCCCATCTGATCCTTGGGCAATAGCGCACAGCCCCGCCGCCAGGGATGCTGCTGCGCCGCCGCTAGACCCTCCCGGCGTATAGTCCAGGTTCCAGGGGTTGCGGGTGGACGGCAGACCGTGGGGTTCGGTGTAGGGCAGAGTTCCCAGTTCGGGTGTGGCGGTTTTGCCCAGGATGATGAAGCCTGCCTGCCGGATACGGGTTACGGTGGCATCGTCGAAGGTGGCCATGTTGTCGGTGAGGGCGGCGGTGCCCAAGGTAAACCGCACGCCTTTCATGGGATTGAGGTCTTTAACGGAAATCGGCACACCGAAGAAGGGAGGCAGCTCGTCTGGGTCAGACGCTTTGGCGATCGCCTCGGTTTTCTCTGCGGCCTCCTGTAGCGCCCGCTCAGCGATGACGGTGATGTAGCTATTGATACGGGAGTCAATGGCCTGAATACGGCTGAGATAGAGTTCAACCAGTTCCACCGGAGAGACAGTCTTTTGGCGAATCAGGGCGGCTTGGTCGAGCGCTGGCGTAAATGCTAAATCAACAGAATTCATGACTTCCAGGAGCGCAGATCACTATAGCTGACTCTAACAGCAAATTCCCGTGTTCCCCAGTGATTTCAGATCCAGTTTGGAAATTGGCGATCGCCAACCTAGCCGCCGTCTCCTTGTTCATGCTTTTAAGGGAAAACTATTCATCTTCATCGGTATTAGCCGCCGAGCGATCGGGGAACTTACACTCCACCTGCACCTTGATATTGCAGCTTGCAGTACCTGATGCAATGTATGGAATTCCAGTCTCGACGTCCACCGTAACGCCGAATTCTAGGGAGACCTTCTCCACCTCCGCGAAAGCCACGTTTCGAAAAGCTCGTAGCGTATTGGTGGTGTAATTGCGGATGAGCGCATCCATAGACTGCCCCCGCATCTTCAGCCGGGTAGCCATGCGGGCGGCGGCAACGCTGGGACTTTTGGCCGTGCGCGTAATTTCCTCTTCGTCCTCTTCGTCATAGCCATCCAGGTTTACTGCCACTTCTGAAACATCCAGTTCGCCAGACGCTTCCAGGTAGACGATGCTGCCGTCCCCTAGCTCTATCGGTTTTAGCTTGCCCATCCAGGTATCTCCATGTAGTTGAGTCATGCGATCTAATGTACTTCTTAAGGTGTGCGCCCCCGCCGAGGGTGCACGCCTCCACAAGATGTAACTAACCGCGCTTCAGCACTTAAGTAGGTCAGCACAATTAAATTCATATTAGAAAACCGGGCGCTCCCCCGGTTTTCTAACCTTCGTTTCTCAATGCAGCTCTACTTATCTTTACCAGAATCGGTAAAGACGTAACAAATTAGCGACTAAGTTTTCGTAATCCAACCTTTTACTCGGTTAGTTTTATTCTTCGCTGGGCATCATACCTTTATATGACACAACTCTGTGGCATTACGTACTGCAATGTCGGTACCGCATTAGAATTAGCCCCCTTCGCAGCATTGCGCCTGAACAATTAGAACCCATATTGGCAATTTACGCCCTCGAAACTCTATGCCCTAAGATCTCGGGCTGCGGTCTGCACGTTTAGGAAATCTGCGCTTCTAATGCTAGAAGATTAGCTCTACTTGAACTACGTCCATAGAAACGCGCATAGCCTCGATGAACAGATTTTACCCAGTCAGTGATTGGGTGAAGAATTCAATGCTTTTTTCTAGGGAAACAGTTAATTATTTTAGCCAATTTGTGTTTCTCGGCATAGCGATTGGTGGGTGAATGCTGACTGGCGATCGCCCATTTCCTATCTACTTCGCGGCTATCCATCTAATCAAACGACATCTATCCAGCGAGAGGAATTTTCCCTTATGGTTCTCAACTACTCCAACAATCAGGCCGGCATCTGCTTCATCGATACCAATGTTCCAGATTACGAAGTCTTACTTAAGGGCGTGCATCCTGCCGTTGA
Source organism: Elainellaceae cyanobacterium (assembly GCA_050331615.1). Taxonomy (GTDB): domain Bacteria; phylum Cyanobacteriota; class Cyanobacteriia; order CAKZMO01; family CAKZMO01; genus JAYKGU01. Next base: position 37,306 of record JBHJGR010000073.1, read on the forward strand.
GGTGATTCTGCTAACTCCCGACCAGGATGGTCTACATCAAATTACAGAAGCCCTGGCGACCCGTCCGGATATTTCCACCATTCACATCGTCGCCCACGGCTCCCCCGGCACCCTCCACCTGGGCAACACCGAACTCAGCCTCACCACCCTCGACCGCTACACCCAGGACCTCAAGGCTTGGTTTAATCCCAAATCCCAAATCCAAAATCCAAAATCCCACCCGGCTGGGTTCCATCCAAAATCCAAAATCCCAAATCCAAAATCCCAAATTCTTCTCTACGCCTGCAACGTCGCCGCCGGAGACGCCGGAGAGGAATTTATCACCAAGCTCCATCAAGTAACTGGAGCCAATATTGCGGCTTCCACCACCCGTATCGGCAGCGCTGCGCTGGGAGGTAACTGGAACCTGGATTACTGTGCTGGTCGTCCCAGTGGGGCGATCGCGTTTACCCAGTCCGTGCAACGGACTTACGCAGGCATATTGAGCATTACTCTTGACCTGGATGCTAACGACGATAGCGGCATTACGGGTATCGATAGCCGGGCTTCATTTGGCGCGGGAGGTACCCCAGTAGCGATCGCCATTGACCCAGCAATCACTGACAACGACGACACTATTACTGACGCAACCATTACCCTCACGAATCCCCAAGCAGGCGATATCCTCTCTGGAGTCGACATTCCAACCGGCACAGGTATCACGGCTTCTGCTGACGGCACTACCGTTACTCTCAGCGGGACAGGAACGGTGGCAGAATATCAGGCTGCGATCGCCGCCATCACCTTTGATAATCCAAATGCGAATCTCGATCCGCGCAATCGCACGGTTGAAGTGACTGTCAATGACGCCACTACCACCAGCAAAACGGCTACCACCTTTATTATTGTTGACGCTGATACTGATGGCGATGGCATCAGCAACCCCGTTGACCTGGACGATGATAACGACGGCATTTTGGACGTGGATGAGCGGGGCAAGGTCGCTGTCATCGACTCCATCGACTTCGCAACTGGTACCGATATTTCCACCTTTAATGTTACCTATACACCAGCTGCCGGAAATAATCGGGCTGTAATCCTAGTTCTAGCCTCAGAGAACACCATCCCCAATCCGCGAAATGCTCAAAACGCCACAATTCAAGACGCGACGGTGACGCTGGGCGGTGTGCAGATGACCCAGGTAGCGCTGGACTATGGCATATATGACCCAACTAAGAACGATACCAACTTTTTAGCGGCGTACCTATTGACGGAAGAGCAACTGCAAACAGTTTCAGGAAATACTCTGACCATCAATACTGTAAACGTCGCTCAGGAATTTAACGGATACCTAGCAACGCTGGAGAACTTTGAGCAGAGGCTGTCAACCGCGCTGTTTGACGTAGAACCCACTGAAACTAATAACGTTTCCTGGTCATCACCACCAGTTACTGCCGAGAATAGTGACGTACTGCTATATTTCACCAACAGCGGCTCATCCGGCGCAACCTACGACTTCGATCAGGGCACTGAGATTGTTGAAACAGGCGGAAGTGGGTCGAGCCTCGGCGGCTCTTTGGTGGAAATCGATGCCGATGGGACGTATACCCTCACTGGAACAACATCCACAACGAGGCGCAGTAGCGGTATTGTGCTGCGCCTGAAGTCCATAACTGACACTGATGGTGACGGGATTGCAAATCACCTCGATCTGGATTCGGATAACGACGGTATCAGCGACCTGGTAGAAAGTGGTCAAGATGCGGCTATCGTAGACACCAATAATGATGGCATTCTCGACAGCACCACTGATGCCGACAGTGATGGTTTACAGGCCACTGCTGATGCAGATGACAGTGACGTTGCTTCGGGCGGAACCGTTATTCCTGCCGACAGCGAAACGACTCCAGACAGCATTCCTGACTATCTCGATCTCGACTCGGACAACGATGGCATTCCTGACACGGTGGAAGCCCGGTCAACCGCTGGCTATACTGCTAATGATGGTGACATCACGGATAACGATGCTGATGGTGACGGAGTCATCGACCTGTTCGATGCCAACGATGGCACCACGGGCGACTTTGGCGGCACTTTTGCAACCCCCGTCAACACTGACGGTACGGATAATCCCGACTATATCGATAATGATTCAGACAATGATGGTAACAATGACGCGGTTGAGTCGGGCCTTACCCCCGGAGCAGATAGCAACGGTGACGGGATTGGTGATGGCGTAGGGGCGAGCTATGCCGACCCCGATGGTAATGTTGATGCGCCGCTTACGAACTTAGACAATACTGACTTAGCCCCGTCCGACGCCGACTATCGCAGCCTGGATGCCGCCCCACCCTTCATCGATCTTAACGCCACAACTAACTTAACCTTCAGTAATGTTGAGAACGCAACCCCTGGGGAAGGCGGTACGGCTCGCTATACCAACGTCGGTATGACGACGACGGGGGCGGCGATCGATATGCTGGCGACCATCGTCTCGATTGCCAACCCGGACCCTGGCGAAGGGACAAATCCCGACCGGACGGTTGTATTTTCGGTCGATGGGACTAATGATTTCAAAATCGATGTTCCAGGACAGGCCGGAAACAGAGTCGAAGTTCTGGTTGAATATCAATTTGTGCTGGCAGGCACTGATACACCAGTTAATGTTCCAGAATTCAAGTTCACCATCAAAGACTTTGATGATTTAACATCTAATAGCAACAATCGAAGGATCGAAAGCGTCATTGCCTCTGGGATTTCTAGCTACGCAGTTAATGACCCCACTGAAGTTGCCATTAGCCAGCCGACCGCAGATACCTATGAGTTCCAGGGCACTACAGTAAATGATGAGACCGACAAGGATGCAGCAGCCGAGCTGATTTATAACACGACGTCCACCTTCCGCTTGACATACGTATCCGACTTTCAGGACACCAGCAAGGCGGGCTTTGTCCATGATGGAGATGGAGAATTCACGCTTGATTCTCCCCAAATCACTGTTCTAGACGAAACTATCAACGATTACAGCACCACTTTCACCGAGGATGGCCCTGCGGTTAACGTTGCTGACGCTACTGCCGCCGATGTCAATGACTTTACCGAGAATGACGTCACCAGCCTGAGAATTGTGGCTGACCCAACCAGGGTCATTGATGGTGGAGCTGAAATCGTTACCATCGGCGGCACAGACTTTCCTCTGGATACCAATGCTGGCACTCCTGTCCAGATAACAGTGGGCACCACCACCATCGACATCACTTACGACAGCACTACAGGAACTTTCGACCTTGTTGAAAACGGTGGCGATGGAATCCTGGCCCAGGAAGATTTGGATACCCTGCTGCGCGGCATCACCTATCGGAATACCTCAGATAATCCAACGGTGGGCGATCGCACTTTGGTCTTCACTGCCACCGATTCCTCTGGCTCAACCAGCACCCCAACGGCGGTATCTACTATCGCGGTCGTTCCGGTAAATGACCCACCAGTTCTAGACCTGGATGGCGATGACAGTACGGCGGCGGATGCCGACTATCGAACTGTCTTTACGGAAGGTGGCGGTGGGGTGGCGATCGCCGACAGTGACACCACCATCACCGATGCAGACAACAGCACTCTCACCGGAGCTACCATTACCCTGACAAATGCCCAGGTCGGAGACGTCCTCTCTGGGGCATCAATTCCCGGTGGTAGTGGGATTAGCGTTGATCCGTCTTCGACAAATAGCCAAATTGTCCTGACTGGAACTGGAACGATAGATGAGTATGAGGCGGCGATCGCTGCTATTACCTTTAATAATCTGCAGGCTAATCCGAATATCGCTGACCGCACTATTGAAGTAGTGGTCAATGATGGCACTATCGACAGTAACATCGCCACAACTACCATCACAGTAGCAGTTCCACCCGTCGCTCAAGATGACAGCCCGGTGGCCTCAGTGGGCAATCCCATCACCTTTGACCCGCTGACCAACGACAGCGACAGCGACGGCAGCCTTGACCCAACAACGGTGCAGCTGATTGACCCCGATACCGGCAACCCCCTGACCTCCCTCACGGTCCCTGGCGAGGGCACCTGGAGCGTTGACCCCACCTCAGGCGACATCACCTTCACCCCCGATGCAGGCTTCACGGACGACCCTACCCCCGTCAGCTACACGGTGGCCGACAACGACGGCAATACTTCCAACCCGGCCACCATCACCATTGACTACCAGGAAGGGCCAGCGGCTCAAGATGACAGCCCGGTAGCCTCAGTGGGCAATCCCATCACCTTCGACCCGCTGACCAACGACAGCGACAGCGATGGGAGCCTGGATCCCACCTCTGTCCAACTGATTGACCCCGATACGGGTAACCCAGTCCCCTCCCACACCGTTGCTGCCGAGGGCACCTGGAGCGTTGACCCCACCTCAGGCCACATCACCTTCACACCCGATGCAGGCTTCACGGACGACCCTACCACCGTCAGCTACACGGTGGAAGAAAAAGACGGCAATACTTCCAACCCGGCCCCCATCACCATTGACTACCAGGAAGGGCCAGCGGCTCAAGATGACAGCCCGGTGGCCTCAGTGGGCAATCCCATCACCTTCGACCCGCTGACCAACGACAGCGACAGCGACGGGAGCCTTGACCCGACAACGGTGCAGCTGATTGACCCCGATACCGGCAACCCCCTGACCTCCCTCACCGTTCCCAGCGAGGGCACCTGGAGCGTTGACCCCACCTCAGGCGAGATCACCTTCACCCCCGATGCAGGCTTCACGGACGACCCTACCCCCGTCACCTACACGGTGGACGACAACGACGGCAATACTTCCAACCCGGCCACCATCACCATCGACTACCAGGAAGGGCCGGTGGCCAGCGATGACAGCCCGGTAGCCTCGGTGGGCAACCCCGTCACCTTCGACCCGCTGACCAACGACAGCGACAGCGATGGGAGCCTGGATCCGACAACGGTGCAGCTGATTGACCCCGATACCGGCAACCCCCTGACCTCCCTCACCGTTCCCAGCGAGGGCACCTGGAGCGTTGACCCCACCTCCGGGGAGATCACCTTCACCCCCGATGCAGGCTTTACCGGCGACCCCACCCCCATCACCTACACGGTGGACGACAACGACGGCAACACTTCCAACCCGGCCACCATCACTATCGACTACCAGGAAGGGCCGGTGGCCAGCGATGACAGCCCGGTGGCCTCGGTGGGCAATCCCGTCACCTTCGACCCGCTGACCAACGACAGCGACAGCGACGGGAGCCTTGACCCAACAACGGTGCAGCTGATTGACCCCGATACCGGCAACCCCCTGACCTCCCTCACCGTTCCCAGCGAGGGCACCTGGAGCGTTGACCCCACCTCCGGCGACATCACCTTCACCCCCGATGCAGGCTTCACGGGTGACCCTACCCCCGTCACCTACACGGTGGACGACAACGACGGCAACACTTCCAACCCGGCCACCATCACTATCGACTACCAGGAAGGGCCGGTGGCCAGCGATGACAGCCCGGTAGCCTCGGTGGGCAATCCCATCACCTTCGACCCGCTGACCAACGACAGCGACAGCGACGGGAGTCTTGACCCAACAACGGTGCAGCTGATTGACCCCGATACCGGCAACCCCCTGACCTCCCTCACCGTTCCTGGCGAGGGCACCTGGAGCGTTGACCCCACCTCCGGCGACATCACCTTCACCCCCGATGCAGGCTTTACCGGCGACCCCACCCCCGTCAGCTACACAGTAGACGACAACGACGGCAATACTTCCAACCCGGCCACCATCACCATCGACTATCAGGAAGGGCCAGCGGCCAGCGATGACAGCCCGGTGGCCTCGGTGGGCAATCCCGTCACCTTCAGTCCGCTGACCAACGACAGCGACAGCGATGGCAGCCTTGACCCAACAACGGTGCAGCTGATTGACCCCGATACCGGCAACCCCCTGACCTCCCTCACCGTTCCTGGCGAGGGCACCTGGAGCGTTGACCCCACCTCCGGCGAGATCACCTTCACCCCCGATGCAGGCTTCACGGGTGACCCTACCCCCGTCACCTACACGGTGGCCGACAACGACGGCAATACTTCCAACCCGGCCACCATCACCATCGACTACCGCGCAACAAAAGATAGCGACAAAGATGGAATACCCGATGTTACCGACTTGGACGACGACAATGACGGTATTCTCGATACAGATGAGGAGCAGGGTGATCCCAATCGAGATACGGATGGGGATGGGATTGTCGATCGCCTCGACCTCGACAGCGATAACGATGGTATCAACGACCTCACAGAAGCAGGGCATGCAGCGGCAGATCCTGACCAGGACGGGCGGGTCAATGGGCCATTTGGTGCCAACGGATTTGCGGATTTACTGGAAACGGTTCCAGAAAGCGATCGCCCCAATTACATTCCGACCGACACGGATAGAGACGGTGTAGCCGACTTCCAAGACCTTGATAGCGACAATGACGGCATCAATGACGTGATTGAGGCTGGAGGCAGTGATCCAGACGGTGATGGCAAGATTGGCACCGGTTCTCCCGCCGATGCTGACAAAGATGGCATGGCGGACAGCTTGGCGACCGCACCATTGCCCGTGCCCGATACCGACGGCGACAATGTTGCTGATTATAGAGATCTAGATAGCGACAACGACGGCCTGAACGATGTGAGAGAAGCGGGCTTAACCGACGCCGATGGCGATGGCCAGGCAGACGGCCCAGATACCGACGGCGACGGGATTCGGGACATAGTTGATCAAAGTCCGAATACCTTTGGGGATAGCGGCAGTTCGGCTGTAGTCGATACCGATGGTGACAATGTTGCCGACTACAAAGACCTGGATAGCGATGATGACGGCATCAACGACGTGGTGGAAGCTGGATTCCCTGACAACAACGGTGACGGCGTTATAGACGATGGCGATACCGATGGTGATGGTATCAAAGATGCGGTCGATCAAAGTCCCAACAGCTTTGGCGACAGTGGCGATCGCCCCCCGCTCGACACCGATGGCGACAACGTCCCCGACTACAAGGACCTAGACAGTGATAACGACGGCATCAAAGATATCGTGGAAGTGGGCCTCCCTGACCCTGAAGGAGATGGTCGGCTTAGCGGTAGCGATACGGATGGGGACGGTATCAAGGATAGTGTAGACACGAATTCGTCTGGGTTTGGGGATATCAATGATCCGACCGCTACCGATACCGATGGCGATCGCGTCGCTGACTTCCGGGACTTGGATAGCGACAACGACGGCATCCCCGACGTCATTGAGGCCGGAGGCAGTGACCCTGACCAGGACGGCATCATTGGTTCAGGTATTCCATCCGATATAGATAGTGACGGCGTTACCGATAGCATCGACCTTGATACCGGCGGCACCGCCCTACCCACCCCTGACCAGGATGGGGATGGTAGCCCCGACTATCGGGATCTGGACAGCGACAACGATGGCGAAACGGACCTGAGCGAAAGCGGAGCCAACCTGCCCGATGCTAATGGCGACGGCGTCGTAGACGGGCCAGATACGGATGGGGACGGTCTTGTAGACCTGGTAGATGGAGATGAAGGCACCTTTGGCAGCGGAGCCTTTTCAATCCAACCCCCGCAGGATACCGATGGCGACGGCATCCCTGATTTTCGAGAATTGCCCAATCCCAACGCCAGCGGCACCAAGGGGGCCGATAACCTAACGGGGACCGATAGCAGCGACATTCTCAATGGGTTCAGCGATCTCGATATTCTTGATGGGGGCGGCGGCAACGACCTGATCAACGGCGGTAGCAGTAAAGACAGATTGGTTGGAGGTGAGGGGAATGACGTTCTAAATGGCGGCACCAATAACGATTTGATGACTGCGGGCCTTGGGGATGATGTGCTCAACGGCGGCAGCGGCAACGATCGCATGTTTGGCAACGACGGCAACGATATCTTGAACGGCAGTCAAGGGAAAGACAAGCTCATTGGCCGCACAGCACCCGGGAATGTGAATCCGGGCGGTGGCCGCGATCGCCTCTTTGGTGGCGAAGACAGAGATATCATTCGCGGCAACGCCGGGAACGACCTAATTGTTGGGGGCTTTGGCAAAGACGAACTCACAGGCGGTCAGGGCAAAGACAAGTTCCGCTATCAGGACATCAAAGACTTCGGGGATGTGATCACCGACTTCGAAATTGTCAAAGATCGAATTGACCTGAGAAAGATAAAGAGCATCAATAGCCTGGGAGATCTCAAGTTCCGACAAAGAGGTGACGATGTGCTGATTCGGGGCGATCGCGGCAGCGGCTTTGGGAAGCTGGTCACCCTTGAGGACGTCAATGCCGATACCCTGAGCGATCGCCACTTCAAACTCTAGGCGTGGGTACCTGAGGAGAACTATAGCGCTACGCTTTCGTGTTAGGACGCTTAAGAGGTGTGCCCCCCCGCGTCGCGGGGGAGCCACACTCAAACCTTGGCCCGTAGGGCCATACAAAATCAGGCGAAATTGATTAAAAAAGTCTGCTGAATGCCTAAATTTTCGCATCCAGCGGGCTTTTTTATGCTAAATATTCTTTCAGTCGTATAATATCGCAGCTTTAATTTTTGCCTTTAACTCTCCTTAACTTCCCTGATGTAGCACGACGCATTGGCGTTAGGACATGATTGTGAACGAATCCTTCGCGCCGCGGGGGATTCGCTCACAAACCTGAGCCTGTAGGGCTAATAGCGATTTCTAGTCGCGTAAGACCCGGAGAGGCAGGGGCGCACTGTATTCCCACCTGTCTTGCTCCGACTCGCGCCAGAAACGCTGTGAAGCCACTTGTATAGGCTTACGTTTCCAAATAAACTGTGTAGGCTGATAGTTTCTAGGAGGAAAAAAGCTTTAGATTCTTCTTAGTTATCCCATACCAAAATACTCATGGGGTCAGCCGGGGAAGGCTTATCGTGTCGGAATCAGGTGTGCATGCAAACCACTATGGATAACGAGGTAGCCATGAATTCGTTGAAAGTCCTAGCATCTGCTGGATTACTGCTAGCGATCGCATCATCCCACCGGGTCGCGTCTGCTCAAACCACCGATTCAGCACAGATAGAGCCTACCGGCTCCGCTGCCGACCTGCTCATTCCTGCCCGCGCTGGCGTAGGGCATACTAGCTCTGGGGCTGGCTTTGACGGCACCACCCGGTTTGAAGGCTTTATCCCCCTGCGCCAGAGCCCCGGACGAAATATTACTTTTTTTGAACCCCGCTTTTTACTAGATAACGACGGCCAAATTGGCGGTAACCTACTGTTCGGCCATCGGGCCTATGGCCGGAAGCGCGATCGCATCTGGGGTGGATACCTGTCCCTGGATAACCGCGAAACCGACGAGAGCGACGACTTCTACCAGCTGGGTTTGGGGTTCGAAACCCTGGGCAATCTATGGGACTTCCGCGTCAACGGCTACGTTCCCCTAGGTGACACCAGTCAAATCGTCGAAGAAGAGCTGCTCTCCAGCACCCGTAGCGGCATTTCCACGGGGTTTGAGGGCAATCTCTTGGTGCTATCCAGCCGGGAAGAGCGGCGCATTCGCCAGGTCCAGGAGATCGCCCTATCCGGGTTCGATGCTGAGGTTGGCGTCAAAGTTCTAGACTGGAACGATGGCGATGGTGACCTCAGAGGCCAGGCTGGGCTTTACTTCTACGACGCTGAGGACGTAGATAGCACCGTGGGCTGGCGCGTCGGTCTGGAGGTGCGCCCAGTCCAGAACATCGTGCTGGGGGTCACCGTGCAGGAAGACGACCTGTTTGGGACCAACGTGATTGGGTCCGTCACCCTCACCTTTCCTCGTGTTCGCCCCCGAGGCCCCGTACCCGAAGATATCGAGCTGGTGGCTCGCCTGGGAGAACCTGTGCGGCGCGTCCCCAGCATTGCCATCGAGACGCAGGAAGACATCGAAATCGAAGTGGATGAGGTTGAAATGCCCCTCATGAACCCCGAAGAGGAGCAGCCCTACCGCTTTATTCACGTGGCGCTGGGTCAGGGGAACGGAGACGGCACCTTCGAGAATCCCTTTGGCACCGTCGAAGATGCCCTGGATGCCACCGTCTCTGACGGCAACGATATTGTCTACGTAGATGCGGGCAGCAATCCCGACATCCCGGCGTTTACCATTCCCGATCGCGTCCGCGTGCTGTCTCAAGGTCCCGAGCAGCTACTGGCGGGGCTACCCTTCCCTGGATTTCCGGAAGCACCGGCCCGGCTGCCCTTCTCCCCCGTGATCAATTTCGACGACGGCATTCTGGTGCGGTTGCCCCTATCTGACGACGGCAATTTCCCCATCATCCGCGACCCGTCCGCTTCTGACCTGGTGACGATGGGCGATCGCACCGTCCTGTCTGGATTCCGCCTTGAAGACGCTCCCAACAACGCCGTCGCCGCCCGGAGCGTCGAGGACGTAGAAATTCGGGACAACACCATCACGGGTGCTGGCGATCGCGGCATATTCTTGAGCAATGTCTCCGGTAGCGTCGTGCTCTTCGATAACTCGATTACCAATGTTCAGGGTGGGGCCGATGCGGGGCAAGGAATTTTGATCAGCAACACCACCAGCGAGGCGGTGGAGGTGACCATCGAACGCCACGCCATTAGCGATACCCGCGTCGGCATCGAGCTTGATGTCACGGGCGATCCAGCCCAGGGCACCAATCCTTCCCAGATTGTGGAGATCCGCGATACCGACATTGCCACCAGTCAGGACGAGGGTTTCCTGATCGAGGCCATCGATCTGGGTAATCAGCAGGTGACCTTTACGGAGGGCAGTATCCTCAATAGCGGAGCTGAGGGGGTCTTTGTCCGCGCCCTTAACGTCGGCTCTCAGGAAATTACCATCGAAGACAGCACCATCGCCAACAGTGGCGGGTCGGGCATTCGCGTGATTGGCGGCGTCCCCAACGGCACCTCGACAGCAGCCCAGGAAGTCTTCATCAACCGCAACCTGATTGAGTTTAACCAGGGCGCAGGGATTGATATCGAGGCGAATGAGGTGGTGGCTCAGGAATTTGCCATTGGTGACAATATTATTCAAAATAACGCGGCGGAAGGGATTCGGGCGATCGCCCGCAACGTCGCCTTCCAGGAGTACGTCACTGACCCCACTAATGACTCCCTCGGTATCAGTGGCAATATTATTCGCAATAATGGAGCCCAGGGCATCAATCTAGATGCCACCGATACCGCCACGCTGGTTGCCGATATTCAGAACAATACCCTGTCGGGCAATGTCACCAACGGCGGTCCTGATTTGGAAGTGACCACCAACGCTAACACCAACGATGCCTGTACGTTTATCAGTGGCAACACCAGCGCCACCGGCATTCAGTTGGTGAATAACCCGACCGGCATCGCGTCCTTCTTTGAAGTGGTGGATTTGCCCAATATTTTCAGCCTGAATACCGGTACCGTGACTCTATTGCCCGATATTTCGGCCTTCACCAACGTTCCGGCTGGAGATACGGCGCTGTCGTGCTTTAATTAGCGCTAGATTAAAATTGCTCAAGCACTGAAGTGCTAAAGCACAGTTAATTCCAGCCCATTGGTCTGACAAGGCTAAGGTAGTGCATAAGGTAGTGCATTGGGCGATCGCGTCAAACTTTTGGCCGGTGGGCATTGCCCACCCTACGTGATGCAATCTATCCCATCAAATTAGCCGTGTCAGATCACTGTGGGGTGTGCGCCCTCGGCGGGGGCGCACACCCCAAGAAAATAATTTTGTTTAACTACTTGAATGCATCGGAGTAGATGAATGAACCAGTCGCCTGAGCATCTACCCAATCAATCGCTTGGGAATAGCTCACCTGAATCGATGACTGTAGACATGGCCCACGCGGTGCTCAAGCAGTTCGACTGCCCAACGCCAAATACTGCCCCCGACGCTACAGTTTCTAGGTCAGAGGTCCGGCAGGCCCTATTAGCCGTCAAGCATCGGTCGGACTACCAGATTTTTGGAGTCTGTGCCGAATCCATTGCTCAGGGATTAGCGGCGCTGCGGGATTACGCTAGTGCTCTCGGGTACAGGGTGCCCGACCAGCCGCTAGAGGTTAGTGGGCCAGCCTACATCAAGTTCAACGCCAAGAGTGGTTTGCTCTATGCGAACGGCTACGGCGGCGATAACCGAGGCGTACTGGTTTCCTGCCAGTCTGCTTACGAATCTGGTATCAACGAGATGTATGGCCCGCTGCCCCTAGACCTCTTTCAATGAGCAGGAGCGATCGCAGCCAAAAAGCTGCCGGGGATGGGCAATGACCCTGTCCCCGGCGCAGGTTTTCCTCTTGACCCGATCGTTAGCCGAGGGCGTCGGCTCCAGCCACGACTTCGAGAATCTCTTGGGTAATGGCCGCCTGGCGCGCCTTGTTATAAACCAGCGAGAGATTAGAAATTAATTCTTTCGCGTTGTCGCTGGCGTTGTTCATGGCCGTCATGCGAGCTGCCAATTCGCTGGCCGCTGCTTCCTGTAGTGCTCGCAGCAGCTGGTTGTTGAGGTAGAGCGGCAGCAGCGCGTCCAGAATTTGGACCGGATCCTGCTCAAAAATCATATCCTGCGGTAGCGATGCGGGAGTGGGTACCTCAACCCGCTGGCGTTCCACGTCAAGGCTACCTCCCCGGGTGGTAAGACGAAAGATCTCGTCGTCCACGGGCTCCAGCCCCTGGGGGTCAAGGGGCAGCAGGGTTTGAATCACTGGACGAGAGCTAACCAGGGAGACAAACTTGGTATAAACCAGCTCGACCCGATCTACCGTTTCCGACAAAAAGAGGGAGAGCAGTTCATCTGCGATCATGGACGCCTCTTCCGCCGTGGGAATTTGCTCCAGATTAGAGAAGGTAGCATCAATGGGCTGCTCCCGCCGCTGGAAATACTGAACCGCTTTGCGCCCAACCAGCACATACTTATATTCCAGCCCGTCGGCAGCCAACTCTTTGGCCCGCATCTCCGCCCGCCGAATGACGTTAGTGTTGTAGCCGCCGCATAGACCGCGATCGCCCGTCACCACCAGCAGCGCCACCGACTGCACGTCCCGCTTCTTCAATAGGGGCAGATCAGCATCCTCGAACCGGAGCCGCGTTTGCAGACCGTAGAGCACCTGAGCCAGCCGATCGGCGAAGGGCCGGGTAGCCGTTACCTGCTCCTGGGCACGACGCACCTTGGCCGCCGCCACCAGCCGCATGGCCTCTGTAATCTTCTTTGTATTTTTGACTGACTTGATGCGATCGCGAATTGCTTTGAGATTTGCCATAGTACTTTGCCTCAATCGCCATGACCGGCCACCACCAGCAGCAGCGAACTCAATAGGAGAACACGACTGCCAACAGTAACGACTAACTGAACTCCTGATGATGCTACAGCGCTTCGCGCTTCCAACGAAAAATCTGTACCTCATGCACCTGAAAAGTGCTGTAAGTGCTGAAGCACAATGAATTATACCTGGGACGGTGTGCGCCCCCGCGGAGGCACACACCCCAAGAAAATAATTCTGTTTAACGACCTACTGCATGGTTGCCATAAAGGTTTGCTTGTACTCAGTGAGTACGTCCTTCATGGCGTTGACCACGGTATCGTTGAACCCCTTCTTCTCTTTCTCCACCAGTTCGGGGTAGTCCGTGCGATTGGTCTTGAGGTAGTCCCGCAGCCCCGACACAAAGGCCGTGACCTGGTTTACCGGGACGTCATCCAGGTAGCCATTGGTCCCCGCAAAGATAAGAATGCCCTGCTCCGCCACCGACAGCGGCGAGTACTGGGGCTGCTTGAGGATTTCCCGCAGCCGCTGACCCCGCGCAATTTGGTTTTGGGTGGCCTTATCCAGGTCAGACGCAAATTGGGCGAAAGCCTGTAGCTCATCGAACTGGGCCAGCTCCAGCTTCAGCTTACCCGCCACCTTCTTCATCAGCTTGGTCTGGGCCGCCGAACCTACCCGCGAAACCGAGATCCCCGCGTTCACTGCCGGACGCAGACCGGAGTTGAACAGGTCCGAGGACAGGAAGATCTGACCATCGGTGATGGAAATCACGTTGGTGGGAATGTCGGCCGAGACGTCGCCCGCCTGGGTTTCAATGATGGGAAGGGCGGTCATGCTGCCCTCGCCCAGGCTCTCGTTAAGCTTCGCTGCCCGCTCCAGCAGACGGGAGTGGAGGAAGAAGACGTCGCCGGGGTAGGCTTCCCGACCGGGGGGACGACGCAGCAGCAGAGACATCTGGCGATAAGCCTGGGCCTGCTTAGAGAGGTCATCGTAGACTACCAGGGTGGCTTTGCCCTGGTACATGAAATATTCAGCGATGGAGGCTCCGGTGTAGGGGGCCAGATACTGGAGGGCTGCCGGATCGCTAGCGTTGGCGGCTACAACGACGGTGTAGTCGAGGGCACCCCGCTCCTCCAGGACGTTAACAACCTGCGCGACCGTGGACGCCTTCTGACCCACAGCGACGTAGACGCAGACCACGTTCTCGCTCTTCTGGTTGAGGATGGTGTCCACCGCGATCGCCGTTTTGCCGGTCTGGCGATCGCCAATAATCAGCTCCCGCTGGCCCCGACCAATGGGAATCATGGCGTCGATAGCGGTGATCCCGGTTTGCAGCGGCTCATAAACCGACTTACGGGCAATGATGCTGGGGGCGGCAGACTCAATCAGGCGGGATTCGGAAGCCTGAATCTCTCCTTTACCGTCAATAGGGCGAGCCAGGGCGTCCACGACCCGACCGATCAGGGCCTCTCCGACTGGAATCGAGGCAATCTTGCCAGTGGCGCTCACAGAGCTGCCTTCCTGAATGTTGCGTCCGTCGCCCATCAATACGGCACCGACGTTATCCTCTTCCAGGTTGAGGGCGATGCCTACCGTGCCGTCTTCAAACTCCAGCAGCTCGGAAGACATGGCCTGCTCCAGGCCGTAGATGCGGGCAATGCCGTCGCCTACCTGCAGGACAGTACCGACGTTGGACACCTTGACGTCCTGGTCGTACTGCTCGATTTGCTGTTGAATAATGCTGCTGATTTCGTCAGGCTTGATACTTACCATTTAGACTGATCTCCACTGGGCTACAAAAGGAAAGAGCTTGACTCGCTCAGAAGGTCATGAAACAAGGTTCGGGGCTATGCAGCAGTGAGCCGCAGACCAATGCGACGCAGCTGACCGCGCAGGCTGGCGTCGATCACCTGGGAGCCGATGCGGATAATGACACCACCTAGTAAATCGCGATCCAGGTCGGTTTCTAGCTCAACCTGGCGCGCGCCCGTGATGCCGATAACCCGCTGACGCACCGCCTCCTGCTGCTCGTCGGTGAGCGGTACGGCTGAGGTTACCTGCGCCAACACGATTTGGTTCAGTTTGCGATAGCGCTCCTGAAACTGCTGGCAAACGTTCTCAAGGAGAATAATGCGCCCCTTGTCCACCAGCAGCATTAAAAAGTTGAGGGTGTAGGGATGCAGGCTGTCCTGAGCAATCTGCCGGAGCACGGTCTTTTTCGAATCTGCCTTAATCAAAGGATTGGCCAGAAAGTTTTGCAGATCGGGGGATTCCTGAAGCGCAGTCAGGAGCGATCGCACGCTTTCAGCTACCTGGTCGGTGATGTTATTTGAGGTAGCCACCGACATGAGTGCCTCAGCGTAGGGCGCGGCGATTTCGGCGGCGGCGGTTTTACTTGTCATGATTGGCCTCCCATCATCTCGATGCTCCGGCTGATCAGCTGGTGCTGTCTGCCCTCATCTAGCTCTGAGCGCAAACGTTCTTCGGCTCGCTGCAGCGCCATTTCCGTAACCCGCTGCCGCAGCTCAGCGACGACCCGCTCCTGCTGGGACGTGGTGTCCTGGTCGGCTGCTGCCTTGATACGCTCAATGTCTTGCTCTGCTTGAGTCAGAATGGACTGGCGAGCCGTCTCGGCCCGGGTTTCCGCTTCCTTCACCAGGCGTGCCGCGTCAGACTGGGCCTGGGCCAGCCGCTGCTGCTGCTCTGCCAGTTTGGAGGCGGCATCCCGCTTGCGCTGCTCCGCCTCTTTGATCGCAGACTCAATTTGCGATCGCCGCTCTACCAGCGTGCTGCCTAGAAACTTCCGACCGAAATACACCAGCGCCGCAATAATAATAGCGAGGTTAATTAAGTTGGTATCGAGTAAGTCAAAGTTTAGACCGAATCCACCTTCCTCCAGCCCTTCAGCGGCTAGAGCTCCGGCTTCAGCAGCCAGAAGTGAGAATGTTCCCATAATTGTCACTTGGTTCGCGATGGTTAACGAGGGGCGCTTGCCGATAGCCTGGGTGAGCGCTCACTAACCCAGGACACGACTCAGGATACGGCTACTCAGGTCATCAACCTGCTGCTCCAGCGCCTGCATGGCCTGCTGCTTCTGCGCGTCCAGCTCTTGCTGGGCCTGATCACGTCGGGTTTGGGCCTCACGCTGGGCCTCAGCAATCTTGCCTGCCGCCACTTTCTGCGCCTCCGCCTGGGCATTGGCGATGATTTCCTGGGTCTTGCGGCGCGAGTCGGCCAGCTCGTTTTCGTACTGCTGGGCCAGGTTCTGCGCCTTGGCCAGACGCTCCTGAGCATCGGCGATATTGT
Organism: Elainellaceae cyanobacterium; assembly: GCA_050331615.1. Taxonomy (GTDB): domain Bacteria; phylum Cyanobacteriota; class Cyanobacteriia; order CAKZMO01; family CAKZMO01; genus JAYKGU01. The sequence continues at coordinate 53,859 of JBHJGR010000073.1, forward strand.
TGCGAACGTAGTCGTCCCGCTCGTCCAGAGCCCGACCGAGGGGCTTGTAGAAGAGGACGTTTAAGACGGCGACCAGAATGAGAAACTGAACGGCCATCAAAGGTAGGGTAGCGTCGAGGTCAAACAGCCCCCCCGGCTCTTCAAGAGCAGCGGCTTCAGCAGCTAATAGAATTGTCCAGTAAGTCATAAATCATTGGTTCCCACAGAGACGGGATCGACACGGATACAGCTCAGTTACTGAGGCGATGTAGCGCGGGTAGAGGTGCAGACCGCACGCCTACCCGACCCATTGATTTACGCAAACGGGTTAGCGAACAGCAGCACCAGCGCGACCACCAGACCGTAGATCGTCAACGCTTCCATGAACGCCAAGCTGAGCAGAAGCGTACCGCGAATCTTGCCTTCTGCCTCGGGCTGACGGGCGATCCCTTCAACCGCTTGACCCGCAGCATTTCCCTGACCCAAACCGGGGCCGATCGCCGCCAAACCAACAGCCAGAGCAGCAGCCAGAACAGACGCAGCAGCAGTAATGGAATCCATAATTAACTCTCTACCTTCTCTACAGGACTAAACAAAGTGTATGTAACGAATCAGTCAACCAATCATGTCCAGGTTGATGGCATACCGGATGGGGGCGATCGCCCTCAGCAGACGCATCCCGTCCACCCAGCATGGCACAACCCAGCCGAGTCAGCACCCTAGCGTGCTACTCGTGCTCGCCTTCCCCATGCTCCTCTATTGCCTCGCCGATATAGGCAGCCGCCAGAGTTGCAAAGATCAGTGCCTGGATCGCACTCGTGAATAGACCCAGCACCATTAGCGGCAGCGGGACAAACAAGGGCACCAGCAACACCAGAACCGCCACCACCAGCTCATCCGCCAGGATGTTTCCGAACAGACGGAAGCTCAGGGAGAGGGGCTTGGTGAAGTCCTCCAAAATCTTGAAGGGCAACATGATGGGCGCAGGCTCAACATAGTTCGCGAAGTAACCCAGCCCCTTCTTGCTAAATCCAGCGTAGAAATAAGCCAGAGAGGTGAGTAACGCCAGCGCTACCGTTGTGTTGATGTCGCTGGTGGGAGCCGCCAGCTCACCGGACGGAATCTCAATCAACCGCCAGGGCAGGAGGGCACCCGACCAATTCGAAACAAAGATAAACAAGAACAATGTACCAACGAATGGTACCCAGGGGCGATACTCTTTTTCCCCAATTTGATTTTTTGCCAGATCGCGGATGAACTCCAGGGCATACTCCATGAAATTCTGCAACCCGGTGGGGATGCGCTGGGGGTTGCGGGAGGCCAGGAGGGTAACCACGATCAGGGCCGCAATCACGAACCAGGACGTGAGGAACACCTGGCCATGCAGCTTGAGATTGCCAACTTGCCAGTAAAAATGCTGACCAACTTCCAGTTCGGCAAGGGGGAGTGCGTTAAACGTGTTCAATAAATTCACCACTTCCATTTGGAAAATATCCCCAGAAGTTAATAAAAAGCAGGTCGAGGCTGGGCGTCGAAGTCAGGGTCGAACGTTATTCAGGAAAGACTGCCGTACGCAGAACATAGATAATGAGCGCCGCCTTGTAAGTTAAAAAACCTAAAAAAATAGGCAGGATTTCTAGCTGATTCAGGCGAGATGCGATTAAAATAACCCCTACGAGAAGAGCCAGACGACTGTTGCCCAACCGCTGGCGCTGCCGCCCCAACTGTTCGACATGTCGGGCCAGCAGCTTCAAGTAGACGATTCCGACGCAGGCCCCAATCAAATAGTTCAAAGCGGTGTTGAGGGAATAGAATAGCCAGACCGAAACAAAGATAACTCCGGCTAGGCCAAACGTAACCAGCAACAAATCGCGCTGAAGCTGACGATACTCCTGAATAGACGGGTCAGGGTCTAGAGACAGCTGACTCGCTGGTGGTGACTCTGCTGAATCAGCGGGGGACATCACCGCATTGGCAGAAGAATCTGGAGTGGTTGGATCAATTTCAGGCGATCGCTCTGACGGAGATGAGGTCACAGGACAAAGGTGCCGTAAGGCAGACAGCAGTTTTCCTTGGCTGCGATGAGCCACAGCAGATCATAACACGCAAGGGGATCACACCTCAGTGCAGTTTAGGAGTTTTGTGGTGCCAGTAAAATCAGGTGGCGCTGCTGGAGCGATCGCACCTGATCCAGATCCAGGGGCGCTTGTTCGAGCATCTCCCTCACGGTGAGCGGTGGCTGGGCAGATGAGTTGCGATCGCAGGCGGTGAGAAAGGCAAACTCGGCGTCATCCAGCCGCATGATCTGATAGTCCATATTGAACACACACTGGCTGGGCCAGCCGTCGATGCAGGGGTTGAGGGTGGGGATCGCGGCTGTGAGCGCTGCTTCCGAGGACCAGTCAGCTCGGGGCAGGGGCGGTTTGCCCAGGAAAAACTCGTAGTAGGGGGTGCCTTCAGGGTCCAGCAGTTCAATCAGGCGGTAGCGCTGGCGATCGCCCAGTTCCCCGACCCGCTTCAGCAGCTCTGGCGCAGCTTCGATCAGCCGATCAATGCTCCAGTGCTGAGGATTGGAAAAGCCGATAAACTCCAGCCCGGAAGCATCGATCAGCTCAAACAGGGTGGGAATGCTGTAGTCAATCTCCTGGGGATGGACGTACATGTCGGCAAAGTTTTCATCCCGCTGATTTTCCATTGACCAGCGCTCCCGCTCCCGCCGCACCAGCCGGTTGTCGTGGGGCAGGGCCTCAAAGAGCTGCCGTCCGACCTTGACTCCGTCCTGGTAGTCTCCCCGGCGATCGCCCTGGAGTAGGGCAATGGCCTCCTGCATCAGGCGAATCTCCCAGCGCCCCAGCTCGCCATAGACAAAGACGTGCATCAGGCCGCCGGGAGCCAGCTTTTGGGCCAGGGCCTGGATGCCCCGGACGGGATCGGGCAGGTGGTGCAGCACGCCCACGCAGTTGATCAGGTCAAACTCTCCCGGTAACTGATCCGCGTCATAGAGGGACTGGCGGTGAAACTCGACGCGGGTGGCTCTTGACCGCTGACAGCGCTCCTGGGCGATCGCCAGCGCCTCTTCACTCAGGTCAATGCCCACCACCTGCGCCTGGGGATTGAGGTGCACCAAATACTCCGTGCCTACTCCGGTGCCGCAGCCCGCATCCAGAATGCGAACGGCTTCCCGATCGGGTCGCTGTCCCGTACAGAAGCCGTAGGCTGCCACCCAGTTCCAGCGCCAGTTGTAGCCCGGTGGCGGCTCGTCCAGAATCGGCTCCGGCGGGAAGGGATAGGTGTTGTAGAGCCTGGTCACCGCCGCACTGATGGCCTGGGGATCGGATGAGGGGGAGTTGGACATGGAAAATCCTCGCGCAGCAGATCCGAGTGTAGCGTGTTGTGTTGGTGCTGCAACGCTTAGACAATTCTCAGACCTGCCTCAGCCCGTCGTCATGTCTGTTGGGCATTCTGGAAGACAAGTAACATTTGCGCATTGGATCCAGTCCATCTATTCGCAACCAGTTATTTTCAGCTTGTTTTCAACCACCCATATTTGTGGAAGGGAGTTTGTCATGAATCGAGTATTGCTAGGCGGTCTGTCGGCGGTTGTGCTGGTTTTAGGAGCCTGCGGCAGAGGCGGCACCGTCTCCGAGGAAGCTGCTACTCCCCCAGCGGAGACCGAGATCACCGAGACCGAAGTTGCGGAAACCACCCCCGAAGCATCCCCACCGGAGACGCCCGCTGCGGAGGAGGGCGATGAGGAAATGGCGGCGGCGATCGCCATGGGCAGCTTTGTCTCCGGCGAACACCCCACCCAGGGCACCGCCCGGATTGTGGAGGAGAATGGCCAGCGCTTTGTAGAGCTGGGGGAAGATTTCAGCACCGATGAAGGCCCCGACCTGTTCGTTATCCTGCACCGCTCCAATGACGTCATCGGCACGACCGAGGCTCCGGCCCACAGCATCCAGGAGGGCGACTATGTGAATATAGCTCCCCTGGAGTCGGTGAGCGGCATGCAGCGCTACGCCATCCCCGCCGATATAAATGTGGCGGACTACCAGTCCGTGGCCATCTGGTGCAGACAGTTCAACGCCACCTTCGGTGCCGCCTCCCTGGCCAATTAGTTAGGTCACCTGGCATGGAGGTTGCCCTTGCCCTCATCCCCCAACCCCTTCTCCCGCTCTGGGAGAAGGGGAGCCGGAAAGCCTTGTCTTACCTCCCCCTCGCCCATTTTTGGGAGAGGGGGATTGAGGGGGTGAGGGCCAAGATGTGTGTATGTAGTAGCCCGCTCTGGGAGAGGGATTTAGGGTGAGGGCTATAAGCTTTTGTCAGTCAATCAAGGATTTTGGACTTTCTGCCTTCTAAATTCTGTCTCCTGAATTCTATTTTCTGTCTCCTACCCTCCCTCTTCTTTCTTCTATTTTCTCTCTTCCCTTCTTCCCTCTGCCTTTTCTACCTCTAAGGACTTCGATGGCGCTGTCGAGGCCGGGGCGATCGCAGCCGAACATGGGGATGTCTTTGGCAATTTCGGCGGCGGTGGTGTTGGGCCAGCGCTCTTTGGGGATGGGGTTGAGCCAGGCGGCGTGGCGCACTCGCTGGTAGAGGAAGGTGAGGAATGCTTGGGTTTTCTCGATGCGGTAGGGGCTGTAGCCCTGGCGGACGGCTCCGGCGTCGCTGACGATCAGGGTGCTGAGCTGGCGCAGGGGCAGGTGCTCAAACACGTCTTCCAGGCGCTCTGCCTCCAGGCAAATGGCGTCTCGGTAGAGGTAGCCCATCGGGCAATTGTGGAAGTAGTACACATGGGTGGTGCCAAACCGTCCGCCCCGCTGGGCAGTGGCCACCAGGCGCTCGGTGAGCTTGTGGAAAGGGATCATGGAGCCTTCCTGGTCTACCAGCAGCAGCAGGGCGGCGCGATTGGTGCGGGGCGGCACCAGCACGGGTTCCAAAAACAGCCCCTGCTGGCTGATGCGCTGGATGGTGGCGTCTACGTCGAGTTCGGTGGGCAGTCCTTCCCGCACCGGACGGGAGAGATAGCGCCAGCTCCGCTTCATCTGCCGCTGGGTGATGGGCAGGTAGTCGCTCGGCGGCAAAAGGCGCTGCTGCTGATGCTGCTTCGATCGCCGCTCGGCCTGGGCCGCCTCAATTTCATCGCTAATCGCCTGGGTCGCCGTGGAGAACTTATCGGGCGCAAGCTTCGTCGGGGGCGATCGCTTCAGCAACAGGCGGCTCACCCACCAGGCCAGCAGCAGACTAGAGG
>JBHJGR010000074.1:0-8583 GCA_050331615.1 Elainellaceae cyanobacterium
GATTGGCAGTCCTCGGATTGTCAACGTTGCAGCAGTGCCAGCGTCAGAGAAGAACGACCGGGAAGCATGGATGAACCCTGATAAGAGGCTGGATGATGTAGGTCTATCCGAGAGCCAGCCAGAGTCAGGTGGATTCCATGAACCCCCGCCCTTCTAGGGCTGGGGAGATGTCAGTTGCTTAGCTGCCCTGTAAAAGAAAAGCAGTTTTTTGGGAGCGATCGCCAGAAGCGCACGGGAGGTATAGTAGACTAATTTCCGAGACAAATTTTCGCAGTAACCGATCGCCATTTTGCCTCTAACCTATTAGCATGTAAGGGTGATTGCTTTGTACCATCCCTTACGTTCCCTAAGGGAGGGCCACTGGTTCAAATTAATTTGCGGAGCCAGTTTTCAACACCTCCCTGCTATCCGTTCCCTTGTGTTGGCTTATGCCCTTGCCGGTGCCGACTGTGTCGATGTGGCAGCCGATCCGGCTGTTGTGTCTGCGGCCCGCGATGCTCTGCATACCGCTACTCGTCTCGGCAAAGACGCGAGACGTCAGGGTTTTTTGGCTTCAGATCGTCCCTGGCTCATGGTCAGCCTCAACGATGGAGACGACCCCCACTTCCGCAAGGCAGAATTTAACCCGCTACACTGCCCTGAGGATTGTCCTCGCCCCTGCCAAACCGTTTGTCCGGCTGATGCCATTTGCTTCGACGACTCCTGGCGTAAATCAGGAGTTATTCGCGATCGCTGCTACGGCTGCGGTCGCTGCTTGCCAGTTTGTCCAATTCAGCACATCACAACCCGGTCCCATCAGCTGCCGCCCGCTGAATTGGCTCCACTGGTGCTGGCCGGGGTCGATGCCTTGGAAATTCACACCCAGGTGGGGCGATTTTCCCAGTTTCAAACTCTCTGGCGGGCGATCGCGCCATTTCTCGACCGGCTCCAGCTCGTTGCCATTAGCTGTCCCGATGGCGATGGGCTGATTGATTATTTGCGGGCGCTTGCCGATCTCATCCTGCCTCTGCCCGGTGCCCTCGTCTGGCAAACCGATGGCCGCCCGATGAGCGGCGATATCGGCAGGGGCACAACCCATGCCACCATTCGCCTGGCCCAAAAAGTTCTTCAGGCCGGGCTGCCAGGCTATGTGCAGGCTGCCGGCGGGACAAACGGCCACACGATTACCAAGCTGCGATCGCTGGGGTTAATGCCAACGCCCCCCGAGCCGTTTAGGCCAGCGATCCACGTGGCTGGTGTCGCCTATGGCAGCTATGCCCGGAGACTGCTCACCCCGGTCCTCGACCAGCTAGAGCCTGCCCAGCCTACCCAGCCCGTGCTGCGCCTGGAGCAGCATCCTCTCTTATTGGGGGAAGCGACGGCGATCGCCCAGTCGCTTGTCTCCCAGCTCAAGCCGCTGGTGCCGTCTGACGCTGCCTGCAGCCCACCGATGGCCTATGCCAACCCCTCGCCTTCCTCAGCGATCCAAACCCTACCTGGTTTCTAAGTATGAATCGACTCATCGTTCGCCGTCATTTCCCTTCTAGGGCCGCAGATTTTATATCTTTATGCAGGCTGAATGGGCGATCGCGTTTAGTCTAACCCAGCAGGTATCGGCAGTTATTGAACATTCTGAATCTATGACGTCTATCGGTAATTCTCCGTTTAAGGATTCTACCCCTCCCCAGGCAGATGTGTCACCATCTCACGCTGAAGATCTGGAGGTGATTGAATATGTTGCGGCAGATGACCTCGCTCGGCTGTTGGAAATTTTGCCACAGGATCTGCGGCAGCGGCTGGAGGGTCATCCCCAGCGAGAGCAGCTAGTCGAAGTGATTATGGACCTGGGGCGGCTACCCGAAGCCCGCTTTCCCGACCAAGCCGAGTACCTGTCGGAGCTGCCAGTGTCCGAGGCTGATTTGGCCTACTGCACTGACCGCGTTGGCAGCTTCAGCGGCGATAACCGGGCGGGCATTGAGCAAACCCTTCATCGCATCAGCGCCATGCGTAATCGCACCGGCGAAGTGGTGGGGCTGACCTGTCGCGTTGGGCGGGCCGTATTTGGCAGCATTGGCATGGTGCGTGACCTGGTGGGGCTGGGGCGCTCCATTTTGCTGCTGGGTCGTCCCGGTGTCGGTAAAACTACGGCCCTCCGTGAAATTGCTCGGGTGCTGGCCGACGATTTCAATAAGCGGGTCGTCATTATTGACACCTCTAATGAGATTGCTGGCGATGGCGATGTGCCCCACCCGGCCATCGGTCGTGCGCGGCGGATGCAGGTGTCTCGCCCAGAGCTGCAGCACCAGGTGATGATTGAGGCGGTTGAGAACCACATGCCCGAGGTTATTGTCATTGACGAAATCGGGACCGAGCTGGAGGCGCTAGCTGCCCGCACCATCGCTGAGCGCGGTGTTCAGCTCGTGGGGACAGCCCACGGGAATCAAATTGAGAACCTGATCAAAAACCCGACGCTTTCCGATTTGGTGGGCGGCATCCAGTCAGTCACCCTTGGGGATGAGGAGGCCCGGCGGCGGGGCAGTCAAAAGAGCGTACTAGAGCGCAAAGCACCCCCCACCTTCGACATTGCCATCGAGATGCTGGAGCGCTATCGCTGGGTGGTGCACGATGACGTTTCGGAAACCGTCGATTTGCTCCTGCGGGGACGACTGCCCAATCCTCAAATCCGCACGGTTAACGGTTCGGGGAAGGTAGCCATCACCCGCGAGCTGGGTACCAAATCTATGGGAAAAACGACCCCACTTAAGTCAGTGCGCTCGGGCTACGACTCCCAAAGCACTTCGGGGTGGCGGGCATCAGGGCGCATGAACCCGCTGCCAGCGTCTGATCAGTTTGGCCGCGATCGCTCAGCCAATAACAGCTATCAGCTCTCCCAGCGCCAGCAGTTTGATGAGCTCCTAAATGATTCCCTCGACCGCACCATGGGGGAGGCAATGATGGGGGCTTCCCTAGGCGATCGCGACTTTCTGGATATGGACACCGACGGCATGCCCATCCACGTCTACCCCTATGGCGTGAGCCGCAATAACCTGGAGCAGGTGATCCATACGCTGAATTTGCCGGTGATTCTCACGAAAGATTTGGAGAGCGCCGATGGGGTGTTGGCGTTGCGATCGCACGTCAAAAACCACTCCAAGCTCCGGCACATGGCCAAGACCCGGCAGCTTCCCATCTATACGATCAAGTCCAACAATACGGCCCAGATCATCCGCGCCCTGCAGCGCATCCTCAAAATGGACGACGCCGAGGCCGCCAATGCCCCCATCAATCTCAGTCTCTTCTCCCGCAATGGAGACGAAGACGAGCTGGAGGCCCTGGAGGAGGCCCGCTTAGCGGTCGAGCAAATCGTCATCCCCAAAGGGCAGCCCGTGGAACTCCTGCCCCGCTCTGCCAAGGTGCGCAAGATGCAGCACGAGTTAGTAGAGCACTACCGGCTCAAGTCCACTAGCTTCGGCGAAGAGCCCAACCGGCGGCTGCGCATCTACCCCGCCTAAGCCTGGTCTAGCGGGCATCCTGCCTTTAATTACCTCCTCACGACACTGTGTTAGAGGATTTAGACTTACCGCTAGAAGACTGGCTACTCTTCTTGGCGGTACTGCTCTTTTGAGTGGATTTGGCCTTGGTCGCCTTGGTCTCTTTGGACTTAGAGGCGGACTTCGTGTTGGACTTAGCGGTTGTTCCCTTAGACTTAGACGCGGTTGTTTTGGATTTGCTGCTGCTTGACTTCTTTCGTCCAGCCGTCTTACCGTTGGTGGATTTACCGTCAGCCTCGGCCCCATCGTCCTTAGTGGCCGACTTACTTTTAGCCGTTGATTTGGAGCGCCCCGACTTTGATTTGGTGCTGGCCTTCTCTGACAGCAGCCCCACCGCCCTCTCCAGGGTTACGGATTCCACCGTTTCCCCTTCGGGAATAGAGGCGTTGGTCTTGCCGTGCTTGATGTAGGGGCCATAGGGACCGTCATAGATAGCCACTAGACCCTCATCATCGGGATGTGGACCCAGTTCTCGCAGCGGCGTAGCCGATTTGCGCCCTCGACCCCGTTTGGGCTGGGCTAGCAGCTCCAGTGCCCGGTCTAGGTCAACCGTCAGCACATCGTCTTCTTTCTTGAGGGAGCGATAGTCCTTGCCCTCCTTGCCCTGGTCATGCACGACGTAGGGGCCAAACCGCCCCAGGCCGGCCTGGATTTTTGCTCCCGTTTCTGGATGGAAACCCAGCAGCCGCGGCAGCGATAGCAGCCCCACCGCCTGCTCCAGAGTGACTTCCTCCATCTTTAGGCCCTTGGGCAGGGAAGTACGCTTGGGCTTGGGATTGGCCTCGCTTTCGTCTCCCATCTGCACGTAGGGGCCGTAGGGACCCAGCAAAACGTAAATAGGTTCGCCTGTTTCGGGGTGGTGGCCCAGCTTCTCTGGCCCCTCGGTTTTTTGCTTCAGGAGAACTTCCACCTGATTGGCATCGAGGTCTGATGGAGTTAGATCCCGGGGGATGGACGCCTTCACCGGGCCTTCCTCGTTCTCGGCCTCAATATAGGCCCCGTATCGACCGACGCGAACTTTGGCCTGAATGCCCTCTAGGTCGATCGTGCGGGCCTCTGCCGGATCGATCTGGTCTTCTCGCTGCTTTACCTGATTTTCCAGCCCCGACTGTCCCAAGTAGAAATCCCGGAGATAGGGCAGCCAGTCCACCTCGCCTGTAGAAATTTCGTCGAGGGTCTGCTCCATGCGAGCCGTGAAGCTGGTATCTACTAGGTCGGGGAAATGCTTCTCTAGGAGGGACGTAACGGCAAAGGCAGTGAAGGTGGGTACCAGGCTGTTGTTTACCATCTGGGCATAGCCCCGGTCGATGATGGTGCCGATGATCGTGGCATAGGTGCTGGGTCGGCCAATGCCTTCACTTTCCAGCGTCTTCACCAGGGAGGCTTCGGTGAAGCGAGCGGGGGGTTGGGTTTCGTGGCCGACGGCCTCTAGTTCGCGGCAGTCGGGACTATCGCCCACCCGCAGCGGGGGCAGAATGACCTCCCGATCTTCCAGAGCTGCATCCGGATCATCTGATCCTTCTACGTAGGCGCGGAAAAAGCCAGGAAAATCAATGCGCTTACCAGTAGCGCGAAACTCGGCATCATCGGCCCGAATCTGTATCGTGATATGGGTCTGACGGGCCTCAGCCATCTGGGTGGCGACGGTGCGCTTCCAGATGAGGTCGTAAAGCTGGAGATCGCGCCCACTCAAGCCAGTTTCCTGGGGGGTGCGGAAGGTGCTGCCCGCCGGGCGAATCGCTTCGTGGGCTTCCTGGGCACCTTTGGACTTGGTTGAGTACTGCCGCGTTTGTGGGCTCAGGTATTCCTCGCCGTACATGTTTTGCACACAGCTACGGGCAGCGGCGATCGCCTGCTGAGACAAATGCACCGAGTCTGTCCGCATGTAGGTGATAAAGCCCCGCTCATACAGCCCCTGGGCTACCCGCATGGTGTCTCTGGCGGAGAGGCGCAGCTTGCGGTTGGCCTCCTGCTGCAGGGTGGAGGTGGTAAACGGGGGAGCGGGCTTGCGGGTGGAGGAGCGTTCCTCTAGGTTGCTAACGGTCCAGGTTTGCGATCGCAGCCGTTCTTGGAGCGATCGCGCCTGGTCTTCACTCAGCAGCACGACGTTGCGCCCCTCGGCGATCTGTCCGGTGGCCTCATCGAAGTCGCTGCCTGTGGCTAGGCGAGTCCCGCCTAGGGCCGTTAACTTAGCCTCAAAGGGCGTATCACTTTGGGCCAGGGTGGCTTTCAGGTCCCAGTAGGACCCCTTGCGGAAAGCGCGACGCTGCCGCTCCCGGCTGACCAGCAGCCGCACCGAGACTGACTGCACTCGCCCTGCCGATAGACCCCGGGCAATCTTCTTCCAGAGTAGGGGCGACAAGGTGTAGCCTACGAGACGATCGAGAATGCGGCGGGTTTCCTGGGCATGCACCAGCTGATCGTCGATGTCTCGACAGTTACTCAGCGCCTGCTGGATGGCTTCCTCAGTAATTTCGTGGAAAACCATTCGCTTGATCGGCACATCCGGCTTCAGTACTTGGGTCAGGTGCCAGCTAATGCTTTCCCCTTCGCGGTCTTCGTCTGTTGCTAGGACCAACTCATCCGCTTGGGCCAGCGCCTCTCGCAGGGCCTTGACGACCTTTTTCTTGTCTTTGGGGATGACGTACAGCGGTTCAAAATCTGCCTGAACGTTAACGCCTAGGTTGGCCCAGCCTTCCCCCTTGACAGTCGCTGGAATCTCACTGGCGGACTGGGGCAAGTCACGGACGTGCCCCATGGATGCTTCCACCTGGTATCCCGAAGGCAGATAGTTGCGGATTGTTTTTGCTTTGGTAGGAGATTCAACAATAACCAGGGTTGACATGGGCTTCTGCTAGTGCTCAAAAGGTATGTTTAGTTTGCGACCAATCGCGGTTGATCAGGGGGTCGAGATTCCCGAAGCTGTCCGTTACGTGACGCCCGCTGCGTAATAACACTGCTTCTAACCTTACTTTTGGTTCCCATCCTAGCTTCCAAACTAACAGCCTCCAACCGAATGCGTAGATGGATGGTGCCCTCGTGAATGGTATTCTCAATGACGCCCCTCTGAAATCTCGATGACGCGCTAGCACGCTGACGTGACTAGCTCTTCAGGTCAATCTCAGTCGGAACTGCCGCTTATGTCAATTGTGACGCTGCACCAAGGGATCTACAGGTATGCCTACAGATATAAGATGCTCTAGATGCTTCTGATCTCTACTTATAGCTAATATCAATAAAAATCAAGCTAGATCTTCCTGGCCCGGTGCTAAGACTGAGCAAATCTGCGCGGTATGATTCTCTATAACGGATCGTTACAACTCCAATATTCCTATGGACTTTGCCAACCTCTCGGCCCAACTCAACGCAGGAACCATCCTTCCGGAGGGGGTAGTACTCCTCACCCTACTGATCGTGCTGGTGGGAGACCTGATTGCGGGACGGGCGTCGTCTTCCCGCTGGACGCCCTATGTAGCCGTGGTGGGGCTGCTCGCCGCCGTGGGAACGCTCTACTTCCAGTGGGACATTACCGACCCAACCGCCTTTCTAGGGAGCTTTAATGGGGATGCGCTGAGCGTCGTCTTCCGGGGGATCATTGCCCTGTCTGCCGCCCTCACTGTGCTCATGTCAATTCGCTACGTCGAGCAGTCGGGAACGGCCCTGGCAGAATTTCTCACCATTTTGCTTACTGCCACTCTGGGGGGCATGTTCCTCTCTGGAGCGGACGAACTGGTGATGATCTTCGTCTCCCTGGAGACTCTCAGTATTGCCTCCTACCTGCTGACGGGGTACATGAAGCGCGACCCCCGCTCCAATGAGGCGGCCCTCAAATATCTGTTGATTGGGGCAGCGAGTTCGGCCATCTTCCTCTACGGGTCGTCCCTGCTCTATGGCCTCTCGGGTGGAGAAACGCGACTAGGGGCGATCGCCGCTCAAGTTGCGGCCGGTGATGACCTGGGGCTGGTGGTCGCCCTGGTGTTCGTCATTGCTGGCATTGCCTTCAAGATTGCTGCGGTTCCCTTCCACCAGTGGACGCCGGATGTCTATGAAGGCTCGCCCACGCCGGTCGTTGCCTTTCTCTCGGTGGGTTCTAAGGCGGCGGGCTTTGCCCTGGCCATTCGTCTGCTGACTACGGCCTTTCCTCTGGTGGCCGAGCAGTGGCGCTTTGTGCTGGCAGCTCTGGCTATCCTCAGCATGGTGTTGGGCAACGTGGTGGCCCTGGCGCAAACCAGCATGAAGCGGATGCTGGCCTACTCTTCCATTGGCCAGGCTGGGTTTGTCATGATCGGGCTGGTGATCGGCACGGATGCGGGCTACGCCAGCATGGTGTTTTACCTGCTCGTCTACCTGTTCATGAACCTGGGGGGCTTTACCTGCGTCATTCTCTTTGCCCTGCGCACCGGCACCGACGAAATCACGGAGTACAGCGGTCTCTACCAAAAAGATCCCCTGCTGACCCTCTGCCTGAGCATCTGCTTGCTCTCTCTGGGGGGCATCCCGCCGCTGGCAGGGTTTTTTGGCAAGATCTATCTGTTCTGGGCTGGCTGGCAGGCAGGGGCCTATGGCCTGGTGCTGGTTGGCCTGGTGACAAGCGTCGTGTCGATTTACTACTACATCCGTGTGGTCAAGATGATGGTAGTGAAGGAACCCCACGAAATGTCGGACGCGGTAAAGAACTATCCAGAAATTCGCTGGAACCTGCCGGGGATGCGTCCGATTCAGGTGGCGATCGTCTTCACCCTGGTGACCACCTCCCTAGCGGGCATCTTGTCCAACCCGCTGTTCTCCTTGGCCAACGGCTCGGTGGCGCGGACGAAGATGCTGCAGCCGCCCGTGACCAGCGTGCAGTCTTCTGGGGAAACGATCGGCATGGTCCCATCTGCGAACGTTAATTGACACTCCCCATAGCTAGAAGCTAGGGGATTCTTGGTTCATCCACCTGCCGTAACACCGCAGGACGGATCCAACGATGCTAGAGGGCTGATGTCCCCAAGCGTTAAAGTTCCCGTGTGCCCCACGGTACTTAGTCCACGTCGCAGAATGTTGATGGCAG